>JBOHYH010000170.1:0-1083 GCA_050737775.1 Arenimonas sp.
AGATTGTTGCCGGTGGCGCCCAATAATTTGAGCGACATTTTCGGTTTCGCCTTGTGGCGAACTTTCGGAATTTCGATTTTCATCCGACCGGATAAATACGCGCCGGTCAATGAGCGAGGTGCTTTCAAAATATCGTCAATGGTGCCTTGCGCAATGATTTCACCACCGTGCACGCCGGCCCCGGGGCCGATATCGACTACATGATCAGCAAGGCGAATGGCATCTTCATCATGTTCAACGACGATCACGGTATTGCCCATGTCGCGCAGTCGAGTCAGCGTGCCAAGCAGACGTTCGTTGTCGCGTTGATGCAAACCAATCGAGGGTTCGTCGAGCACGTACATCACGCCCACCAGGCCGGCACCAATTTGCGATGCCAGACGAATGCGTTGTGCTTCGCCGCCGGACAAGGAATCTGCCTTGCGTTCAAGCGTTAAATAATCCAGTCCGACATCCATCAGGAAGCGCAGACGATCATGGATTTCTTTCACGATTTTTACGGCGATTTCGCCGCGCCAACCGGAAAGTTTCAATTGCGTGAAGAAGGCGATGGTTTCATCGATTGGCCAACGGGTAATTTCGGACAAGGTTTTGTTCGCGACCGTTACGCTGCGAGCCGCTTTGTTCAAACGAGCGCCATTGCAGGTCGGGCAGGGTTGAACGCTGATGAATTTCGCCAGCTCTTCTTTTACCGCTTGCGATTCGGTTTCACGAAAACGTCGGTCAAGATTCGGAACGATACCTTCGAATTTATGTTTGCGTTGGGTGCGTCCGCCGGATTCCGTCAAATAGGTGAACGAAATGATTTCCTCACCACTGCCAAACAATATTGCTTGGCGAATTTTTTCCGACAGTGTTTGCCATGCTGTATCGACATCGAAGGCGTAATGCTTTGCCAGCGATGCAATCAGTTGGAAATAATAAGCATTGCGACGATCCCAGCCACGCACGGCACCGGCCGCCAGACTTAGTTCCGGATGCACGACGACGCGACTTGGATCAAAGAAATCCTTGATACCCAGACCATCGCAGGAAGGACAGGCGCCCATTGGCGAGTTGAAGGAAAACAATCGCGGCTCGAGT
>JBOHYH010000171.1:0-97716 GCA_050737775.1 Arenimonas sp.
ATCGCAGTCTGAAATGCAATGACGGCGCGATCACTGTACGAATTGGACTTTGCTTATATCAGGATTTTCCAGTCAAGCAGGCGAGGTTAGGCAATCATTGGCGCAGAGTCAACGCAAGAAATATTGCAGGCCATGGATGCAGTTGAACTATTTGTGCAGTCGCAGCAAGTTTCGCAAGTGTAGAAATCACATCGCCATATTGCCAATTGTAACTCCAGCGAAATACAACTCGGTGATCATGATCGCGCTCGTAGTGATGCCGATAACTTTTGTAAAATGTTACCGTTCTGATCGAGTGATACAAAAACGAGTTCGGAAGGGGCCGACTCACAACAACATGCCTGCATTGGATGTCCACATTAAAACGGAATTTACGGGGAGAAGTTTTGTGAGCACAAGGTACAAAGAGCTCTGTTCTAACACTGCCATTTTGTTGCTGATGTTATTTGGCATGCTGGGTAGTCTCGCGCCCGATGCGCAGGCAAAGCAACGCACCTTGCAACTGTCCGAAGACAGCGCCGGTACCAGACAGATTTCTGAAGCCCGATCGCCCTTGCTGGCAGCGCAATCCAATCGAGTCTGCGAGCCAGGTGCGAAATGGATGCGACTTGGCTTCAAGGAACTTGTGCTCAACAGCTACGACACACTCACCATTACCAGCACCGGTGGCGATAGTTACACTTTTGAAGGCAAGCGCTGGAACGACCGCAGCTTTCGCACGCGCGCCCTGCGCGGTGAATGCGTCACTATCCAGACCTACTTTGGCCATCCCGACAGTCGTTACCGTGTCGACAGTTACGATTACGGCACCAAGAGCCTGACCGCCACCACGGTTACCGTGGCTGGCGCCGGCGACATTTGCGATAGCACGCCGACCGATTGCGGCAAGACGTCGGACCTTATCGTTGCGATCAATCCCACCAGCGTATTCACTGCCGGTGACAACGCCTACGAGAGCGGGACGCTGAGTGAATACAACAATCTTTATAATGCACGCTGGGGCCGCTTCAAGATATTGACCCGCCCGACGCCCGGCAACCATGACTACAACACCAGCAATGCAAGCGGCTATTACGATTATTTCAACGGTAGCGGCAACCAGACCGGCGTTGCAGGCGATCGCAGCAAAGGCTTTTATAGCTACGACGTTGGTGACTGGCATTTCGTCGCGCTCAATACAATGTCCGGCGGCACGGTCTCCACGACTCAACTTAACTGGCTGAGTGACGATTTGGCGGCAAATACCAAGCCTTGCACTGCGGCTTACTTTCATCATCCGCTGGTCAGTCGTGGTAACTATTCCGGCTACAGCTCGGTCAAGCCGATCTATGACCGGCTGTACGCGGCCAAAGCCGATTTGGTACTGGTCGGCCACGACCACAACTACCAACGTTACGACAAGATGGACGGCAACCAGGCAGCCAAAGCGGATGGTGTTCGCCAAATCCTGGTTGGTACCGGCGGTCGTGATTTCTACTCGCTAAGCGGCACGCATCCGCTGCTGCAAGCCAGCCAGGCAAACACATGGGGTGTGCTTAAACTCACTCTGACGGCCACTGGCTACACCGGCGATTTTGTGCCGGTCGCGGGCAAGACCTGGACCGACAATTTTTCCGGTACTTGCAACAAGGCCACTACCGGCAACACGCCGCCGGCAGCAAACTTCAGTTTTTCCGTCAGTGGTCTGACCGCAACCTTTACTGATAGCTCGACCGACTCGGACGGCAGTATTGCTTCGCGTTCTTGGAACTTTGGCGATAGCACCACTGCGACCACAACCAATCCAAGCCATGCCTATAGCGCAGCCGGTACCTATTCCGTTTCGCTGACTGTCACGGACAATAACGGGGCCACTCATACCATCAGCAAACCCGTGACTGTTACTTCTGCTGGCAATACAAATCCGGTGGCTAATTTCAGCTTCACTACGTCCAACCTGGTCGCGAGCTTCACCGATAGTTCAAGTGACAGTGATGGCACCATCGCATCACGCAGCTGGAATTTTGGTGATAGCACAACGTCCACCGCAACCAATCCAGGCAAAACGTATGCGGTGGCCGGTACTTACAGCGTAAGTCTCACGGTGACTGATAACGGTGGCGCAACCCACACCGTTACCAAATCAGTCACCGTTTCCAGCACCGGAACCGTGCTCACAAACGGCGTAGCCGTTACAGGCCTTTCTGCAGCAACCGGTGCGTCTGTGAACTACACGATGGTGGTGCCCGCCGGTGCAACCGGGCTGAAGTTCGTGACCGCAAGCGGTACGGGTGATGTCGATATGTACGTGAAGTTTGGTAGTGCTCCTACCGACACCGTGTACGATTGCCGTCCTTATGCTTCAGGCAACGCAGAAACCTGCAATATCGCAACGGCACAAGCGGGTACTTACTACGTTCGTTTGAAAGCCTACGCGGCCTTCTCGGGCGTGAGTCTGACCGGTAGCTACAACACCGGAACTCCCGTGCAAACCTATACCAACACGACGGACTTCACGATCAGTGATAACGCCACGGTAGATAGTCCGATTGCGGTTTCCGGCCGTACCGGTAATGCAGCAGCGACAACTTCGGTAACGGTCGCGATTGCGCACACTTATCAAGGCGACCTGAAGGTTGACCTGGTGGCCCCGGATGGCAGCCTGTACAACATCCACAACCGCACCGGTGCTGGTACGGACAATATCAACAAAACAGTGACCTTGAATGTCTCTTCGGAAGCATTGAACGGCACCTGGAAATTGCAGGTGAACGACAATGCAAGTGGCGATGTCGGCAAGATTGATAGCTGGAGCATTACGTTTTGATCATTAACTATTGGCAATGAAAGCTAAAAGCATAACCCCGGCAATGCCGGGGTTTTTTGCAGAGAGATTAGTCGGATTAACACCATTGTGAAACCATGTTGTTTGGAATGCCCAAACAGATTGCCTGCCTGAATGCCGGCTTGTCGACAAACTGATTTCTCGCCCCTCTGTTAGAAAAAGATGGCCAAACGGCGGAAGAAAGTGATCGCTAGTTTCGTATAAACCAAAGCCGCCAGCTTGCACTACAAGCTGGCGGCATCTCGTTTGATTATCTAGATCACGTCCCAGGCATAACTGCCGCGCTCGAGAATCGCCGAGGCCAGCCGTTCGGTTTCGGCATCTTCATTGCGTTCCAGCGCGCGCTGATTTCGTGCCATGCGGCGACGGGCCTGACGAGTGAAGATAGTGGCGATATCGACTGCTTGCGTAGCCGCGGCATGACCTTGTTTCAATAAGCTATCGGCACGCGACAATACGCAAAGACCCACGAATAGATCGATGGTGATATCGGCGATGCGTTTTTGTGCGTATTGCTGATCGGCGATGGCTTTGCCGTGTTGTCGTAATAATTGATCAGAAGCTTTCGATAGCTCGACGGCATATTTTTCGTAAATGGCGGCGAATTTTTTCAAAGATGGCTCAAGCGTATATAGAATTTTATCGGTGCCATAACCCGTTACCTCCCGCATCCGCCGACTCGTGTAATCGCCCAGTACGCCGAAACCTTTGATTGGGTCATTGAAAATATCGCCGACCGCTGTTTTTAATTCCCCCAGACCTACACCAACACCTTTCATGCCGGACAGTGCAATATACAAACGCAAAATTTCGTTGGTGCCTTCGAAGATCGAAAGTATTCGGGTATCGCGTGTGATTTGTTCATACGGAAATTCCCGCATATAACCATTACCAGCCGCAATTTGCAGTGCTTCATACGAGGCTTTCTGCACCGCTTCACTGGCGAAGACTTTGCTGATCGCCGCTTCCGTCGAGTAATCGGTGCAACCGCTGTCGATCATGTGCGCGACCATCCAGACCGTGCTTTCGGCCGCAAAGCAATCCACCGTCATCTGCATTATTTTTTCACGTACCAGACCAAACTCGGCGATGGGTTTATCGAATTGCTTTCGATCTTTTGCCTGTGCGGTCGAAAGACGAATCAATGTCTTGATACCGCCGACCGCACCACCACCCAAACCAGTGCGGCCGCTATTGAGAATACTCATGGCGACCTTGAAGCCTTTGCCGACGGCGCCCAATACATTTTCCGGCGGCACTCTGACATCGCTGAAGGAAACCGTCGTGGTCGATGAAGCACGAATGCCCATCTTGTCTTCATGTGGGCCGTGGGCAACGCCTTGCCAATTTGCTTCGACAAGGAATGCGGTGACCTTGCCTTCGGGTGTGTCGGTCTTGGCGAAGACGGTGTAAAAATCTGCGATGCCACCATTGGTAATCCAGATTTTTTCGCCGTTGAGAATCCAGCTGCCGTCCTCGTTGCGCGTTGCCTTGGTGCGAATGGAAGCCGCATCGGAACCGGCGCCGGATTCGGTCAGACAAAAAGCCGCAATCATTTCGCCGCTGGCAAGTTTCGGCAGATAGCGTTGCTTCTGCTCATCGCTGCCAAACAAGAGCAGGCCTTTCATGCCGATTGAACTGTGTGCACCGATGGTCAGCGATACCGAACTGTCATGGCTGCTGGTTTGTCCAAGCACGCGTGCGTACGCGCCGTTGGACAAGGCGAGGCCACCATACTCTTCCGGAATGATCAATCCGAACAAACCCATATCGCGCAGCGCCTGAATGAATTCTTCCGGCTGCTCGGCATTGCGATCGTATTGCGCCAGATCGTGATGCTTGTCTTTCAGAAATTGGTCGATCGCATCATTCATCGCGCCGAGCATTTCGCGGTCATGCTCACGAATTTGCGGATACGGAAACAGATGTTCATCGAGAATATTGCCGAAGAACAATTGTTTCGCAGCACTCTCGTCGAGGTGCTGGGCAATGCCGTCAATAGTGGGTGAGCTCGACATGAGGTTTCTCCGTGATTCGTTATTTACAGGCTATGGCTGGGGTAATGCAATCTGTGTCGGACAATGGTCCGAGGCAGCCAATGCACTTGCACTGGAGTTGCCATAAGGCGCTATGGAAATCTTTATGGCATGCGATACCGCATCGCCTGCATTCCAGTTGCTACTGACCAGCATTTGATCGAGTTCAATCGGATTGCGGCAACCCATGTCCTTGACCAGAGCTTTCATTTCATCTGGTGAAAGCCGGACCAAATGCGCTTTCTCGCACAAACCGTTTGCCGCTTCGGATTCGCTGCAGCGCGCAGCAACCAGTGCCATTTTCGATTCTGCCGGCATGCCGTCATTGATTTCCGACAGCATCAGGCGAACGCGAACATTGTTTTTGCGCGGGCCGGCAGGATTGCTGGCATCCATCCGTGCCGACATGGTTTTTGCCTTGTCCAGTTCATGCCAGAGATCGCGATTGAAATCGCCCACCACGACAAAACGATCAAACTTTTTCGAAGACTCTTCGATCCAGTTTTCCAAAGGCTGCACTTGCTGCTGCAACACCAGGCAATCTTTCTGGTCACTTTCCAGCTGACCGCGTTTTTGTTCGTTCATTTCCAATGGCGATACGCAACTGCTTTTCAAATGCACATTGAGAAATGCCGTTTTTTTTCCGTTGATATCCAATGCAAGGCGCAAGCCCGGACGCGGGCGACGCTCGCTGCCATTTTCCGGAAGTGAAAGTGCATCGAATACTTCACAAGTGCCTTTGCTCTTTCCCAGCGATTTTTTCCAGGCAAAAGCCAGCCGTTGCACGGAATAACCGGTATAGGAACAGACGTGATATTTACCAACAGCTTTGCCCAGGATGTCTTTTATTGCAGCGTCACCCGACACTTCCTGGAACGCCATCACATCCGGCGACATTTCGGAAATTTTGTTGGCGATCTTCTGTACACGATTTTTGAATAATGCCTGCGTTACATGGATGACTTTTCTGTCGTCGCCTTCATAAACAGTGCAGGGTGGTGATTTTTCTATCGTCCATGGCAATTGGATTGCCGCGTCACGAGGACGCCAGTCCATATCCCAGCCCGATATCGCATTTGTATTTTGCGAGCGCTGCCAGATCTTGTTTTGATTTAACTCGTATTTGGCATCGCAGCCTGCAATCCAGCTTTTCGCCTCGGCCTGACTTAAATGCCAGCCCAGATTCCAGCTTGCCAGTTTCAAATCACTTGCAGAGCATTGGCCAGAAACAGCGACGAGCGTCGCGAACAGAACTAAACCCGATCGATTCATTGCCGAAACTTCCTTGAATACCAAGGCTGCAAAATAACACTTGATGCGATATTTAAAATGACGCTTTCGTCATGTTAGCGAACGGAGGCCAAGCTGGACAACATTCCAATTACTGTCCGAAAAAAATGCAGCTTTTAATGGATTTTTAGTACTTTTGGACATAAATTGCTTGTTTTTTACAGCCAAATAGCGCCAAAAGCCTTACTAGCAAGACTTGGGTATTCTGGATTAGGCAATTGTCACACTTTAAATAAATCAAGCTAGTTCTCGGTAGGAAAGTGTCTATAAGGGCTGCACGGCTTCGATGCGTCGCAAGAGTGCTTCCTCAACATCGGCAGGCGCTGCGTTGCCACACAACTTTACCAGTGCTTTTCGCATGATTGATTGACGAAACGCGGGATAATCGCAGGTTGCAGGATCGGCAATGCCTTCCGATGGCCATGCCCCGGCTATTGCTTTATCTATTTCAGAAGTCGATGCAATAAGCATATTGGATTGAGGAGCAAGCACTTTTGCATCAATAATCTCGTCGATTAAGTTTGCTCTCCATACCGTTCCAAGCTGTGCCTCGAACAACTGATCTTCTTTATTTGACTGAATGTCCAAGATTCTTCCAACATAGATGCCGCAGAGAGCTGCTGATGGATGTTGGCCTATATGAACCATTCCTCCAACACGAACTGCCCCCGACTTCGTATAAGAGATGACAGGGCCTCCAGACATTCCCTGGCGTGACGCGCAATCGACAAGGAACTGTTCCTGCTGATTCCATCCAATGCGCGGATTCGATGCCACAGTTGCACGTTTCCAAATAGGCTCCATCGTGTAGTCCACAATTCCACGCGGGTACCCCAATACGAAAAGGTCGTCGCCAGGGTCTATGAGTTCATGTGGTGGGATGGGCAATGATGCATATGTTCCCGCGCATTGCTGAATAGTCTGTATCTCGGTCCCAATTCCGCCGTTAGACGCATGTTGCCGCATCGGTATGGTTTGACTGAAGTGACTACCATCTGGCAGAAAGCCCTCAAAGGGCAATGGCGTATCAGGATTGATGGGCAGCACTGCAATATCTACCCTTGGCCATCCTTGTGGATGAATCAGGTAGTTTGTTTTTTCATCATCCTCTAGCGGTATCGTGAATGACATGCGCCACGTATTACCACCACTACCGCTAATCAAGAGCGCCACGGTTACGACGACATTGTCCGGTACAGCTTTCCTATTGGAGAGGAGACACAAGCTGTCACTATGCCTACCTGTAAAGTTATGCCATGCAGTTGCAATAAAGAATTCGTTATTGCGTTCATAGAGCACTCCAGAACCAATGGACAGTGTCTCCTTGCCTTTACGCATAGTGAGGTGGACCGTCGAATGACTTGGATTTGGCATAAAACTCTCGTGACTGACTCAGACAGGATTGGAATTTGATGCGAACCATCAAATCATAGACTGGAATTGCCTAGCATTCGCGGAATAGTCCTAATTAGTGTCTGAGTATTACTTATACCGAATATACACCGCGTCGACCATTGGATCACCTTGATCACATCGTTAGAGGGGAAAGTGGAGCTTCTCCATTCTGACGTTTGAAAGGTCATTACATACAGACCTCACGATAAGCGCTTCGATAAATGGAATGAGCTCCGGCGCAACTTTGTAAGCGGAAAAAAAGCTGGCCACTTCGTGAAAGTAGACACTACGTTTGACAGGCTGCCTTGGTTTTTGCCAAGCAGGGAGAAAATCAGTGCCATTTATTAGATGTTTGACACGAAAAACTTTATGAGAATCTCTGACCCGATTGTATGCATTATTGATTTCTTTCCAAAGCCCCTGCTTTTCCGTTTTCCCGTTGTAAAGCACTTTCCCTTGAGAGTCATAGAAAAAATAAATTCCTTGATGTTGCTCAAGTAATTTTCGTATTTTGAAGTTGCGCGGGTTCAATTTTTGACTAGTTGGAAGTATTTCCCAGTTTGCGCCGTGCTTCGAGTCGGCCCTATCAATTGGATAGTGTTCAGTAATTGGAAGTATCGATTCACGTAATGCTTGGGCAACAGATTGTTTTGAGAGTTTGTCGGATAAAGCAACAACTTGTTTCGTTGTTAAATTTGCTTTTGAAGCTCGCATTTGGCTAATTCGTGCCGACGTCACTCCTAATCGCTTTGCCAAAAAAGCATCGTTTTGAAGCAATTTGCTCCGCTTTTTGTATTCGTCAAGCAAATCGTTATATTTCATATTCACCTCTAACAAAAAAATAGTATGCCGATGTGAAATTGGAATACAGGATACGCAAGGAGGCCACCCTGATCGCCTAATTAAACGCTGTTGCGGACATAGTCAATTTGTCTCGGGAGCTCGCCCCAAAATGCTGCCACAGTTTTAATGAGCAGCCGAAGTTGGTCCATTGAAATTGAAACTATTGGAAGATGGCTATTATCTTCAGGAACAAAGAAAAAATCAGGGTGAGCCTTCATGGCAGCGTCAAATTTTTTGCTAGGGCCATGCTTAAAGGCATTTACAACCATCCTAGCCCTGTCTAGTTCAAGCCAGTACTCTTCAGGCGCTGACGCCTCGAAAGTATTTAAAAGCACTCTCTTTCCGTATTGAACAATGTTTTCATGCGAAGGTAAAGTTGGGATAGTTAGATCAGATCGTTCTTTTTGTTCGAGAAACAGCTCTTGAAGCTGGCGCTCCCACATATGATACGTCGATACGAAACCAAGTACTCCAAGCTCCTGTTTTGCCCAGTCTTCCGCAATACTCCCAAATATTTCGTCTAAGGACTCTTGGCTGGCTTGTTGTTCAATTACAGGAAAAAGTAACCCAAAGAAAAGTGTTTCTTGATGATAAGCATGCACAGCTTTGACAGTTAAGCCATCATGTGGATATATGTAGGTTATCTTGGTCATCTAGCACCCAAAAAAAAGTGTCTACTGCCGGATGTGAAACTCGAAAGCAGGTCTTTCACTGGGATCACCGGTTGTGCAGTTAGGTGCCATGCTCGTGAAGAAAGCGCTCCAATGCCACGTTATTGTGACTATTGAAGCCCTCAACAATAAGGCCGTCTTCTGGAGAATACAGTAAGCCCGCAAAGGGGTCGACGTCACTTGGGATATGAGGAATTGGAGCGTCGCTTCTTAAGCTCCCTTGTATATACATAGCGGCCCCATTGACTAGTCTTATAAGCGCGATTCCATGTGTACGCGCAAATTCGATTGCACCCTCTTGAAAGGCAGAAGTACTCACAAGAATTGCCTTATTGGCACCAAGAGACTGCTGTTTCTGATGCAGTATTTGCACTAACTCCCTCTTAATGGGGTTCTTATGCTTCTTACATTCAACTAGGGTCTTGAAATGAACTCCACCAAGTGCCTTAAAGCGTACAACAACATCTATCTCATAATCACCATCAGTGCCGCTGAGAATTTCACGATGAGTCACTGAAAATAAGTTTAGTTCGTCTCCGCAGGATTCAAACCATTTTTTTACTTGGATCTCATATTCTTCCGGCGTGATATTCGAGACACTTTGAAAATGTTTCATGGGCCCCAACAACCAAAATAAGGTGCCGACGCACCGGATGTGAAATAAAAAAGCAGTTTACGCACTGAGGTCACCTTGATTGCGTAGATAGGCTGCTCATTCAAACTATGCCCGCTAAGCGCTGCATTCGCCAAAGGCCCATTGCTTCGCAATAAGCGACCTCATCTGGCCATGTTTTGAGTGCTTTAACGTATGGACTTTTGTACGAAGATTCACGCTCCAGGCAAAGACCGTCCTCAAATCCCCAAAGGCATGCCAAGCGATCAGCAAGAAACTCTTCTCCATAATTTCCTAGCTCTTTGTACTGCGGCATTGTATCCATAAGTGAGCAATGATGGGCATGGGCATGTCCAATCTCGTGAGCAAGAACGGCCTCCATGACTATAGGTTGAAGAGCATTAAATGTGGATTTATTAATGTGAATAGTATTAGTCGATCTGCGGTATGCAGCACAGGTATCTCTCATGACTTGGCTTCGCTCGGCCTCCGGGAGGCCAGAAAAGTCTTGTTCAAGCACAACATGAATGCTTAAGTTTTGGAGCTCCCGTACATGGGAAAGCTTGTGCTGAACATCTTGGCAAAGATGGACAAGACTTGAATCAGATGGAATTAATTTAATAGGACTGAACATTTTTTAGCCTAGAAACTAGTTAACCCAAAAGCGGGGTGAAATAAGAGTATCCCGCTGTTCAGATCATGGGCAAGCTTAACTACCACTTTTATTGAAAGAGGATGCATATCAGTAGCTGAGCGGTGGCCCTGTAAACTGTTGTCCTTCCCATTAAAATTTACCCAACTCAACGACTCCATAAAAGGCCCACAATAGCTGTGTACGCTATGTAATTTGTTGGTGTGTTCGGGTTAGGTCACTTGGTCCAGTCACTCTTTCCGTTGTAGTCTCGACCTTTGAGATTGAGGAAAGCTAGGGTGACTCTCTATATGAGCCAAGTTATATCCAGGGGCAAGGTACCGTTCGGACTGCGGGACGGTAAGCTGCACTACGTGTCAGCAGTAGAGACAGGTCTCGCCTGCCATTGCGTTTGTCCTGACCCTAACTGTGCAAGGCCGTTGGTTGCTCGCAATCGACCCTCACCGACACGACAACGCATTTCTTACTTTGCACATGCATCTCAGAGCCCCGGTTGTGGCGGACGCGAGAGTGCCCTTCATCGAATGGGCAAAGAAATAGTGTCGCGTGCAACAAGACTCATGCTTCCGGCTTGGTCAGCTCTGGATAAAGAATTTTTGTTTGGGGCAACCATCGCAACGCTTGCTCCTGGAAGTGCACAAGAAGTGACATTGAGCGGCAATCAGATGCGGCCGGACCTGAGGGTTATTGCATTGAGTGGCCAAGCTTTGATCCAAGCTCTCTATGTCGAGATCAAAGTCTCGCATGCTGTAGATTTGATTAAACGTCAGCGCGTTATCGCCCAAGGCATAACAATGTTGGAGATCGATCTGTCGGATGTTTCCGATGAAGACCTGCAAGACGAAGCCGCATTCGCTCGGCACGCCCTCGAATGTGCCGACAACCGGCACTGGATTCATATTGGAAACGGTGCATTTCTGGCAAGCATGCTTGGGCAACCTGTCATTCAGGTGGTTAACCAAGACGTTAGAGAAAAACGTGTTCCTACTAAAAGTGGAGGGCAGCTAATTCTTCAAGAACAAGCAATGGTGCAACATATACCAATGCAGGAAGCACCCACCCCATTTTTCGGAGAGCTTGCGAACTACGTAAAGGAAAAACAGCGCATTGATCGCTTCGGGAATCACCTTCCCTATTCGAAAGGCCTTTATGTTGTGGGTCGAGATTCTGGGAGAGGCTATCCCTACGATGACAGTCACTTCAAGACACAGCTTCGCCCTATAGTTCAAGACTCTTGGTGGAACGCACAGAAACCTCTCCTCTAAGTGGAATGAGGGGCCTTTTTCAAGAAAACAACTTACCTTTTTCGCTCGACTGCTACTTAATCTGTACTTCCTTCACTCAAGTCCGAGCGCCCGTCGCACATCTCGGCGAATCGTGGCCTCTTCGCTATCGAGATTCACAGCTACTTCCGGCACCAATGCTTGGTTATTGCCACGCGTGCGGTTTCGCCACACCTTGACGGGCATGACGAACCGATTGCCGCTAGGCATCTCTGAACTGCTACCGACCAGATATACGCTATCGGCACCGGTAGTCTCGCCCACATGCACTACGCCGGGGACCCGCAACACGATATCGGCGAAATCTAGACATGCGCTGACGCAGTTGCTGTCGGTCAACAGCGCAACCTTAGCGTTGAAACGACGTAGGTGACCACACCTGGCGACGACAGCTTCACGCGTGATCATGTGCCCGGCATCTTGCTCTACCCAAATCTGTCCGGCAGTTTTTGCGGTGACTACCTTGTCGCGGAATGCGATGTCGTCGGCCACACGCGGGCTATCGGCACCGTATAATTTCTTATTTTCTTCGATGTTCAAACCCAGGAATTGAATCAGGTAATCGGACACTCGCCATTGCGCGTAGTACCGCGGTAGCGAATCGAGATCGGTTTGGTCAAACTCGAGGCCACCCGTGGCGGCTTCGAAAATATGATCGCCGATGCTACTGTCGCCACCCCGGTTGCCGCGCGAATCGAACACGATTGCGCGGATATAATGCAACTTCGCAAGTTCGGCGAGCATCGTGGCCAGTGCCTGCTGATCGTCTTTATTCAGATGAAAATTTCCGGCGCGGACCCACAATATGCCGTCGTTTAGCTCGAAGCTGTTCGCGGAAGGCGTTCCCGGCTTCCGGAGTTGCGACACCGTATCGAAGAATTGCTCGGTGTAAATCGGCTGGTAGTTGACTGGCAATCGTATTGTGTCGCCGTTGGTCTTTTGGAACGTGCACTCGCGCAAGTTCTCCGCGACCGGCAGTTGCATCCACAACAAACCAACACGGTGATTTCGGCTTTGTTCGCCCGTACGCAAGTCGGAAAACGGCGCGATCCTAGTTTGCATGACTTGCTCGGCTGATAGCCCGTCACAAGCTATCCAGGTGGCGCTCACCGGTGGCAGTGGGACGGACCAATTAGGCAGTACGGCGGCAACCACGTAATGTCCGCCCTCCCATTTCACATGCCAGCCATTAACAAAAATTGGGAAGTTCTCGCGAATATCATCCGAGTAAACCAGATGCCCGTCCTCGAAGCCTGCGGCGTAATAGCGCACCACCAACTTCGCCGTGTCGTAACTCACGATATACGGAAGGTAAGTCTTGGCCTGCTCATAGCCTTGCTCGACCCAGAGCTTGAATTCGGGATTCGCCGGATCGATGACGCCTGGATGCCCCTCGAGGATACGTGCACGCATTGCATCGAGATCGACACGGGCCATTGCCTGCCAACGGTCGGCGTCAAGCGGGGAAGTTGCACTCGTCGCACTGGCTGTGAACAAGGTCAGTGCTGCCAGAACAGTCTGCGTCAATCCATTTCGCATCGTTTACCTCAGGTAGCCAGTTGAAGCGGGGTCTTCGAAAGAAGCTCAATTGCGCGCCGGTTATTTGGCCGATAGATATTTAGACCATTAAAAACAAACAGCTTTGATTACTCATTTTTGTTTTTCATATGAGTGCACTTCAAGTATTTCGACATTTCCAATCAGTTTCCCATCTTTTTCCGCAGTGAACTTTCCAGAAAAATCTATCTTAAATGGAGTTGCGGGATGATAGATATCGCCAAAGACTGCACGTCGAAACGCTTCAGTCTTGGCACTCATTAGCGGCATAGGGTTCAGAGCAACATCAGGACAATTTTTATCCACCAAGACCGAACCATGCATTCGATCTGGTAAATAAGTGGCTCGAATTCGAACAGTTGCTTGATTCAGGTCATTTGCATTTTCAGCCATATCACAAATAGTCATAACTTTTTGACTACTTGTGCAGCTACAGAGCAGCAATGTAGAGAAGCCATATGCAAAAAGTAATTTCATAGCTTTTATTTGCATCCTAAGCCTCCTTTAGCACAAGCGGAAGTTACGGAGCCTTGGGCACCGACAGCAATTGCAGCTTCACGCTGTGCTTGAGTCATCCCGGGCAAATTCAAATTTGTTGTAGTCCCTAGCGCTTGATTCAGAACTGATTCGATTCGATTTGAATTAAATTCTGTCGAAAACCTTTCTTTTAAATCATTAGGAAAATAACTTGGGAAAAAGGACTCCTGTCTGTCGATCTCATGATTTACTTCATGTGATAAGACACTCGCGCCCAGTTCAGCTTCTAACTTTGACGACGATTTCCCTTTATTATGTGCACCTAAATCTTTCGCCCATTGTTTCACCTGTGCAATATCAATAGTAATGTGTCCACCCGGCTTACTATCTGCCATACCGGTTTTCGGCGTTCCGGGATCGAACGTAATTCCATTCTTTGTCCACGGCTGTCCAATCATTGCTGAAATTCTCGATAATCGGTTATAGCTTTGACTGCCCGGTTTCATTTTACTCAGACCCAGGTTAAGTGCGCTGACGTAAGAATCTACACTTCCGCAATCCTGTGGCATACCACTGCACCAATACCTGCCGTCAGGGTCTGTGAATTTATACGGGTTGTCCGCCGCATACCAAAACCGATTGAAATTCGTCCCAGCATTGAGATCAGTAGTGACCGGATCAGGTGATAAAAATCTACCGATCAGCGGATCATAATAGCGCTGTTGTGCATAAGTTAACCCCGTTAACGAGTCGGTGACATGCCCCGTATAGCCAGGCCCTTGGTCATACATTTGATCGCTTGGTTCGCCATAAGGCGTGTAACGTTCAATTCTGGTAATAGTGCCGGCTTGATCGGTGTACGCGACCGGGCTACCCAGCGAGTCGGTGTGTAAATAAGTATTAATGTAAGTAGTCGTTTGTGCGTTTGTACCCGTTAGAGCTGCACTGCGTTGTGCCACTAGCCTTCCGTTCAAATAGACGAAATCGGTCTTTTTGTTACTTCGTGAATCATCTTCCGTAAGCAATTGTCCATTGAGATCGTAAACAGAATAATTGATTTTGCCATCACTTAGACGTGTGGTTTTAACGCGCCTGCCATGCCCGTCGTAAATATAACTTTCTTTGCCGGTGACTTGTGTGACGCGATTCAGTGCGTCGTAAACCATCGGTTGGCGACCGCTTGTGGTATTACCGTTAGCGTCATAGCTAAATTGGTACACCGTGACCGGTTGTTCCGGAATTTGACAGCAAGGTGCTGCAACCGCCTGGGTCGTTACTGGTCCACTAGGATTGGCAGACCTTGACGATACAGGCGCGCTCGATCTGTTATTACTATTTGATGCTGTAGCGACTACAACACTTTGCTGCTGGCCTCCTCCGGGAGGGTCGTCTCCACCACCACCCGGCGGAGTACCACCGCCGCCTGGTGGTGTCGTGCCACCGCCACCTTCCGGACTGAGATCGCCAATATCGGTTGCCAATGCAAAGTTATCGCATGTGGGTAGTGAAGTGCTCGCCGTGGTCGTTGACTGGGGACCGGGCGATGTTCCAAATGGCTTCGTAATTTTTGAGAGACGGTTATTCGCATCGTAAACATACGAATGCACGCGATTACCCATCGTGTATCCGCGGATATTATCCAGCACGTCATAACTTGTATTTGCATAGGCCCACCACTGACGAGGTGCGTTTGTATTCAACAAGCGATCCAGCCCATCGTATTGCATATCGCGATCACCACCATTGCCGCTTGCGTTATCGCGAATACAACGGATATTGCTGTTTTCGTCAAAAGCGACACGCTCGTCTTGAAGTAACGCCGTTCCAAGGCTATCGCTACGCTCAGCCGATAGCCCACGCAAATTCGGCAACTGGCGATGTACGGCAGTATTGCCATAGGTAAAACCCGTCATCGCACCATTGCTTCGATAGCTTACAGTCGTCGCGAAAGCTCCGGCCTGAGTTACTTGACCCAACGCATTCGGTGAATACGCTACTGCTAAATTACTCGGCAAGGTTAACTGATCCTCCACACCATCAGCGTTGTAGCGGTGGGCGATAGTTTTAGTGCGACTATCTAACGTCAGAATTTCGGAGGTTGGGAGATTAAGTTTGTTATAGGCATAATTCCATACGACACCGCCGTTACTGAGAGTTTTCAGCAATCCGCCCGGCAAATAATCGTAGGCTAGATCGCTTGTACTGTTTGGCACATCCATCGTTTTAATTCGGTTGAGAGGATCGTAAGTCCGAATCATTCTGGCCGATGCTGGCACAGCGTCGCGATCGCAAACATGGATATTAGCGACCGTTTGACCCGGCGCGGACCACAAGAGATTGCCTGCAGGGTCATAACTCATCACCAATGTGCCCGTTTCCGGTTCTGTACGCTGACACAAACGGTGCTGCGCATCATAGACATAGTGACGACTGACGAAATCTCCACCACTCACAGCACCCCGCGAGATTGAGAGGGGTTTGCCAAAAAGATCGCGAGTAAAGATAGTCAACGCATCTTCTGGCGATTCAATACTCACCGGCAAACTCGTATCAGGCGTATCCCATGCCATAAAGCTGGTGGTTGTACTGAAAAGCTTGGGATTGGTAGTTTTAATCAGAAAGCCGGGCAAATATTCTTTGCTGGTAACAAGCACACCCAGCTCGGAATCTTGTTTGATTTGGGTAACGCGACCTAGATCATCATATTGCGTGCGAGTGCCTTGGGTAATTAAATCGCCTTTACCAGGATAAGAGGCAAACACCACACGCCCCTCGCCATCGTAGGACGTTCTGGAGAATCGTTGCGTGCTGAGGATGTTGGCATTGTCGTACTCCCGTTTAACCACGGGACGCCACATCGCATCGAAATATGTTTCAGACCGGGAATTGCCGACGCTGATCATCTGCTTCCACGCACCCGCAGGAAGGCCATACGCGGGGGTGGCAAGTTTGTCGAAAGAGAGCGTCGTCGCATTCCATGCCACCGTGTCACCGGCGGGCGGTAAAATTTTGGTCAGACGACCTAACGGGTTGTATTCATATGCCGTTGTGTTGCCACGAGCATCTGTGTTTGAAGTCACCCATCCTAGATCATTGACTGCAGCGGTCTCAAAACTACTGTCAGGATAGTCGACTCGTTGTGGCATGCCGCGTTTGTACTCACTGAGTGTAGTGATCTTGTTATTGGCATCCTTGATGGTCGCGACAGTGCCGTTCGCATTGTAGGTCGTTATTGATTGCAGGGAGCCGAAGCTATAGGTTTGCAGCGGCAAATTGGAGGTGGCGTCATACTCGGTTCGACTGACTTCTTTCGTTGTTGCTGCGTCGCCGGTAATGCCTGTCGAGACTGAACTCACTCGGCCAAGCACCCATCTATTCAAATCATCGCGATACACCACCGTATCGGTTTTACTGGGTGCCAATACGCTAGATTTGGTAACACTGGTCGGGCGTGCAAAACTGTCGTAACCATTTACGACTGAGTTGAAACTGACACCATCTTGAATAATGGTGGTGGTTTTCAACGGGCCAATGTACTCGGAACTAAACGTAGATACTTGTCCGCGCTGCGGACTTGCTGCGAAAGGCGTCGGAAAAGGCAGTCCTTGTTTTGCAAGCTCGTAGGTATTGCTTTGCGTACTTAGCGTTACGGCTCCTCGTCCTTTCTCAGAAAGTAGCATTTTGCCTTCGTTGTAATAGTAACTATTGCCAAAGGTGAATTTTTCCCAAGTTCCATTGCTATTACTTACTAGTGTGAAATTCTTTCCAGCGCAGCTATCGGACTGACAGATCGGATAGGATGGCGCGAAACCCACCAAGCTCGTGGTGTAGCTGTAGTCTTGGGCGGTGGTTTGTATACCGGCACCTGAAACACTCTTGCGCTTCAGCGCAAGCACATCGTAACGAACCGCATCCGTGTTTTGCTGAAAATTCTTGGCGTTAA
Source organism: Arenimonas sp. (assembly GCA_050737775.1). Taxonomy (GTDB): domain Bacteria; phylum Pseudomonadota; class Gammaproteobacteria; order Xanthomonadales; family Xanthomonadaceae; genus Arenimonas. The sequence continues at coordinate 17,585 of JBOHYH010000171.1, forward strand.
ACCACGGCGGCATCTTCGGGACGAAATACGTATTGGTTTGGCAGTTATTGGTCACATTGGACCGACCAAAACGTGTTGGCATCACCGTGAATTCACCAACAGCGCCAGACGGATGCTTGATGGTCCCTGTGTAAGTACGAATGACGGCATCACCTGGGGTTTCGCAAGTATGCGACTCCTCTCGGGTATCCAGGTTGATCCAATAGTCGACTTTTGCATCGCTGAGGCCAGCGAATGCGAATTCCCACGCACTACTGTCCGGCAAAATTACTTTCTTCAACAGAGGTTTTGCTGTCGTGAAGTACTCATACTCATAGCGCCAAGTGCGCGTCCCATCAGTGACGCTTGAAACATAGTCCCGGTAGCCACCAGCAAGATAAGAAATGGTCAAAGTCCGCAGATCACTCGACTTAATTTGTGTCAGCTTGACAGGGTAGTAAGGACTATTGGCGTAGGTGTATTCCACCCAGTTACCATGACGATCTTCTACCCGTGTTGCATACATCGCCATACGAGCACGACGCAATGCATAGCCTTGGCCTAACTCTAAGAGGGGTTCATAGGTTTGCGCCCGCCAGTCAAAGTAATACTTGGTGCCATCGCTTGTGACGGCGACAAATCCTTCGCCCGTACCATTTTTAATGCTAGGCAAACACGAAAAAAATGTCTGGTTATTAGTTGACCAATAATAAGGCCCTCCTTGCGTCGGTTTGGCGGCATTGTTATTGATCAACAACAATTCACCGCCCCCTGGCATTTGCGCATGAAAGCCATGCCAATATTGACCGGGACGGATAAAGTTGTAGGTTTTCATTCCATACGTCATGGAATTGGGATTTGTGTCAGTAGACGTGGTTTGTATGTGGGGCGGCATGACTGAGGCAGCATTACTCACGCTGCAGCGTTGATCTTTCCATTCCTCGATGGAGGCAAAACTGATGTTGGGGATATCTAACTGCCAATCTGCCAGCGCCGAGTCGTAAACGATATAGCCTTTTACGTTGCGAACCGAATGAGCGCGAGTAAAGGCAACGGGCAAAGCACTGTTTCCGGGCAGCGATATGTCGGTTGCCGAAAAAGACAGTCCGCCGTGACTTAGATCTACCTGATCGCCGAATAAATTCGGTCCTAAAGTCGTTATCGTTTTACCGTTTTGAACCGATTTTTCGTATTCACCATAGACATTGTTCTCAGACGAAACCGCTGTGCCGGAAGATTGTGTCGTGGACCCACTGCTTTGGGTGCTCGAGTTCGTCGAAGGCGCAGAGTATTGAACTACGCTGTCGCCATTCACATACGATTGGCCGTTTTCCGATACCGTTGGTGCAGGTAACGTTGGTAATTTGGTGGGGGATAGTTGTGCGGAGAGTTGAAAGCTGGAAGTTAGAAGCAGAGCGCCAAATACAATTTTTTTCATGAAAGATAAATTCCAGTTTCAAATGCAATCAATAAAGATGTGGGGTGAACGGCACAGATTTTGTGCGTTATTCTAGTAGTTGTTTGTGAAGACCGCCATCTTGGGCGAATCACAGTTAACGGATTTGCTGCTCGGTGTGCCCAATAATTAATCAATGCTTTCGCACTTGATCATCATCGGGCAAGGTTTGATCAAGGTCTACGGCAACGCCTTCAACAAGACTCTGAATCTCCTCAAAATAACTAATCTGCACTGGAGCAATCTTACCTTGAGCAATATCGCGATCCAGTAGGTCCAGGATTCTATTTATGGAAGCATCGCTTTCATCGACTTTTATCCTAGCCATAGCCGTCAAACTCGCCTGGTTTTCTCAGAAGTGCCAGATTACACCTTTCTAAGCTAATTTTTTCTCGTATTCACGGCAAAACGAAGCCAGTGATCGGCCGCACACATCGCAAATATCCTTAAGCTGCATGACATCAAGCCGAATTACACCTTGTTCAATCTTGCTAATCAACGATTGGGGACGTCCCAAGGCTTTGGATAGATCTACCTGGGTCAAGCCAGCCTTCAGTCGCATCTGCCTAAGCAGCACGAGAAGCACCTCGTATTCGTCCCGATGGATGGTTTTTGGCATGACCGCTCAAACAGATTAGGCGGTCATTACCCTATATCCTATAACGGGATATACCATTTTGGAATATTTACGTACAGATGGGTAATCATTAATATTCTAAAATAGGATATTATTAGATCGCCACTCTGCCTATTCATAGGCCAACTACCTTACTACGGGGTCCAAAAATGAAAAGAACGCTACTTGCTCTCACCTTATTTGCCGGCCTTGCTGGCACCTCTGCCAATGCTTCTGAATTGAGCTATAGCTTTATTGAAGCCGATTACGTAAATGCTGGAGATTTGGGGATTAATTTCAACGGTGATTTTGACGGCGTCAGTCTTCGTGGCAGCGTGGCCCTCGGCGACAACTTCTACCTTCAAGGCAATTACGCCAATACCAGCGCCACATCTGACTTTGGTGTCGGTTCTGATTTTGACACCTACAGTTTAGGCTTTGGCTTTCGTCACAATATCTCCGATAAGGCCGATTTGTTTGCCGACGTAAACTACGTGCATTGGAGCTTCGATACTTTGGGCTCTATTGGTGCTGACGATAACGGCTATCGTGTACGCGTGGGTTTCCGTGGTGCATTGAGCGACAAATTTGAAGGCACCATTGGCGTTACCCATGAAGATTTGGGTGATGCGGGTGATGCTGTCTCCTTGTCGCTCGGTGGCCAGTTGAAATTCAACGACACCTGGGGCGCCGTAGCAGAAGTAGAAGCCGGTGGCGACGATACCCGCTATTTAGTCGGTATCCGCGCCAGCTTCTAATTAAATGCCCAATGAGCGGTGTCTAGTCGACACCGCTCGTTTGACGAAGCCACTTTTTGATTACGCGAGCAACAGGAATTGCTATGCAGTTGACCAATAGATCGGTTTTTATTCAGACAAGTCCCGAAAAAGACTCGTCATTCCCCTAAAACTGAAGGGTCTCAGGTTTTGCGACATATGAGCCTAATAGTAACCAACAGGAAACTAGCCGCTCAGGGAAAGGACACGCCGAGCATTGTCCTAAGGAGGTCTTCCATGTCTATTTGGCAAATGGCGTCGGTGGAGCATCAACCACGCGTCACGCTTGTTCGCAGGCGAGCACTTCGATTATCAGCCCATGAAAAGACTATCGATTTAGTCCTTGGCTGGTACCTGGAAGATCATCACGCCCGTATGAGCACACCGATAAAGCACCACGATGTACAAGCTCGCACGTTGGTTACCAAGAGTGGCCGTGAGTATTCGGTAGCAGGTGATTCCGAATACTGTGATGACGCCGAGTACGTTCTGGAACAGCATTTTGGGCCAACAGCGAGTACGGCAATCGATGTCAGTGCCGAGTATATTGGCGGGCTGCTAAAGCAAGCTTCGGAGAACAATCATGCCCTCGATTATTAAATTCTCCCCTCGCGATGTTCAATTAGAAATCCAAGATATCTACGGCGATTTGCTGAACCACTTGCGTGATGGAAGCCATCCGAATGAAGACCAGATGGGAGCGTGGATGGACAAACTGACAAGGATCGCTGCCGTAACCGACAGTTTAATTATCGCCTGCGAAGATTGGATAGATCATGGCAGAGACCCCTATGATTTCGAGGCTGTGAAACGGGCGGTTGCTCATGCACATGGCCAGCAAGATTATTCACCACGAAAACATCGATAGTACTAAAATGTAACGTCAATTAATCAGAGGTGCTGCTCATGGACAGACTTAGTCTGGCGATCTTTTTGGTTGACTTAGCCTGGACTGAATACGAACAATGCTGCGCTGACGTCTGGCGCGAATTTGAGCGTATTGATCCAGCTCTTGCAAGAGAAGTCGAACGACTAGGCCTTACAGAGGAAGGCACAGCGGAATGGGTTTGCCCCAGCCCTTATGAAGGACAATCCTCACCCGCTGAATTGCTCGTAGAAGGAAAACGCGACAAGATATTACGCAAGATAGAAGGTGTATTGCATGCGCCAGACCTGACCTCATAGATCACGCTGTAACAACATTCTTCTGCTTGAAGAATGTTGTTATTTCACTTGTTAGAATAGCGCCTTCGTGATGAATCTTATCCTGAGGCGTACTTGATTATGGTGCGAGTGTCGAGTGCCATCCCATCTGATTAACCCCTAAGTGCTTTACGACGACGCTGCGAAATTCCGAATTGAGCAATCGCAACAGGGGTCTTATCAACGGCGCGTTTCAAGACGTGATGTAATCGCTCTTGCATATCAATGTCTATCATGAGGATAAGCGCGACAACACCTGCGCCTAGTAATATCAGAATCCCAAAATGTTTAGGCAAGTCGAAGCCTGTAGAATCGCTGAGCGCTTGAAACGCCACAAACACAGCACTAACAATAACGATAACTCCTGAACGTTCTTTTAATAGTTTTATCGATAATGCAATGCGATCTGCAAATTCACACAATACGTCTCGCGAGATTTCAGAGCCCATAATTTCAGTGAACAGCGCTTCTTCTTTTAGTCTGTGAGCGTCTACCATCAATGTTTGATACTCACCTTTGTTCGAAATCATGTGGTATGCCTCTCTGGCAACCACGAATACAAAGGCTGTAAAACAGAACCCCACGACAATGAAAAAAACACCTGCCGCATTTTCGATTACACGATCAGACAGATAGCCAAGCTGCTTGCCAAAGGCAAGCACGATGAAAAGCAAAATATCCAGAGAAAATACGCAAGCTGTGATTAACAGAACTTTTTCAAAAAGCCCAGGCTTCTTTTTGTCCGGGGCTAGCCTCGCCATGAAGTTATTGGTAACGGGCACATCATTTATCAGCAGTGGCAATTCTTTGGCGATGATGGAACTCTGAACTTTGTTGCCTGGCTGTCCTTTATCAAACATTCTTCTTACACTCCATCTACTTGGTTGGATCATAGTTTTTTGAATTATTAACTTAATTTGGTAGTAACTGTCTCAGCTTCCAGCGAATTAATATTCACGAAGTTTTATAAAAAAGACTTTCTTTGTCTTGGAAGGGTTTCATTGCGTGCACAAAAACAATACGAAACTTAGTATAGGTTTTCTATACGCTGAACATCCAAGTCCATACATTGAAAATACGATTTCCTTTATAGGCTGCTAATAAAGCCTTTCAGCTCTTCGTAGCCGTTTCAGATGGTAATAATTTCTCGATTTCAAAGCGTTGCTATTCGCAGAATCCATACGGGTTGCGCATTGTTTTTCCATCAAAGAACGACATCCATTTGAATTGAATATTTTTTAACGTATCGGCTGTTATTTAGGGTTCTCATAACTTTTCGTTATAAGTCATTTGCTAACTAAGTGCTATTTCGACCTCCTTAACTAGGGGGGTTTGCACATTTTGGCATTCGCTGTCGGTATAGCTTTTTGATCATTTACTTCAGAAAAAACACTTCTTGTTACCAGCGGTAATTTTGAGTCTGATAGTCAAGTCCAGTTGTTCCGGAAAAGAAAGCTAAATGCAGCTAATTCCACTTGCAGACCAGTTATTTCTAGAAGAGAAACTCTTGTTGGAATTTGGGCCGTATGTGCCCGTCGGCAAGGCTTGGCGTTTGCTTTCGTATCCGTCTCTAGATGCGGCAAGAAAATCCTTCAAGAGGGGCGTAGCTCCCCTTGACGCGATTCGATTAGATGGCCGCAGAGGGCAATTTGTATCCAGTGCTGCCCTGGCAGAGTGGCTGGCGGACGCACTCCTAGTGGGTGCAAAGCAGAAAAAACATCACGTGCAAAACGATGAATCAACCCCAATAACCTAACTTATGGAGGAGGCTACAACCGGGAACGTAACCTTATAAATAGAAAACCCAGTCGTGGGGACTGGGTTTAATTTCTACTTACATTGGTAGTGCGTCGAAGCCTACGGTGTGAGATTGAGACTTTTTTGTGCCGTTGTCAAGCACATGAAGGCAGCAGTCCCGTTTCGCCTAAAATCATGCTGAACGACAAGGAATTCAATACCTATATCCAAGAGCAGGAAGTCTCGGCATCCGCTACTTCCTATATCGATACCACTAGAAAATCCAACCCTGCAAAAGCCGCTGGTGATGGGGCTTTATTGAATATGTCTTGCCGACTGGCGAGCCGAAAAATGGGCCACATCGTACAGGCCGCAAGTCGCACTGTGGAACTGCCCTATGCTATTCATTGCGAACTGCACCCTACCGTCTTTGAATTTTGGGACCAGCCCCGTCCGATACGTCTCATCCGTGTAAGGCTAAGCAAGAAAACCAACAAAGACATTCGCCATGTTGCTTCTTATACCGGGGATTACTTGACGCTTTACGGTAGCGGACCGGCAATCGTTGAATGTAAGTCTGCATCGGCGTATGAAAAACTAAAATCGAAACGTCCCAGCGACTGGAGTATTTCAGATTCGGAAATTGTCTATTTTCCGGCACTGGTAGCAGCACAGAATCTTGGCTTAGCTCATATCGTGGTAATGCCTGAGTCTCATTACGCAATTCGCGTAAATAACTACGAGCTCATGTACGCGTGTCGGTATAGCCAGGCACCAAAAAATGAAGCTGCACTTCTCGAAGAAACGCGGGCTAGTTTGGCGGACGATCCGAAAACTATTGCACAACTTTGTGAGGAAGTAGATGGGCTGAATGACAGCTTGATCATTCATTGGCTTTCGCGCTTTGAGCTTCATTCATGTGTGAGATCTCAGCTGCTGATGGAGCGACATTCCGCCTATATCTATCTAAATGCAGATGACGCAAAAACTAGAGACGATTTCCTGAAAGCGGAGCAAGACAGGAACAATGGCTTTATCGACTCATCAAAACTATCTATCGTCCTAACGTGTTCGGCATCTGCATTAAGGACCGGCGAAGCACATCAGAAAAAATATCAGGAATTCCTGGATGGGAAACGCAGTAAAACCAGGCATGAACGCCGCTTTCCAGAAGAACTAATACGCGAATGCATAAATCGTTCTGGAAATCCTCTGCATCTTTTTATTCCTAACTACAAGTGCCGTGGGAATCGAAACGACAGGTATTCGCCTAAGCAGATCGAAATTTTTAACAAGGCTCTTAAGCAAATAATGGCGTCGCCCAGTCGTGCCACGCCAACACGTGTCCTTGCTCGAATGGACAGGCTATCGAAAGCAGACCCAAGAAGTATTGAGCAAGTTTCGCTTGAATCTGTACGTCTACGTCTGAAAAAGGAAGATCAGGAAAAAATCGCCCTGGCTCATGCTGGTCTTCGTGGATTCCATGGTGAACGACCGCCGATCGATCCCCTCTTCGGCACGTTGCGTACCTGGGTGCCGGGACTTGTTGTACACATCGATTCAACGCAGTGGGACCAGCGGCTTTGGAAGGAATCAGGCTTTGCGGACATCCTGCCTTGCCCTTGGTGGTATGGCGCCTTTGACGAAGGAAGCGGTCGCTGTGTAGGAGCATCATTAGCCTTCGGTAAATCTGACACATTCGCAATGTCTCTAGTGATGCGCGATATGGCTCGTCGTCTCGGTTTTTTACCTGCCTTCATCGTCACAGATCGAGGCTCAGAATTTCAGTCAATTCTTTTCGAAACACTCAGTGCATTATGTAGCGTCAGCACCTTTCTGAGACCCGCCGGAGGCGCACGTTTCAGCTCTGAAGCTGAAAATGGTATGCGCCTGCCAAATGTGCAAATGGCGCAGCGTTTGTCCGGTAGTACATTCCTGGATAAAGCTGGCCGAAGTGCTGATGGCAAGAAGAAAGGTCGTTATAACGCTCGAATGACGTATCAACTGGCTAGGCAAGCATTGATCTGGTATCTCTTCGAATTCTTCAATAAGAACAAGCACGGAACAGCTCCCGACACGCCCGATAATCTGTGGGACGAGGGCCGACTTTGCTATCCGATGGTCGGTTGCGAACTACTCGAGCCCCAAAACTGGGCTATTGCTTCAAGCGTGCCAGTGAAAGGCACCGTCGAGCGATTAAAAGGGATTCGTACCTACTACCGCACCTACAGTTCAAACGAGCTCTCTGAAGCACTCAAACGCAACGAGACCCCTAGTCGCAATCGCATCGACCCAGAAATACCGACTCTAATGTATTCAACAATTCATGGCCAAGTAATTAAGGCGCATGACAGACAACACCTTCGCCTCAGTTCCCTGCCAACCGAGGCTCAAGTAGCCGAGCAGTTTTTGCATCGTCTGCGGGCAAAGGAAAACAGCAACGATCGACGCGAGCAGCGTATGAAACTAGATACACGACTCGACCAAATGGAGGAGGTGGCCGATCTACTCCATGACACTAAAAAAGCCGCTACAGGTACTGATATTCCTAAGAACAGTAACACCAGCGTCGAACCTGAAGTGCATAAAACTAGTGGGGCAGACGCGTCCCCTGTAGTTCCGGAAAAGCAAAAAACGTCGCTATTCGATCAAATTGCAAAGACTAAACCCCCAACCCAACTTAAGGATTTTGATGATGAAAAAAATTCCAGTGTTTGAACATCAGAAATTTAATGAGGCGCTTGATGAGTGTTACGACCTCATTCTAAATGCCCAACCTGGAGAACTCATCCATATCGTTGGTGCATCGGGCATTGGAAAATCAACGCTTCGCAACCGCTTGTTTCTGGAAATCGGTAAGTCCCTGGGTGATTTGCCCATTGGTGAATTACGGATTATTTCAGTCAATGCCAGTAACAATTCGAATTCTTACTATGATTCCAAAGATTTTTTCTCTCGATCGCTCATCTATGCTGGCGACCCCTTCCGTTTCGTACCAAATGCAATTGAGAAGTCGAACGATGCCGACTCATTAGATCGATACCTAGAGCGCCTCGTTAAATCAAAAGAATGGCTCGCCAAGAATATCCCGAATACTGAAACTGATATCCGCAGCGCATTTGAAAGAATCTGCACCGTTAGGGGAGTGCTCTTCTTTTTCATTGACGAGGCACATGTCATTCGAATCAACCATAAGAACCGCGATCCGTCCAATCATATTGAGTCTCTTAAAAATATTGCCGTAGAATTGGGAATCGTGATCGTACTTTTTGGCACATTTGCGTTGCTGGAGTTGTGCAATTTCAGCTCAGAAGTCAATCGTAGGGGACCTGTAGTCCATTTCTCCCGGTATATGGAAAATGTTGAAGAACTGCCAGGCTTCCTTGACGTCCTGGAAAAGCTAGGTGCGGAATTCACGTTTTGCGATCCCGAGTTTATTCGAACACATTGGGAGTATATCTATAGTGTGACGGTCGGGGTTATAGGTGAAGCACATGGCTTGTTTAGAAGAGCAAGCGCCAAAGCTTGGGTACGGTGCAGAAAAGCGAAAATTAGCAGAGTGACAATCATTTATGCAGACTTAAAGAATGCAGCACACCCAGTGGCAAGACTAAAGAAACTCTATTTCGATATTGCAGTCGGTGAGGCATATTTCGAGCAAGCTACGGACGAACTGCTCGGAGAATTGCGTCATAAATTGATGACAAACACGCTGATTGAAAGCCCCACTGATGACCCAATATCTCCTAAACGTCGACCTGGCCTTAGAACTCTTGTCCGAGACAAGGTAGGAATACGGTGACTATAAGTACTATATTAGCGCCGCTTAAACTACATGGGCCAGGCACCGCATTAGCGGAGTCTGTCGAGTCTTATCTGTGCAGGCTTGCTCATGTCCATTGCGTTACTCCTCGGCAGTTGATCACTTTCACATTATATGCAGCTGCGCATCCGGATGTGTTCGGGGTTGAATCTGAGTTATCGTCCAATCAGAGCATAATGAAAGCGTTTAGAGTGACGAAATCTATTGTCTATTCAGATACCTGTGGCTATTCATCGACCACACTTCGAATCATTGAGCAACTGAGTTTATTGACTGGCCAAACAAATCTAGTATGTGGCTCGTTATTAAGATTTCGCCATATTCTGGCTCGCAATTGCGGAAACTGTTTCGCTAATTTCAGGCGTTGGTGCCCATTGTGTTATCAGGACCCCTTGTTCAATAAAGCAGAACCGTTGGCATGGGGGACGAAGTTTATATCACGCTGCGAGATGCACAATTGTCTGCTCGTTGACCGCTGTCCTAAATGCTCGCAGTTTCAGTGTCATTTTCGTGCAACGAAAACCCGCCTCACCTGCAGTAGCTGCGGTGCTAATTTGGGATATCATGCGCCAAGTAAAGCGGAGCTTGGCCCTTGGGATATGTGGTGTGAAGCCAAGATGCGAGAGCTCATTACACACATTTCAGATGCTGAAATTTCACCTTTCGATACCAGCTGTATTTCCCGATTTGAAAGAGCATTCAGAATCTCTTATAAAGATAGATTATCCAGACCACACTTCATATATTCAAACATTTCTAGCAGAAAAAGTAACTCGCGCAAGTTTACTGAAAAGTCTAGACCGCGCCTTGACACAATTTTTAGAATTAGTGCGCACCAATCAGTATCGCCACTTCAATTCTTTCTCATCCCTGAGGTGTGTGCAACTGTGGTTTTATTTAAAGATTTTTTGCATGATATTCCGAATATTCCATTATTTCGTCGAGACCCATCGCTCTACGATGATTTTTATTCGAGAATGAGAAAGCTAATGAGTGATTGCAGTCGTCTTCCGTCCCTTCGACATCTTTGCAGTAACGCGGGAATTATAGTAGGAAGTATGCGAACGAATAATAAGCAGCTATACAATGAATACCAACTGTTGCGGGCTGCACGCGAGAAAGAGTACAGATCACTTCAAATAAAGAACAGCAAAAAAAAGCTTGCCGAAATAATTCTATTACGCGAAGAAAAGCAGCTGGGAATTGGTGTTGTTATAATAGCGGACGAGTTACGAGCTGCGGTCGGAACGTCAAAAAACTTATCCAGAAAAATAGCACGTGAAGCATTGTTAGAAAGAGGTCTTATTTCGCGATGAAATGAAAACCTCTATCTTCTAAAGCATATCCACGATCTCATAAAGACAGCCAAAGTAGCCAGCAATGTTAAATATTTTCATTGCACCAAGATGTTGGCTAGGCTAGCCCATATGAACGAACCCATATTAACGAGATTGCTTATTGTCCACATGGCAACGCAGCTCTGTCTGTCTTAGGCCAACATACTTCAAGAAAGGTACACGCTTGGCAACACACTCGGCTATCTATTGGGGCTATTTGACATCTATCATCGCGTCTATCCAAGACCAATTGGTGAGCGCAATGATGGGCTTGTCCGTCGACAAAAAGTGCTCTCGGTTTGTGAATGGATCGCGTGCTTAACTGCGTGTTGCCGCTGGGGTAACCCGCTGCGTCACAGGCCCGCCATTGATGAAACCTACACGGGTCTACAACTGGCGTGGTTATAAGATAGTGCGTCGCTTGTCCAGTAATCAGCATCCAATGATCGGGGTTTACTTCATCGACTTCTATATAAAGAGGTTCGATTTGTTTTCGTGAAAATGCACTGGTTCGAGGTTTATAGCCTGGGCATGCCGCCAGAGGGGCGGGTTCTAGCACCACTCCGGTCTCAGTCGAACATTGATTCAGCAGATCAACTGCACGAATTCTCATTTCTTCCAAGTGATCCGCTAACTTTTTCGGAGAATCTTCTTGGTAGTCTACGATCAGGCAGTCGGTATGATGCATTATAGTGAGGAGAACATTGTCATCCCTCAGTATGATAAGTGATGGATATACAAGGATGCGCGGACTAAGGACAAACTTCTTGCTACCAGAAGACTCATACCGAACATGTACGCCGTGGAAGACGGCTTTAATCTTGTGAACCTGAATATGCTGTGGAAGCTGTGCTGGCCGCAGCAGCTTCGGAGGCCGGGAAGCTAGTGATTCGTATCCAAGCAAATCCAATATTTCTGTCGAGCGCTCAACAAATTGTGATCGATGAAAAATTGCGATTTGTTCGTCGTTAGCAGTATCGTTCTCAGAAAACGTTTCACTAGGATTATGGAAAACAACTAGCCACTGTCCGCTTGTGAGTACCGCTCGCTGAATGTCATGATTGTGATTCGTTTTAAGTGCGCGTACATACCTCATAACTTGACCAAGAAAGCCGTGCCACGTTGCAAAAGTGGGAGAGTCAACTTCCGCGCCCTTGTTCTTGATGTGGTTTATGGATCTGACTATTAAATTGGATTCCGTTTCGTTTTCGTTTTTGTTTCTTGAAGTAATGAAAGGCACGTCCCATGCTTTTGCTTCTACCATCAATATTGGATTTCGTTCTATCTCCGTAATTCCGATGTAGTCCATAAAATTCGTTGTGTCGACTTTAATTCTGGCTTCCTGAGCAACAGTACCAGAACTACCGAAGGTCCAACCCAACGCTTTCAATACCCCATCAATGAAAAACTCACGAGTCGTGAACTCTAGAATATTTGGTGTTCCTGCACCTGAGTAAGCCTCCAACGGATCAGTACCTGTCACTTTTTCAATGTCGCCAAGAAGTCGTTCCATCTCCTTCTTGAACGTGTTCGAGGCGTCTAGGCTATTCACTGAAGTAAATCAGGAATGCGATAAAGTAAACGACGAGCGGAAGACCAACCTGCATTCATGAGAATTTCAAGCGAAGCAACCAGTAATTCACGGCGCTTACTTTCTTCAAATATATCTTTGTGATCTGCCAAAAATACGCCGAAAATCTTGACGATTAAGTCTGCTCCCATAGATTCGTACTGGTAGCCACCCCGCTTTCCGCCTTTCAGAAGTGCACCTGCCGCTAGATCAAAAGTCTTTCCTGGATTGCATTTAATAAGTTGTTCCAAAAGCTGCAGCAGATAGTAAATCGTGTGAGGAGAGCCATATTCTGTTATTGCATCTATTAGCTCATGCACTTCATTGAAGTATTGCTGGAGATCGTCCCTCTGCAGTTTGGCGTTCTCATCGTCTTGCTGTCTAGAGATACCTGCCGCAAAATATAGCTCGCGACAGGCTATGTCGATAACCTCTACACATTGCTTAGCTTGAGAAACGTTTTCGGCGGTAGGATTGGTGGTGTCATAAAATTCAGCCAATTGCTTATTTGCGCTCTGGATGCAGTCTAAATAGATTTTCTGAGCCCGCTGACGTATAGGAAGATCGCCAGGGTCTCCCTGTTTTAGTCCAAAAACTAGTGCCCCTCGAAGTGTCGTTAAAACACTTCGCACTGGGTCGAAGTTATTTTCCGCGTTTGATATCCAAGCGTTGATTCTCGCATGCGCTTTCGGAAGTTCGTGCGTGACCCACAATATCGAAAGCAAGCTCGCTACATTTGCTGATAAACGTCGTGTCGCGTCTTCGTTATTTTCAAATCGATCAAGCAGGTTCAAAAGCAGAAGCTCGATCCGTGCACGTTCTGTATGTAAATACTTGGAAATGACGGCAGAGATTAGGAGAACGAGTACGGCAATACTGGTTTCGGTAGCTAGGCGTCTCTCAATCCGAGTCCACATGCCGAATCGATCAATGTGCCATAACCTAACCAGCCTATGACATGCTTGCATGCGTACCGCCGGATGACGGTCCGCCAATGACTTATCAATCAATGGAGCTAAAGCAGCATACAAATCGGGGCGCTGAAACAGCAATTCCAGCGCGGCGGTTGCCGCTTCCACTCGTGCCGCGGGACTTCCCCAGCTCGGCGATTCTTCAAACGAGACATCGGTCATGGAATCAACGTACGGATTTTGTGAATTTGACGCAATTTGAATGAAGTGAACCAACTCTGTCACAGCAGTTTCTGAGGTCTCCGCGGACAACAGCTTCGCCTCTAGTATTTTTTGTATACCCTCTCCGAGTATTCCCTCCGCATAACCGCGTAACTTTTCATGAACATTCTTCGTAGCATCCAATCGACTAACGAGATTTCTAAGAACCCGAAGAGCTTCGTCTAGTGTGAATGAAACTTGCGACTCATCGGCTTTTCTAAGATTCAATTTTTTAGTTAATGATTCAATCTTTTCAATGATTATCGCGTTTTCAGGAGCCTCATGGTCGAGGCCATCGATCCAAAAATACGGCGGGGTTGCGTGTGCGCTTGTTTTCACAACATGTAGTCGCTCGTTTTCTACCTCTTCGTCGACTTGTGTCTCCAAGAATTGTTGGGCACCCTTCGTCAAAAGGTAGCCTTTTCCAATTGCACTGAAAAGCCGGATGAGTAGGTACCGTTTTGCATCCTCTGCGTGAACGAAACGCGAAAGATCAAACTCAAAGACTGCCTTCTCAAATTGCTGACGCTCAGATTCAGATCTGCGCACAATCCCGCAAACTAACAAATCTATTGCATCTTTTCGAGTATCAGGCGAGACGAGAAATGCCTCACTAGCCGCGTAAGGCCATAAAAAGTCGGTTAGTTCATCATTTCGCTTAGCACCCACCATAAAAAGGCGCGACCAGTAAACTGCCAGCGTCGCATTGCTTATCAGATAATCTGCCAATATGATCGCATGCGATTCAGGTACTGCTTTTAGATGGGACACGAACTTTGTTATGAGTACTTCGGCATCCTGGCCGTGATCGTCGTCAGGATTGTGCGCCCAGATATAACTCAAGTCCTCTTGCATCTTAGCAACGCGCCCGTTGACGTCGACTTGGTGGAGCTCGTGGGTCGACTCAAGATGGTGTGCACGATCGACATAGGCATTAACGGACCACAGAAATGCCTTAGTTGCTACAAGCGGATCGGACTCTAAAAACTTAGGGAAATGTTCGCTTAATGAATAGCGCGCCATTTCGTAATCCTGGCGCGCATTAGATCTAAGGGGCAATATCTGGCTCGCGCCTAAGAGCGTCTCACGGTCTTCAGTAATTTTCTTAGTATAAATTTCCCGATAAACAATGGCAGCAAATTCTGGATCTACTTCAGATAAGGCTGCTATTTTTCTTGCGATTGCCGGGGCCTCTTCAAAACCCCAAGTTTTGAAGCGATTATGATCAAATACGCGGCCGAGCAACATTCGTGATTGATCTGGATCGGTTTCATATGTACTGATTACAAATTCAATGGCTGCTGTGCTTAGCATCACCGGGTTTTGAACCGTAAAAGCATGCTGCAGTAGTGCTCGTGCCGTTTCACCCATTTCTGAGTGCTGTACCGTTTCCTTGGCTCGGTCTATTAGGAGAAATCCTAAGGAACGAATGGTCCATGCATTAAGTACAACTCCGGGAGTAACCAATGCTGCTAGATGTGACCATGGTGAAAGTGGAAAATCACCTTCATCTTCAATCCGAACCGCAAGCGCACCTATTACTTGAGAAAAAGCGATTCTCTCGGCTTCACCACCGGCCAAAATAATTTCAGCTAGCGACTCTGTGTCAATTCGCTGCTCGGGAAGTTCCACTGAAATCCTACTGGTCGCACTGCGAATGACTGGGTCACCAGCCTGGTCTCCGAGTATTTCCACAACTCGTTTCCAAAATCGGAAGTGATTTGTCTCGCTTGCCCATAACTCTTTCAAAATGAAGGAGAACGCGGGAGCCAGCATTAGACCCAATGTTTTACTACCCTCAGCAGTTGCGTTTTGTTGGATGTGATTGTCCGAATCGAAATATACGCGGCTCGCAGCATAGTCAAAAAGTATATGGTGGCGAAATTGCACCCACCTATCAGCGTCCACGGAAATTAGAACCCCTTCTCGGTGCAATACTTCTAAAGTTTCCGGATCGCTATCAATCGCTGATGCACGCGATACTCGTAGTGAGTGTGAATTCACCATGGATTGGACTAGGCGGTGTAAGCATTTTTCAGCTGCAAAACCGTGTCTCTCGATGCGCAGTTCCCAATAAAGGCTGAGCAGCTGCGTCTGAGTGGAAACATGAAGAACATTCGCAGTCGACACGCCGCTCGAAACTATTTCACCTAGCAAACGCGTGTTAAACGGCACCCTTGCCAAATCGTGAAGTCGACCTGGATTTCCTGTCAACAGTGCATTCAGTGGACTGTTGTTTGCAAGCAACCTCTCTAGCTCTGTTTCTGACCAAGGCGGAATGCAAATGTGACGGATATTTGAAAGAGCTGGTTCAGCAAATTTTGACGATAAAGGCTGACCTTTAAAAAGCGATCGCAGCTGCTGCCCCATTCGCAAATCGAACGTACGGATGGACGCTACTACCTTCCAGCGCCCATTCTTTCGCATGACGCTCTCGATTAGTGCGCGATATACTGCTTCGCCTTTTCCACCTCGGGTGGCATCTAAGGCATCAATAATTAACCATGCCGGCTGAGATCCATCCCATGCATCAATGACATCTAGTAAAGGGTGGGCAAGATCTAGTTCCCTTGTAAGACCTTCCAGTGATTCAATCGAGTAGCTATCTACTGCAAGTTCAAGCACATCGAAACCTTGATATTTAAGGCTTGATGCCAAAGCGTTTAATACGCCGCTCTTTCCGGCACCGGGCTCGCCAACAATCAAGAAGGAACCATTTTGAGCAGCTGCCTCAACAATATCTTGGCACTCTCTCCTGATTGCGATTTGTTCAGTTGGACCAACGCTTATGATTTCGTACTGGTGTAGAGCTTTACCTACCCGCGTTGAGTGATCCCTCAGCTTTGCAATGTCAGCTCTGTAAGGCGGAGAGTATTCCAGTTTTGCACCTGATTTTATGATGGCTTCGCGAAGATCAGATGAACTTGCTCCTCCTCGGCGAGCCATAAATTCCCCACAAATATGGCCCAACATCAACCTCGCCGCGCTTGCGCTTTCGGCATTTGGTAACACAGATTGCAATGTGTTTTGTAAAAGTGAATCGTCAGGATCGAACGTATATATAACAACCAAATGAGAAAGCTCAGCCAGGACCTGTTCTATGAATGGTTCGCTAGTTAGTGTTGGCCAAACTTCACGCACGCAATATTCGAAATCATTCAGGGCTTTGCGCTGCACATCGGACATTAGCGATTCGCCAGGCTCCCGTCGCTTTCTCAGTGCAGCTGGAAGGTCAACACGAATTTTAGCGGATGCTTGTGGACCAACGGCGAGTACCAAGCGATCTGTCGTCAGATCCAACGGTCTATTCCAATCGAGTTTCCCGTCGCCATCACGACACACCAGCCAATGGCGGACAAACTGTTCGACCGTCT
The DNA here is from genome assembly GCA_050737775.1 of Arenimonas sp. Lineage (GTDB taxonomy): Bacteria > Pseudomonadota > Gammaproteobacteria > Xanthomonadales > Xanthomonadaceae > Arenimonas. Next base: position 34,628 of record JBOHYH010000171.1, read on the forward strand.
TCCCAAACTGACTCTGTAAGTTGCGTGACAACGAGAGCGATGTCTTTGCCTGCACTGCAACAAAGCCACTGTCTGACGTTCCGATTAAAATGTCGTCAACCGGGGCTTCTGTTTCAAAGCGAAACCATAGAGGTTGAGCCGTGCCCAAATTTAGACGCTGATCAAGGGAGTTGCCTGCGAGCATCCATCCACCAATTAGAGCTCCTAGCTTTTGTTGAAAGAGGATTCCGGCTGCTGTCGCTGAACCGCCGCTATTTGCAAGCAATCCATCGTTGTCGTTTGTCGATGAGGTTGTCAAAAGGCGTCACACCCTATTGGCTGATATTTGGAAATACGGGTTATCGTAAGCGTATCACCATCCTGTTCAGCTTTGAGAGTAGAAATTGTGTTCGATGCCTCATACCTCAGCCTTGCTTTGGTTGGCGTGCCAATTCTTCCATTGGCTTCTCTCCTTAAGTACTTGATCAGCATTTACTATGCGGGGTCGCAGCATCGGAACTTCAATTGACGGAGCCGCTGAGAAAATCATCCGATGAGCATGCTCGGCAATGATTTGGCGAAATTTGTACGCGAGCTGCCATGACACCACGGCACTTCGGTGAGCGGGTCGATTACCTACCTTCGTATACAAGAGACATCTCGGCCCCAAAGGAAGCATTATTTCAGTTCCAGGATTTGCCCAGCCTCCGTTGAAGTCGTAGTCGCCATCGCGATAATAATTGAGGCGAATAACCGGATCGTCGCTTGTGAACCAAGTAGTGTCATCGGGCGGCGTCAGCAGCATCCACCTATTCAAATTGAGCGTTTCAAGAGTCTTGGTAAGTAGATGTTTAATGGAAAACAGCCACATAACTCTTCCAATTGTTGTTTCTACCTTGACCACTCCTTCGTCATTGTCTGCGTTTTTCGTAATGCTAACGCGCATAGGGACATGATCCTTCCAACATGGCTCCGCCATTGGACGTGATCTTTCCGCGTTACTTGCTGACTCTAGATTACGCAATGAATTTCTCAGCGTGGCATCCACGAGTGCGGGAACTGTTTCATTCCACCTCTTAAGATTTTCCATGAGACGCGCTGGTGTCCGCACATCTTGCGAAGCAACAAATCGAATTAGATGTCTCCAATCTGTCTTGCTTAACCGCGCACCGGTATTTGCATTGTGAATCGCCTCGGTCGCTGGCGACTCGAACTCTTGATCAAGCCATCTTTCGATTTGGTCTGTTTCTTCTCCCGCGACAACATGTGTATAGAGATGTTCGTGATATGCGATGCCTTGCAGGGAGGATTGTTTCCAGACAGGGACACGGGAATCTGACACTAACGTGCGGTAAGTTGATATATGCCCGTTCGTAGCCCATTGCTTCAAATACATACATGGAACGTAGTGATTTCTTCGATGAAGTTCCGACTGTCTCTCTGGAGTCTGTACTTCCATGAATTCCTCTGGCAGATATGAAATTAGGTCTCTCCCAAACTGACAATGACTCATACGACTTATGCTATTACAACAGACAGAGTATTCATTCAATCACTGTTCTATGTGTTGCTTCAGAAATTTCGTTTGTTGTGATATTCCTCAAAGGGCCTGGACCGAAACAGTCTGCTATTTGCATGAAGGTACTGTTTTCGTCCATGTCATCGCCATGCAAAGATATCGCTTGCCACACTGTGCATCGCCTTACACTTGATGCTTCAACGACCGTTCCTACGGATATGTATCGAATCATGATACCGAGAGTGGCGGGCGAGGCCAGCATTTCAATCCATTGAGGCCTGAAGTATCTTGCGATGTAAGCTGTCAGATGGCTTTCCGCTGTTTCCTCCAGCTCATCTTCGGTTGTTGAATTGATCGGACCTTGAGCAAATCGGATGGGTTTTGTTAGATCAATTACTATCACGCCTGGAGGTCCTCCGAATTCATATTGCTGCCCGTCCAATTGTGTTCTCGCTTTTCGCAATCGTTGCTCCAAACGATTCAATGACGATAGTCTTTTACACTCGGCTGGCCAGCGTTCACGTCCGACAGTGATGTCTCCTCCATTCGGAGAGAAGCCTCCAAATTGATTTTTACGGTGCAGTGCAGCAGCAGCTGAGAATTCAAAGGCATAGTCTCTTGCTCTGTCTGATCCTTCAACGCTCATAAACTCGCGGCCGTCGCTAACCTGTCGCAATTTTCGGAGTACTTCACCATCTTGAAACACGTTTGGATTTAAAGCTGCAATATCGGTGATGTCTACTGCTTCAATAATTGCGTTAAGGAATCCATTGTCTTGTTGATGTTCCGTCAATTCGCTTTGCTCAGCAATGATGGCGCGATCAAGTATTTCGGAATACCTAGCCAGCCGCGTGCCGTCGATTCTGACGCCCATATCCTGCAGTGCATCTAATGCCGTCAGATATTCTTGATACAACTGAGCAAGCGGCTGTAAATGCAAAGGCATCAGATCTGGCTCTCCGGTAAGCGTTCTATCTATATATTCCATTAGGCCGCGTGTAATGCAATAAGCTCATTACGCAATGCTTGAAAAAATCGTTCTTGCCGAGAATGCCTCAGTTGAGGATGTCGACGGGAATACAATAATGCGCGCTCAATGGGCTTGTCGGTGACAGAGTTCAAAGGCACATTTTGAGGGGCTCATAAAATGCTGCAATTTTATGAAGCGCGCAGTAATTTCTGATTTGCCAAAAGTGCCTGCATGCTCGAAAGACAAGAAAATCAATAGCTTAAAGACTAAAGATTTTCACAACCATGTTTTGTCCGAAGCATTAACAATCAAAACATGTCCGAACGGACAGAAATTGCTTGGTTGTCCAAAGCCAAAGGGCCTGTTCGCAAAAAGTGGCGCGCCCGACAGGAGTCGAACCTGTGACCCTTGCCTTCGGAGGGCAATACTCTATCCAGCTGAGCTACGGGCGCGTGGTGGTACATATCCGCTGAATGGATCACGGCAGCGGCGCATTGTAACCCAGCCGCCATTCAAGACGATATTTGATGGCGCAGCGCATCGATCAAGCTTACTGAGCATTTCACCACATGGTTCCGGAAAAGCAGGCGGGGACAGGCAATTGGGAGTTTTGTAATCGAGAACCATTTGCATTTAAAGCTAAAAGCAAATAAGATTGATTCTCATTTAAACCCCCTCTTGTGCAAGGAAAGCCATGTCTCGCCGTTCTGTTCGTCCTGCCCGCCGTCTTGTTTCAGTTGCCATCAGTCTTGTCCTCAGCGCAGCAGCGACCTCTGCATTCGCCGACACCGACACCAGCTCCGTAGATACGCCTGATGCTGCCGACAAGGCAAAATCCTTACCTGCCGTTCAAGTGCAGGGCACGAACAAGCCAGAAGCCCGCTCTCCGAAATACACCGCACCCATTCTGGATACCCCACAAACCATCACTGTCGTTACGAATAAAACGATCGAAGATCAAAATTTATTGTCATTACGCGACATCCTGAGCACCTTGCCGGGCATCACCTTCGGCGCCGGTGAAGGCGGCGGCGGTTATGGCGACAGCATCAACCTGCGTGGCTTCAGTGCCAGCACCGACATCACCGTCGATGGCGTCCGCGACAGCGCACAGTACTCGCGCACCGATCCGTTCAATCTGGAGCAACTGGAATTGGTGAACGGTGCCAACTCGGTGTACACCGGCGTCGGCTCGGTCGGCGGCAGCATCAATCTGGTCAGCAAAGCCGCGCATCTGGGTGACAGCCATCTCGCAACGGCTGCTCTCGGTACCGATAACTATGGCCGTCTGACGCTGGACAGTAATACTCAAATTGGCGACAACATGGCGCTCCGCGTCAATGTGATGGCGCATCAGAATGATGCGCCGGGCCGCGACTTCGAAGACTACAAACGCTGGGGCATCGCTCCGTCGTTCGCTATCGGTCTGGGCAGCGACACCACTTTCGTTCTCAACCTGCTGCATCAGCATGACGACAATCTTCCGCAGTACGGCGTGCCTTTCTATAACGGCGGGCCCTTGCCGGGCGTGGATTCCAGCAATTTCTACGGCTACCACAATATCGACAAGCAGGTCATCGACAACGACTCCCTCACTGCAATCCTGAGTCATCGTTTTAGCGACAATGTTTCAATTCGCAATCTCACCCGCGTTTCGAAAGTGGACCAGGTTTCCATCGTCGATGCTCCGCAAGGCGTGATCTGCCTGCCGAGCAATGTCACCCCTACCGGCACTTCTTGCACGGTCAGTGGAGTCGTAACACCACCGGGCTTTTTTCGCCCGGGCATTACCAACCCGCGTGGTTTTGTGCGTGATACCAGCAACACCGCACTGGTCAATCAAACCGACATCAACGTAAAGTTCAGCACCGGTAGCGTTGAACACAATATGGTGATTGGCGCTACTTTCGCGCGCGAAACTTTCGAGCTTGATAATTCACGCTTGTTCCGCAATGCCGACGGTTCCGTTACCGGGCTGCTGCTGGTGCCAATGGACCTGTACAACCCGGATTCTTTCTATACCGGCCCGATCAATTCGACATTGGTCGCAAAAACCGATGGCGAGCAAGACAATGCGTCGATCTATGTTTTCGATACGCTGAAGTTCAATGAACAATGGCAGCTCAACGGCGGCCTGCGTTACGAATATAACTCCGGCACTTCGACCCTTTATGCCGTTTCCACGACATTGCCCAACATCGGTGCCATCACCGGCGCATTGGCACCTGCCGACAACAGCGACAGCCTGTTCTCGTATCGTGCCGGTCTGGTTTACAAGCCGCAGGCCAACGCCAGTGTTTATCTGGCTTACGGCAATTCGAAAACACCTTCGAAAGCGTCGGTTAATGGCACTTGCACCGCTGAGAGCATCGCGGTTATCACCGCTGGCACGGCCAACTGCAATGTTGATCCCGAAAGTGCGGTCAACTATGAACTCGGCACCAAGTGGGACATTCTCGGTGGCAAGCTGAGCCTGACGGCGGCCATCTTCCGCAACGAACGCGAAAACTATCGCGTAGCCGATCCTGATCCGACCAATGTCAGCGGCGAACAGGCATTGGACGGTCAGGCTCGCGTTGATGGCTTTACCTTCGGCGCTTCCGGTCTGTTGGCCGACAACTGGTCGCTCTTTGCCAACTACACCTATCTCGACAGTGAAGTCATCCGCAACGTGTCCGATTACTGTCTGGCAAATCCCGGCGTCGGCCTGTGCACCGGCGGCAATGCTCTGGATCCGGACTTCGTTGCCGGCGATCCATTGCTTGCCACGCCGAAACATTCGGCCAGCCTCTGGACCACCTACGACATCAATCGCCAATGGCAAATCGGCTACGGTGCCACCTACCAAGGTGAAATTACCGTTCAACAACATTCGGCCACCAAGCCGACTGGCGAACTGGATAACTACGGCGGTTACACCACCCATCGTCTGATGGCGGCGTATCGCGTGAACCGTGACTTCACTTTGCAGCTGAACATCAACAACGTCACCGACCGCGAGTATTACACCCGCATCCGTAACAACGGTTGGGCAACGCCGGGCGATGCGCGCTCGATGGTGCTCAATGCCAGCTACCGTTTCTGATCGACCGCTTGCTTGATAATGTGCAAATCAATCCTCGGCCATAATGGCCGAGGATTCTTGCATTAAAGAGAGAACACCTATGTTGCTACATGTCCCCAATGTGCTGACGCCCGAGCAAGTCGCTCACTTCCGCACTCGCCTTGCCTCTGCCTCTTGGGCCGATGGGCGGATTACGGCCGGGCATCAATCGGGAAAGGCCAAAGACAATGAGCAATTGCCGGAAAGTGATCCTGTTGCCATCGAGCTTGGTGCATTGGTTCGCACTGCATTAAAAAGCAACGACAATTATTTTTCTGCCGCGTTGCCACGTGTGGTATTTCCGCCGCTGTTCAATCGTTATCGCGGCGGCCAGGCTTTCGGCTTCCATGTCGATAACGCCATTCGTTACGACCGCACCGGACAACTGGTACAGCCGGTACGCACCGATTTGTCGGCAACCCTTTTTTTAACTGCGCCGGAAGATTACGACGGTGGCGAGCTGGTCATCGAAGACACTTACGGCACGCATCAGGTAAAACTGCCGGCCGGTGACATGGTGTTATATCCGGGCACCAGTTTGCATCGTGTTATTCCGGTGACTCGCGGTGAAAGGTTGGCATCCTTTTTCTGGATACAAAGCCTGGTGCGCGATGATGGTGATCGCCGCCTGTTGTTTGAACTCGATATTTCGATTCGCCGATTGACGCAAAGCAATCCGGATCATCCGGCATTGATTCAACTGACCGGCGTTTATCACAATCTTTTGCGTCGCTGGGCCGAGGTTTGATTGTGACTACCGATGATCGCATTGCGAAGCCGCTGGATCAAAAACGTCGTGCCTATTGGCTGAAGACCTTGCATCAATGGCATTGGATCAGCTCGGCGGTTTGTCTGGTCGCGATGCTGGGTTTTGCCATTACCGGTATTACTTTGAACAATGCTGCTTCGATTTCTGCCGAACCAGTAGTCACAACGAAAAAAACCACGCTTCCGAAAACATTATTGCCTTCACTGGAAAAACCTTCGTCTGATAAAGCACCCTTGCCTGAAAATGTCGCCGACTGGGTTAATGAAAACACCTCGATAAAAGTCGATGCCGTTGCCGGCGAATGGTCGGAAGACGAAGTCTATTTGACTATGCCGCGCGCCGGTGGCGATGCGTGGTTAAGTCTTGATCGCAGCACTGGCGCAATCGAGTATGAAGTCACCGATCGCGGTTGGGTTTCCTATTTCAACGACTTGCACAAAGGCCGCAACACCGGCAATGCGTGGTCGTGGTTCATCGATGCTTTCGCCGTTGCCTGCATCATTTTTTCCGGCACTGGTTTGTTTCTTCTGCAATTGCATTCGCGCCATCGCCCCGGCACCTGGCCAGTGGTGGCACTCGGATTGCTGCTACCGGTTGTTCTAGTCATTCTTTTTGTCCATTGATGAGGTTGTCATGAAATTTTCTGCCGTTTTTTTGTTGTTTGCCGCGCTCGCTGCAAATCCGCTCGCTGCTGCCGAACTTACCGTGAGCGTGGAAATTCCGGCGTTGAAAGTTGCCGAATATCACAAGCCTTTTGTGGCGATCTGGGTTGAAAATGCAGACCAATCGGTCGCGGCAAACCTGGCCGTCTGGTATCAAACCAAAGCAGGCAAAGAACCGGGCACCAAGTGGTTGCCGGATCTGCGCCAATGGTGGCGCCGCAGCGGTCGTGATTTGACCATGCCGGTCGATGGCATCAGTGGCGCAACCCGTGCAGCTGGCGTGCAAACGCTGAGCTTCAATAGCAAGAAAGGCCCGCTGGCAAAATTGAAAACCGGCAGTTATTCGCTCGTGGTGGAAGCCGTGCGCGAAGACGGAAACCGCGAACTGATCAAGCTCCCTTTCAGCTGGCCAGCCAAAGCCGCACAGAATGCAAAAGCACAAGGTGAACACGAACTCGGTGCGATCAGCCTCGACATCAAACCTTGATTCACAGCCAGTCCGTTGGTATCGATACACCCTAAATATTTTTTGGAGTCCCCATGAAACTCACGATGAAATTTGCCGCACTCGCTCTTGCCGTTGCGCTTCCTTTTTCGGCACAAGCCCATAAACAATGGCTGCTGCCTTCCTCGACCGTTGTTGCACAGAATGAGTGGGTGACGGTCGATGCTGCTGTATCGAATGATGTTTTCTATTTCAATCATGTACCTTTACGCATTGACGCTCTGATCGTTACCGCACCGGATGGCAGCACGATTGCACCGCAAAATCTGATGACCGGTAAATACCGCACGACGTTTGATTTGCAGTTGGCACAAAACGGCACTTACCGTTTAAGCAATAGCAACAGCAGTTTGAGTGCCAGTTATAAAGTCGGCGAAGAAACCAAACGCTGGCGCGGTACTCCGGAAACCTTTGCCAAGGAAATTCCAGCCGATGCAAAAGAATTACAGGTCATGCAAGGGCAATCGCGAGTTGAAACCTTCATCACCGCCGGCAAACCCACCGAACTGAAAGCCAGCGGTACTGGTCTGGAATTGGTTCCAGTCACCCATCCGAACGATTTGTTTGTCGGTGAAGCGGCCAACTTCAAATTGGTTATCGATGGCAAGCCGGCGGCCGGCCTGAAAGTTGAAATCGTCGAAGAAGGCATTCGCTATCGCAAGAACCAGAAAGAAATCGCCGCAACCACAGACGCTGACGGTGCTTTCAGCGTGACCTGGCCCAATGCCGGTCGTTACTGGCTGTCGGTTATTACCACCGATGACAAAACCAGTTTGCCGCAGGCCAAACAACGCCGCCTGAGTTATGTCGCCACGTTTGAAGTGTTGCCGCAGTAGGAGGCCGCTTGCGGGCGACTCCATTGCGCACGTGAGTGATCATTTTGTCGGGCCCAAGGGCCCTCCTACGGTTTATTTTTTCGGCACAAAAATGCAGCGTCTATTGATCGTCATCCTTCTGTGTCTGCTTGTCGGTTGTGCAAGTCTCGACACCCCGCGTGTCGAGACTTTATCCGGCGAGGCGATGGGTACGACATGGACAGTCAAATTTGTCGGCCCGAAAAAATCTCTGCATTCGAGCGATTTGCAAACCGGTATCCAGCAACAGCTCGATACCGTCGATACGCAAATGAGTACCTGGAAACCGCAATCGGATCTGAGCCGTTTCAATTCCGCCGCAGCTGGCAGCTGGCAGACCTTGCCGCCGGAATTATTTTCCGTACTCGAACATTCATTGCAACTCGCCCGCGATACCGATGGCGCTTACGACCCGACAGTTGGACCACTGGTGAATTTATGGGGGTTCGGCCCTGGTCCAAAAATCCGTACGACACCAGACACGGCAAGCCTCGCAAACGCGCGCGCACGAGTCGACTGGAATCGCATCGAACTGGATGTTGCACAACAGCGCGCACGACAACCCGGCGGTGTTTATGTTGATCTTTCCTCGATTGCTCCGGGTTTTGCGGTCGATCAAATTTCCCGCTATCTGCAAAGCGTCGGCTTGCAAAATTTTCTGATCGAACACGGCGGCGAATTGCGTGCCAGCGGGCATCGTCCCGGCGGTAGCGATTGGCGGGTCGGCATCGAACAACCCGACAGCAACGATGGCATGGCCATGGTGATTGTCTTGAACCATCGCGCCTCGGGTTCTTCCGGCGATTATCGGAAATTCTACGAACTCGATGGCAAACGTTATTCGCACCACATCGATCCGCGTACCGGCGCGCCGGTGACGCATGCTTTGGCATCAGTAACCGTGATCGCCGACGACTGCATGACGGCCGATTCGACGGCAGCAGCGTTAAGCATTCTCGGCCCGGAAGAAGGTCTGGTGTATGCGAAGAAAAACAATATTGCCGCGCTATTCATTACTCGCGACCATGAAGGCTTCAGCTCGACGATGACCGACTCATTCAAGGCGGCACGTGAATGAGTGGTATTGATATGCCATCGATGCTGATCGCCATTTTTCTGATTGTCTTGTGGCTGGTGTTTACCATTGCCAGTTTGCGCGCTTACAAAATTCGCGAAAATAAAAGCGGTTCCAACGCCGGGAATACCGCTGCAAAGCCGTTGCTGATTGCCTACGCCAGTCAAACCGGATTTGCCGAACGTCTGGCCGAACAAACCCTGAAAATGTTGTCGGACGCCGGCACGCCGACACAGCTTGTCTCGCTGAACTCGCTCAATGCCGACACGCTTGCGAATGCCGAGCATTTGTTGTTCATCGTCAGTACCACGGGCGAAGGTGATCCGCCGGACAATGCGATAGCGTTTGCCCGTCACGTCCTTTCAAAACCGGCTGAGCTTGCATCGCTGCAATTCGGCTTGTTGTCGCTAGGTGATCGTTCGTATCAAGAATTCTGCGGTTTCGGTCGCCGACTCGATGAATGGCTGCGACACAATGGCGCCACACCATTATTCGATTGCGTTGAAGTAGACGATGGCGATGCCGGAGCATTGCGACATTGGCAACATCATTTAAGCCTGCTGGCCGGTCACCATGATTTACCGGACTGGTCGCCGCCGCGATATGGCAACTGGACGCTGTCGGCACGCAAACATCTTAATCCCGGCAGTGCCGGAGCGCCGGTTTTTCATATTGAATTGACGCCGCAATCCAATGAAGACGCATCATGGCAGGCAGGCGATATCGCCGAAATCGGACCGGAGCATTCCGACCAGGTCGTCATCGATTTTTTGACAGCCTGCAAACTTGATGGCACTCGGCGTTTGGATGAAAATGAAACCACATTGGCGCAAGTGCTTTCACGAAGTGCATTGCCTCCACCTGAAAATATTCGCGGTTTATCGATGCAGGAGCTTGTCGCACGCCTGACGCTGCTTCCGCATCGCGAATATTCGATCGCTTCGATTCCCGCCGATGGCAATGTGCAATTACTGATTCGGCAAATGCGGCGGCCCGACGGAAGTCTTGGACTGGGTGCGGGTTGGTTGACGGAATGCGCGCCGATCAATGCCCGCATCGGTTTGCGTCTGCGCAAAAACAGCAGCTTTCATGCGCCCACCGACGATGTTCCGCTGATCCTGATTGGCAATGGCACCGGGATTGCCGGGTTGCGTGCATTACTCAAGGAGCGCGCAGCAAAAGTGGGCACTCGGAACTGGTTATTATTCGGTGAACGCAATGCCGCATCCGACTTTCATTACCGCGATGAATTACAGCTCTGGCATTCGCAAGGTCGGCTAGAGCGAATCGATCTTGCGTTCTCGCGCAACCAGACCGAATCGATTTATGTACAACAACGGCTGCTTGAAAATGCAAGCCTCGTGCGTGCCTGGGTCACAGCGGGGGCTGCGATTTATGTTTGCGGCAGCCTGAAGGGCATGGCGCCGGGAGTCAATGCGGCGCTGACGGAAATTCTCGGCACGGAAACGCTTGAGACTTTAACGGCGCAGGGCCGTTATCGTCGTGATGTTTATTGATATCCGGCCTTAGCCGCGTTTGAACATGGCAGCATCGATAATCGACCAGATGTGAATTATCCAGCCCAGTAAAATCCACCACAGTACTGCCGCTGCAACAAACATGAAGAGCGCTTTCAACACACGACCTTGCACCAGCTGCCCCAGACCGGGAATGAAAAAACTGCAGACCGCGGCAATCACATTACCGGCAGACCCTTGACCTGTACTCATAAATGTTTCCTTCGTGGACAAAAAGCAGTACTGAAAAGTATAGCCTGCACAAGACTCGTTGATGGCACGATCTTCCGTTAATCTAGTGGCATGACGATAGATGGCCTGAAAGCACTGATTCAAGAACGCACACCGCATTATTGGGCGCTGATTCGCGGTGACAAACCGGTCGGCGTACTCTTGCTGCTGTGGCCGACCTGGTGGGCCTTGTTTCTGGCCGCCGATGGCCTGCCTTCCATCAAGATCCTGATTATTTTCACGCTGGGCGTTTGGCTGACGCGCTCGGCAGGTTGCATCGTCAATGATTATGCCGACCGCTGGCTTGACGGACAGGTCAAGCGAACACAACAACGGCCATTGGCAACCGGCAAGGTATCGTCACGCGAAGCCTTGCTCCTGTTTTGTGTCTTGATGCTGATCGCTTTCGGACTTGTTTGCCTGACCAACAAGCTCACGGTGTATATGAGTGTGATTGCGGTTTTTCTGGCAGCGACGTACCCATTTTTGAAACGCTACACCTATTTGCCGCAAGTCTATTTAGGCATCGCGTTTGGTTGGGGAATTCCGATGGCATTCACCGCCATCCAGGGGGAAATCCCGAATGAAGCCTGGTTATTATTTTGCGCCAATCTGCTTTGGACGACCGCTTACGACACCTGGTACGCCATGGTGGATCGCGATGATGATATTCGCATGGGGTCGAAATCGACTGCGATTTTATTTGGCGATGCCGATTTGATTGCTTTGGGAATTTTGTATGCGGGTTTTATCTGGGCGATGGCTTTGTTGGGGCGCGGCACAAACCTCGGAATCAATTTTTATATCGGCCTCATGGTTGCCTGCGGTTTTATTGCATATCAGTTTTATCGCGGTAAAAGCCGTAAACGAGAAGATTGCTTTGTCGCGTTTTTAAATAACCAATGGGTGGGCTTGTCTGTGTTTGCCGGGATTGCGCTGGATTTGATTGGTAAAGCTTGATCGGACTGCAGTATTTCGATGCCCATAAAGTCACTGGGTCCCCGATAAAAGCATTCGGGGATGACGGTATTTTGTATTTACTCTAAGAGGATTTTTAATCCCGAGTCCCTAGTCCCATCAATCTTATGACAACTTTACTGATCGCAGCTTGACCCATGCCGCGAGCTCGGCCTCACTCAGGCGACCGGCTGCAAGGTCCTGAATAATGAGAACCGCTTCGGGCTCAGCTACTTCCAATTCATAGCCATTCATTTGCAGAAACACGTCGATAACTGCTAGGGCAACGCGTTTATTGCCGTCACTGAAAGCATGCAAGCGTGCAAAGCCGTATCCGTACGCCGCCGCCAATTCGAATAAGCCTGGTTTCGGTTTCTTATACGCGAGTAGCTGCAAGGGTTTTGCCAGAGCCGTTTCCAATAAATCGTCACGGACCGCACCGGACAAGCCTCCATAATTACTTAATAGTCCTTGATGAAGCATTTTGACTAAACCTGCAGTTAAAAAAATCGTGGCTGACTTTTTTCCCGTCACCATTTCTATTTAGCCAATTCACGGAATGCATTGCGGAATTTTCTATTGGTGCGTTCAAACGCTGCCATCCCCGCTTCAAAATCTGGGTCCGCCGCCGTGATCTGCACGCCATCGGGAATATCATGCGCATAAACGGTGTCGCCTTCTTTTATTTTCAGACGGTCCAGCATTTCTTTCGGCAAAATCACACCATAGGAGTTACCTATTTTCCGAAGTTTTAAATTCGCCATGATGAGCTCCCATTTGCGATCAGCATTGTTATTACAAATGTTATAACAATGCTCAAGGTGTCGCAACCCGCGCGATTACCCAGATATCCACTCGTTTGACCCCAGCCTTCAATAACACCTTCGTGCATTCCCGCACCGTGGTGCCGGTGGTCATCACGTCATCGATCAAGGCAATATGCGCCGGTATCGAGCGCCCCTTGACGACAAAGGCATTTTTCAGATTATTGTGCCGGTGGCTTGCATCAAGATAACTTTGCGCCGCAGTATTGCGCGTTCTGAATAACAAATCGGTTCGCAGTGGAATGGCTTTGTGTCTTGCAATCATTTTCGCCAGCTCAAGCGCCTGATCAAAACCGCGTTTTCTGAGTCGGGCCGAGTGCAGAGGGACCGGCACCAAAACGTCGGGAGTGTCGCAAGCCGTCGTATGCCTGCAAAACAATTCCGCCAACAAGCGACCAGCCGCTAGGTCCTGATGAAATTTCAAACGCGGCACCAGGGTCGTGAGCGGCACCTGATATTGCATCGGTGCCACGCTACGCAGGAACGGCGGCTCTGCCTTAATGCAATCGGCGCAGGCCTGTGCTGCAACGGCCAACGGCAAGGCACAGCGCTGACAGGCGAGCAGGTTGCCGGGCAGGCTCAGCCAGCATGCCTGACACAAATCCATGCCTCCCATGCCGGGCTGATCACAAAGCAGGCAATGTGGCGGCAATAGCGACCAGAGCAAAGCCTTGACCATGTCGTCGACTTTTTTTCTCAGCTTTTGGTTGACAGGAATGTCCATGCTGACCAGACTGCCTGTCTTTACAAGGCTTTACTGTCAGGAAATCCCTATGTCTGCTGTCATCCGAAAACACTGGTCGCGCGAAGAAGTATTGAGCTTGATGAACCTGCCATTTCCGGTGCTGATGCATCGTGCCGGTGAAGTACATCGCGAAAACTTCAACCCACAGGAAGTTCAGGTCTCGACTTTGTTGTCGATCAAGACCGGTGGCTGTCCTGAAGATTGCGCCTATTGTCCGCAGGCCGCGCGTTACAACACCGGCCTGAAGGCTCATAAATTGCTGAGTCTGGACGAAGTTATCGAAAAAGCGACACAGGCAAAAAATGCCGGTGCGACACGCTTCTGCATGGGGGCGGCCTGGCGTTCGCCGAAAGACAAAGACGTCGCAAAAGTGGCCGAGATGGTCGGCGCCGTCAAAGCTTTAGGCCTGGAAGCCTGCGCCACTCTGGGCATGTTGAGCCCGCCACAGGCCGACACCCTGAAACAGGCCGGTCTGGATTATTACAACCACAATCTCGATACCGCGCCCGAGCAATACGGCGACATCATCAAGACCCGCGACTATCAGGACCGCCTCGATACCCTCGAAAACGTGCGTCAGGCCGGCCTGAAAACCTGCTGCGGCGGTATTGTCGGCATGGGCGAAGCACGTGAGCAACGTGCCAATTTGCTGCATAGTCTGGCTGAATTACCGGAACACCCCGGCTCGGTGCCAATCAACCGCCTGGTGCAAGTCGAAGGCACGCCTTTGCACGGAACCGCCATGCTGGATGCGTTCGAATTCGTCCGCACGGTCGCCGTTGCCCGCATCATCATGCCGAAGTCGATGGTCAGGCTGTCGGCCGGTCGCGCCGAGATGAATGAGGAATTGCAGGCTCTATGCTTCCTGGCCGGTGCCAACTCCATTTTCTATGGCGAAAAATTATTGACCACTGGTAATCCAGATGTTGAAGCCGATCAAGCTTTATTCGCGCGTTTAGGTTTACGATCTATGCCCCTGATCGAAGAAAGCAAGACGGTACATGCCGATGTTTTGTGCGCCGACAAAACTCAGCCCTGTGCTGCCTGAAATAATAAAATGCCCCGGATTCTAATCACCGATAAAATCAAGGCCGAGAAACAGGCACGCATCAACAGTGCTTCGGTTCGACAGCGCCGCGTCATCCAAGCCCGCGATGGCGTTACCGTCAAATGCGATGGCCGCGAATTGGTCAATTTCAGCAGCAATGATTATCTCGGCTTATCGCAACATCTGGACGTGGTCTCGGCCATGCAGGAATCGGCCGCCTATCACGGTGTCGGCAGCACCGGCTCTGCCCTGGTCTGTGGATATCACCAGGAACATGCGAATCTCGAAACGGAAATCGCCAGCTGGCTAGGATATGAAAAAGCCCTGTACTTCGGCAGCGGGTATCTGGCCAATCTGGCCGTGATGCAAAGCCTGCTTGGTGCCGGTGATGTTTGCGTACAAGACAAACTCAATCATGCCTGCTTGCTTGATGGCGCGCGTTTGGCTTATTGCGAATTGAAACGCTACCCGCATGCCGATGTCTCGGCGGCCTTACGTCAACTCAGTAGTCATCGCGATGGCGCCGCCATGCTCGCCACCGATTCGGTTTTCAGCATGGACGGTGACATGGCGCCCTTGCGTGATCTGGTGTTATTGACCCGCACACAAGACGCGATGTTGTATGTCGACGATGCACACGGCATCGGCGTGCTCGGCCCGGAGGGTCGCGGCAGCGTTGCCGCGGCAAATCTTTCCAGCAAGGAAGTGCCCTTATTGGTGTTGCCGATGGGCAAGGCGTTCGGCGGACAGGGCGCTGTCTTGTGTGGCAGCGAAGCTGTCGTTGGCCATATCTCGGAAACCGCACGTCCGTATTTATTCAGCACCGCACCCCCGCCCGCCATGGCGGCGGCGATGCGTGCCAGTTTGAAGTTGATTCGCAGCGAGCCTTGGCGCCGGGCAAAACTGGCTTCGCTGATCGCACGTTTCAGACGTGCCGGTATGCGTCATGGTCTGCCCTTGCATGATTCGCAAACGGCAATTCAGCCCATCATGCTCGGCGATAATCAGAAAGCCTTGAAAATTGCCAAAGCGCTCGAAGCTCAGGGTTATCTGGTCAGTGCGATTCGTCCCCCTACGGTACCCGAAGGCCAGGCGCGTTTGCGAATAACCCTGACCGCACTGCATACCGAAGAACAGATAGACGGTTTGATCAAGGCCCTGGCGTCTGCTCTGGAAGACCATCGCAATAGTGCCAAAGAAAACGCCAATATTTAAATGCATATCGAACAACGCGGTACCGGCCCGGCGCTGGTGATGATTCATGGCTGGGCCATGCATTGTGAAATTTTTTCGCCGCTTATTTCATTGCTGGAAAAACAATTCACCTGCTATCTGGTGGACTTGCCCGGTCATGGCCGCAGTCTGAACGATGATTCGCATTTGAATCTGGCAGCCATTGCAAAAGAAGTTTCCGAACGTACGCCTGCCGCGATTTGGTGTGGCTGGTCACTCGGCGGATTAGTCGCGTTGCATGCGGCAAAACATCATGCAATGAATGGTTTGATCATGCTCTGTGCATCGCCGCGTTTCGTCAAAGCCGAGCATTGGCCGCATGGTATGGCAACCTCGATCTTCACCGGGTTTGCCGATGATCTGAAAAAAGATTATCGCGGCACGCTCGATCGTTTTATCAGCCTCGAAGCACAGGGCTCGGATCACATGCGCGAGGAATTGCGTTTATTGCGCGATGCCGTGTATGCCTTCGGTGAGCCGGCCGAACGTGTGCTCTGCGAAGGCCTGGAATTACTCGAAAACACCGACCTGATTGATGCCTGTCGTGATTTGAAAGTGCCCAGTCTATGGTGCGCCGGAAAACGTGATCGTCTGGTCTCGCCAACCGCCATGCAAACGGCGAGTGAATTGGCAAACGCTGAATTTATTGCGATTCAGGGCGGCGGTCATGCGCCGTTTTTGACGCATGCCGATCAGGTGGCGGAAGCGATCATCCATTTTTCGAAAAAGCTGCCATGAAGTTCCTGCGTCCGCCGACCCTGTTCGAAAATGCTTCACTGCGACGCAATTTCGGTCGTGCTGCAACGAGCTATGCTCAAGTCGCCGTCTTGCAGCGCGAAGTAGAAAACCGCCTGGTCGAACAACTCGACTTTCTGGAAGACCGCCAACCAATACGCATTCTCGATTTAGGCTGCGGCCCTGGCCGTGCCAGTGCCCTGATAAAAAAACGCTGGCCGAAAGCACAAGTCATTGCGATCGATGCCGCACTGCCCATGCTGAAAGAGGTGCTGAAACAAACCCGCTTCTGGCAGCTCGGCTTTTGGCGACCCATCCAACGCATCTGCGCCGATGTTTCGCAACTACCGATAAGCGATGCCAGCGTTGATGTGATTTTTTCCAATCTGTGTCTGCAATGGGTGAATGATTTGCCGGCAACGCTGGCCGAATTTCGTCGCGTACTAAAACCGGACGGCCTGCTTTTATTTTCGACCTTCGGGCCCGATACCTTATTGGAATTACGCGAAGCTTATTGGCAGGCCGGTGAAAAAAATCCACCGCTCAGCCCGTTCGCCGCGATTCAGCAAATTGGCGATGCGATCATTGCGGCCGGCTTCAAAAATCCGGTACTGGATCGCGAGCTCTATCAGCTGACCTATTCCGATGTGCGAACACTGATGAAAGAACTGAAAGCCATTGGTGCCACCGACGCCCGCCCGCAACGCCTGCGCGGCATGGCAGGCAAAACCCGTTTTCAAAATATGGGCGCTGCTTATGAAAAACTGCGTCACAACGGTGTATTGCCAAGTACCTGGGAAGTCGTTACCGCGATGGCCTGGGGTCCCGAACCCGGTGTCTCGCGTCGTGAACTGGGCACGGATATAGCGAGCTTTCCCGCCGATGCTATTCCCATTCGCCGCCGCTGAATTAGGGCGAGGAAAAATCGTGGAGCGTCCGTTAGGCGCGAAAGCTCTCGCCGGATATTACATTTCCCTACGAGCACTCACGAGTGCGAAAACTCCTGCTGGATTTGATGCAAAATCAAAAGCCGCTCGCCCGTCACTTCGTGCCACCCTCTCCCTAAAAAACAGGGAGGGTGCTCCCACCAACACATGCAAACAACCCCATTGTTTTCATCACCAAGGCAATGCCGACAAATCCACATTGCCACCAGTAATGATCATACCGATTTTTTTGTCCTGAAATTGTTTTTTGTTTTTAATGAGTGCCGCCAGCACGGTCGCACAGGAAGGCTCGACAAGAATCTTCAGACGCTCCCACATCAATCGCAAGGCTTCAATGGTTTCCTGATCGGCCACGGTGAAAATTTCGATGTCATGTGCCTGCATGATCTGCAGATTGATTTCGCCGACCGTGGCACGCAAGCCATCGCAAATCGTGTTCGATACGATATCGGTAATGCGCGTGTTCGCACGCAGTGATTCATAAGCATCGGCCGCCGCTTCGGGTTCGGCACCGATAACGCGGCAAATTTTTGACTTCCCGGCAACCGCGATGGCGGTACCGCTAATCAGACCGCCACCACCCACGGGCGCAATCATGAAATCCAGGGGCGGGGATTGTTGTAAACATTCCAGCGCGGCGGTGCCTTGTCCGGCAATAACATGGTGGTTCGTATACGGATGAATTAATACGGCACCCGTCGCTCGCTGGATTTTTTCAGCCGTGTCATCCCGGTCCTGCATGGTGTTGCCGCAAAACGTGATCTTGCCACCGGCTTGTTCAATAGCTTTAAGCTTGGCGGGATTCGCACCCTCCGGTACCACGACGTAAGCAGGAATATTTCTTGTTTTTGCCGCCAAGGCCAATGCTGCACCGTGGTTGCCTGACGAATGCGTTACTACGCCGTTCGCTGCCGTCTGTGCGTCCAGGCTCCAGACTGCATTACAGGCACCTCGAAATTTGAAGGCCCCGGCTTTCTGGAAATTTTCGCATTTGAAAAACAGTTCGGCCTCGACCAGATCATTCAACGACCTTGACTGCAGCACAGGCGTAACCTGCGCATAAGGCGCAATTCTTGCTGCCGCTGTCAGTACGTCGTCAAATTTCGGTATGTGTTTTTCAACAGCCATTTATTGCTCCGCTTTTTTTTGTCCCGATAAACTGCTGAGGCATGATCCAACCACGACCAGTACTGCGCCAATATAACCCAGCGTCGTCACGTGCTCCGATGCAATGCTGGTAGGCGATATTGAATGCACGATGGCAACGCAGGCCAAACATAGTAAAGGCGTCACCGCCAAAATAGCCGACACACGTGATGCCTGCCAGTGCACCAAAGCCTCGGCAAATGCACCATAGGCAACCAGTGTGTTGATCGCGCAATAAGCCAACGCCCAGGCATGTTTTTCATCGAGTGCCAATATTTCCAGTGGATGGGAAAACGGCAGTAACAGCACACTGGCAGCGGCATAGATAAAAAATAAAATCGTCTGCGAACCCAGTCGTAAAAGTAATTGTTTCTGTATCAGCGCATAACCGGCCCACACGACCGCAGCAAAAATGACCGCGCCCGAGCCGATCAAGTAGGCCTGCGTTCCCAGTGCAGTGCCTTTGAGCTGATCGCTGAAAAACAGCACCAGGCCACAGGCGATAATCGCCAAGCCACACCATTGCCCGAATTGATACAGCTCGCGAAAAATAAAAATGCCGCCAAGCGCCATCAGCAAGGGCGCCAGCTGGATCAGCAATTGGGCATTCGCCGGCGTGGTGTATTGGACGCCCAGCAAATAGAAAACATAATTGCCGATCAACAATAATGCCCCGGCACTCAGATGCCACCAGCGTTTGCCATCCAGCGATTTAAATACCGACAAACCGCCACGCCAACTTAGCCATGCCAACATCACAATGGTCGCTACCAGAAAACGAAACCAGGTGAGCGTGATGGCATCGAGTTGTTCCAGCGTTATCTTCAAAGCGATTGGCAGGCTGGCCCAGCAGGCCGCAGTAACGAGCGCCAGAAATAGACCCAATCGCCAACGGCCCGATGCTTGATGTAAGGCCATTTCGTGTCCTTTCCTACGCTGTGCTGCACATACTAACATTCCGCCGTATTCAGCCCAGAGTTAAGTCCGTATTCACTCGGATTGCACGACACTGCAAGCCACTCTGGAGTCGCTTATGAAAACCAAGCTCGCTATTCTTGCCTTCTTTTTGCTCAGCAGCGCCGGCTGCGTGACGACCCGCTATACGAGCGACATCGTTTATCGGGATGGCAGTTATTATTCGCCAGCCGATGAGCAATACGGCGATTATTATTACGAGCCGGAGCCGGATTATTCCTATTACGCCGACGATTATTATTACGGCTTCAACTCGGGTTATTACGGCAGTCACAATTCGTATCGGTGTCGGTTTTCCTATCACCATGATCGTTACTGCAATAACGGCTGGGGCGGCTCTTATCTGAACTTTGGCGGGCTGAGCATTATTTTCGGTAATTCGAATTACTACGGCTACCGTTATGGCTACCCAAGTTATGCTTATTCGGGTTATGGCTATCATGGTGGCTACCCCTATTCCGGCTGGCATTCGCCAAGGCCGCAGCCACATAACAACGATCCAATTCCGCGATCAAAGCCTCGGGCCAATTACCGAACCCCGGATCCCTACTACAGCAATGCCCCCGGCATGCGCGTTTCCGGCGAACCTATGCGCGTACAAACCAAGCCGGGCTTGTTGAATGAAAGCCCTGAACAAACCGTGGCAGAACCGCAAGACCAGCAAAATCGCAATCCTTATACCCGGACCCGTCAGCCCAGGCCGAATATTCGCCCTGAAATATGGCGCGATGACCAACAGGCAGATGGCGCGATCCTTATACGTGACAATGACGGACCGCAAAGACGCAGCAAGCCTGCCTTGCTCAATGAGCAGGACGCTTATGTGCCGATTGAAAAACCCCTCCGGCAAAACCGCCGGCTGCAGCCCTATCCGATGCCGGTCGATCAATCGCGTGAACGCCAGCGGACACCGGTCATTGAGTATTCTGAGACTGCTCCGGTTGAACGGGTACGCAATGATAATCGCCAAGAACGCCCCACACCCCGAATTGAGCGACCTGAACGGGTCGAACGGGTCGAACGGGTCGAACGGGTCGAACGCAGCGATCGTTCAGGCTCTGGGCGTGCAGCAAACCGGGAAAATGGTGACGATGGCAATGGCTCGAATTAATTCGTGAGCATTCTGCTTTGATGTTAATGCGGCGTTATTGACACAATGTGTCGCTTTTTGACCTAAACTTGGCATATCGCTTGTCTGGCGCTCGGCGTTGATTCCCCCGGATCGCCCCTGTTCCTAAAAGAATCGGCCCGAGTGCCAGCATTTTTGAAACATAAAAAAGGCCGGGAGCTCCCCCCGGAGCTCCCAGCCAGCATCCCCCTCATGGTTCTGTGTCGCCCCTGTTCAGTCGAAACAGGCATGTAGGGTGCCTAGCGATAAAAGCAGGATGTGTGCCAAAACCCTGTTAATACTTGTTAAAACTTGTGTCATGCAATTTCGTCGTCGGGCTGAATAAACTTCCCCAGATCCATACGCACTGTAGTCATCAGCAAGTAAAATAAACTCATGAAAAACGATTTCTTCCACTACGATGTGATTGTGATTGGTGGCGGCCATGCCGGTACCGAAGCTGCACTAGCTTCGGCGCGCGCTGGCGCGCGTACTCTATTGCTCACTCACAGTATCGAAACCATCGGCCAAATGAGCTGCAATCCCGCCATTGGCGGAATCGGTAAAGGTCATTTGGTAAAGGAAATCGACGCCCTCGGCGGCGCCATGGCGCGCGCGACAGACCGGGCCGGTATTCAATGGCGCACACTCAATGCCAGCAAAGGCCCGGCCGTGCGTGCAACGCGGGCGCAAGCCGATCGCCAGCTCTATAAATCCGCCATTCGCCATATCGTTGAAACCCAGGAAAACCTGACCCTGTTTCAGGCCCAGGTCGACGACATCATATTTGAAAATGGTCATGTTGCTGCCGTCGTCACGCAAAGTGGTTTGCGTTTCAAGACAAAAGCCGCCGTACTCACTGCGGGCACATTTCTGGCCGGCAAAATTCATATCGGCCTGACCAATTACGCCGGTGGCCGTGCCGGTGATCCACCGGCAATGACCCTAGCCGAAAAATTGCGTGATGGTCCGTTTGTTATCGATCGCCTGAAAACCGGTACGCCACCGCGTATCGATATTCGTTCGATCAATTTCGAAGGCCTGGAAGAACAACCGGGCGACACGCCGATTCCGACCATGAGCTTTATCGGTAACAAGAGCGAACATCCACGACAAATTTCCTGCTGGATCACACACACCTCAGAACAAACTCACGAAATTATTCGTGGCGGGCTTGATCGATCGCCCATGTATTCCGGCGTGATCGAAGGCGTAGGTCCGCGTTATTGCCCAAGCATCGAAGACAAGGTCGTTCGTTTTGCCGACAAGAATTCGCACCAGATTTTTATCGAACCGGAAGGCCTGGATACCTTCGAAATTTATCCAAACGGCATTTCGACCTCATTGCCATTCGATGTGCAGTTCGCGCTTGTGCGTTCAATCAAGGGTTTTGAAAATGCCCATATCACACGCCCGGGTTATGCCATCGAATACGATTATTTCGATCCGCGCGGTTTGAAAGCATCGCTGGAAACCAAAGGCATCAACGGTCTGTTTTTTGCCGGCCAAATCAATGGCACCACCGGTTACGAAGAAGCAGGTGCACAGGGCTTGATAGCGGGTTTGAACGCCGCTCGCCTGACGCAGGACAAACCCGCGTGGACGCCACGCCGCGACGAAGCTTATATCGGCGTATTGATTGACGATTTGATTACCCACGGCACCACCGAGCCGTATCGCATGTTCACCTCGCGTGCCGAATATCGTCTGCAGTTGCGCGAAGACAATGCCGATACCCGCCTGACTGAAATCGGTCATCAAATGGGTATCGTCGATGAACAACGCTGGTCGGCATTTGCACGCAAAGCCGAGGCTGTAAAAACCGAAACCGAACGCCTGAATAAACTATGGGCGACGCCGGGCAATGCCTTGGGTGCTGCGGTTCAAGCGCAATTGAATGTCCCGATTACCCGTGAATGCAATGTGCTGGATTTGATCAAGCGCCCGGAAATCACTTATGCGAGTTTGATGTCCGTCGCTGATCTGGGCCCGGGCGTGAGCGATGGAAAAGTGGCTGAACAAATCGAAATCAGCGTGAAGTATTCTGGCTATCTGGATCGTCAAAGAGAAGATATCGAACGTCAGCGCCGTCATGAAGACACGGCCATTCCGGTCGATTTCGACTATCAAACCATCTCGGGTCTGGGCAATGAACTCGAATCCAAATTAATGAAAGTACGACCGGAAACCGTGGGCCAGGCTCAGCGCATTCCCGGCATGACACCGGCAGCCATTTCGCTCTTGCTGGTCACATTGAGTAAACGCCGTCGGGTTGCCTGAAGCAAACGACCGCTTTAAAGCTGCCTATTGCAAAAAAATAGGCCTGATCGGGAAATAAATCGCAAAAAAACCACCTACGCAGTGGTATGGCGGCGAAAGTTCAATTAAAGTTAAGACTCTAACCGAGGCTCACCTCGGAGGTGGGCCGAAACGGACACGGGGGAGGGATTTACTGCAAAGTGAATCGGAACCGTCATGTGGTGCTCAACATTTTTTTACATGCTCAGGAGTTCATCATGCCCCGTATTTCCCATCTCGCCGCTGCTTGTGCTTTAGCCTTATCCGCTCAAGCTGCTCAGGCCCAACAATTTTCTGGTGTTATCAGTTTTGGTGACAGCCTGACCGATGCCGGCAACGTATCGACTATTGATGGAAACCCTGCAACCGTAGCAGGCAACAGCTTTACAACCAATAACGACCTCGTTGCTGCGCAACTTATTGCTGGCGCATTCGGTTTCAATCAACAGCATTCGGTAATCGGTGGCACCAACTATGCCTGGGGCGGCTCCTGCGCCCAGTTCGCAACCTCGGCAACCACCCCGCTATGCGTTGCCCAACCCATCGCCGTCGGTCCGAACCTGTTTTACTTTGCCCGTCTTAATCAGCAAATTGCCCAGCATCTCAATGGCGGCAGAGCCGACTCAAACGCTCTTTATACCGTCTTGAGTGGTGCCAATGACATTTTTGCCAACCTGGCGATCTGGGGTTCCGACCCTAATCCTGCGATAGCGCAAGCAACGATCAGGGCTCGAGCAGGCGATGTAGGTACTGCCGTGCTGACCAATGTAACTACTCTAGAAACCGCTGGTGCGCGTTACATTGTGGTCTTTAACCTGCCCGATCTTGCCCGTACTCCGCAATTCAATACACTACCGGCGGCTCAACAAGGCGCAGCCAATCTGGCCTCGATCAGTTACAACGAAGCCCTAAATGCCGGTCTGGCCGGTCGTCAAAACATTATTCCAATCAATACCTTTGCGCTGGTAAATGAAGCGATTGCCAATCCGGCCTATTTCGGATTTACCAACGTCACGACTGTCGCATGTATTGGCGGCAGTTCACTGGCTTGCGGCGCCGCAGGCTCGGGCAACCCTATCAACTACGCTGCTGGCACCAATAATACTTTCCTCTTTGCCGATCCCGTCCATCCGACCGGTGCAGGTCACCGTTTGTTGGCGAACGTGGTAGTAGCGACGCTTAAGGCCCCGGGCCAAGTCTCGCTTGCAGGCGAACTTCCATTACAGGTTTACGAGGACCATAGCGGTGCGATTGGTCAAGCCATGTTGAGCAACAAGGTCGGTGAAGCAGAAGTCGGTACTTCGCGCGGCTTCTTCCAAGCGCAATTCGGTAATCAGGATTACGAAGCTACCGTCAACTCGCCTGGCTTGAGCACCAATAGCAATACCTTCACCGGCGGTTTTGAGTATCAATACAGCGAAGGCCTTAGCTTCGGTGCGGCTGTCAGCTTGGGTGGTTCGAACGGTGATTTCAGTGGCGGCGACATCGACGGCCAGGAAGTGCTGGGTTCGGTCTTTGCTACTGCGCATTTCGGCAAGGGCTATCTGAACAGTGTTTTATCCCTGGGTAGTAGCAGCATCGACATCAGTCGTCAAATCGTGCTTGGTCCATCGACCAGAGTTGAAGAAGGCAATGCCCGCGCTTCGCACAAGGCGTTTGAATTGGGCGGCGGCATCCTGTTTGGCGATACCCTGCGTCATGGTCCATTCCTCAGCGTCGCCTGGCAAAAAGTCGGTGTAGACGGCTACGATGAAAACGGTGGTGGCTCGACCTCGATGCGTTTCGACGGTTTTGATCGTGATTCCCTGATTGGCCGTATCGGTTACCAGTTGCAAGGTAACTTCGGCGGTGATCGCTCGATTCGTCCAACCCTGCGTGTCGCCTATGCTAGCGAAAACGAAGATGATGCCGTCAATGTCACCGCTGGCTCGACCTCGATGAACGGTCAATTCACGCTCGCCGGTATCGCTCCTTCGGAAGACTGGATTGAAGCAGACCTGAGCATCAATGTTGAATTCACCGATAAAGTTGAAGGTTTCCTCGGTTATCACGGTCGTTTAAGCGATGATAATCAGGACAACAACAGCTTTAATCTCGGCGTCAATGTTGCTTTTTGATTAGTGCTCTAGAAGCAAATAAAAAGCCGCCTTCGGGCGGCTTTTTTATGGCTGAATGGGTGACACTTTGTTGTTTGCAGCCGTTTTTCTCGGCTTATGAATTCTTTGAAATTGACGTTATCCAAGTATCAGTATCGACCCTAGTTGAAGGCAATATTGAAGCGCAGCGTTTTCACTGCGCGCGGGCGGAAGCTGGCTTTCAACAGCAAAACTAGTCAAACAGCGCTCTTGCTTTTAAGAGCTTCTGGAGATAACAGCTTTTCACGAATATTAAATTGCCACGGTGAACGGGGTCGTCAGATGCGAACACTCTATCGGGGGAGTTTTCGGATCTGAAAGGCCTTCTCCCAAAACGCATTTTCGTAACAACGGCCCCTTGCTGATCGCCTGACTGGCTTTTCTATGCGGGACTCGTTTGTCGCTCTTTCTGAGGATGGCATTTTAATCCGGACAATAAAAAGCCGGGCCTCTTGCAAGGCCCGGCTTTCATATGGACTAAGCCATTACCAGCCGAACGATGCGCCTGCACCGGTCGCTGTTTTATCACCGTCAAATGCTGCGCCGAAGCTGATGGTAACGCTGTCGGACAACGTGCGTTGGAAGCCCAAGGCAAAAGCGGTTTGACCGCCGTAGTTACCCAAGCCCACTGCCAAACGGTTGTCTTTATCGTTACCCGAAGCAGCAGCGGTCATCTGCGCCATTGCTGCAGACATTGCACCGACTTGATCAACGCGCTTATCAAGCCCTGCGAGTTTGCCCTCGAAAACATCCAGCTGATCCTGGAAGCCATCGAGCTGAATCACGATGCCGGCTACTTGCGAATTGGTGTAGTTGTTCGCGGCAACCAAAACAGCGGCATCAGCGGATTGCATTTGATTCAAGTTGACTGCGTCGGTACCTTGAGTCGCTGCTGCCACGTTGATGATTTGGCGTTCGGTTCCGATGCCACCTACCGAAACCGTGTTGGCACGCGCTCCTGTCGTGGAACCTGTACCAATCGCCACGCTGTTCGCTGACGATGCTGTTGCACCGGCACCTATGGCCGTACTTCCCGCACCGCTGGCAACACTGTTTGCACCGACTGCAGTGCTATTGGCCGTGGCAGCCTGGGCATTTGCACCTACCGCAGAACTGTTGGCTCCAACAGCATCCGCACTGAAACCAATGGCTGAACTATTGGCGCCACTTGCATTGCTGTTGTTACCCGTCGCTACTGCATTGTTATTGGCAAAACTATAAGCACCCGAAGCAACCGAGTTGTTCGTAGCTGTGCTGTAATAGCCCGTTGCGGTCGAGGAAACATCTGCGGCAGAGTAAGCGCCAGTAGCTGTTGAATAGGCTCCTGCCGTACTTTCCGTACCGGTAGCTGTCGCGTAAATGCCGGTTGCCTGACTCAATGCACCGGTAGCCGTAGCTCCTTGTGCCAGCGCCGAGCTACCTGCGCCGGTGGCTGTCGAGTACAGTGAGTTGGCTATCGAGAATGCACCTGAAGCCGTACTAAAGTCGCCGCTGGCACTGCTTCCGGCACCCGTTGCGCTTGCATAGGCACCGGCCGCCGAACTGAAGGCGCCGGTAGCATTGCTGTAATCACCCGTAGCACTTGCGTAGGCACCAAGTGCCGTACTGTATTGACCCACTGCAGAGCTACTGTCACCGACTGCAGTACTCGAAGTGCCGCCGGCATAGGAGAACGAACCGAGAGCGATCGCGAAATCACCCGAGGCATAGCTGAAACGACCAACAGCGGTTGCATCAAAGCCGGTAGCCGAGCTGCGGGAGCCGACTGCCGTTGAACCAAAAGCGTAGGCTGAGCTGTAGGCGCCAAATGCCGAGCTGTTATCACCCGCAGCATTGGCATAAAAACCGCTGGCATTCGAGTAAGCACCCGAAGCATTGCTCAATGCACCGCTTGCGTTGGACAAATCACCCGTTGCACTTGCGTAGGCACCGTTGGCAGTACTACCCAAACCAGAGGCCAAGCTATAAGCACCGGTCGCGGTAGAGAAAGCATAAGTGGCCTGGGAACCAACACCTGACGCAGTCGAGTAAATACCCGAAGCTAAGCTAGAGGCACCAGTCGCGGTCGCGCCATTGGCAATTGCCTGGCTGCCAGTACCCACGGCGCTGCTATTGATGCCCGAAGCCAGACTGTTTGCACCAAATGCGCTGGCACCGTCGGCTGTGGCTTGGCTATTTGTACCAATAGCGCTGCTATTAATACCGGAAGCACTGCTGTTGGCACCGAAAGCACTGGCGCCGTCGGCAAGTGCATCGGCACTGAAACCGACTGCACTTGAGTTCAGACTAGTCGCCGTGCTGTAAGCACCAATCGCACTGCTGTTAATACCGGTGGCGGTACTGTAGTAACCGATTGCCGAAGCATTGGCACCAACGGCACCGGCGTACGCACCCACTGCAGTAGCGCCGACACCATTGGCGAGCGCATAAGCACCTATGGCACTGCTGTAGTTTCCGTTCGCGCTGCTATAGGCACCAATAGCGCTGCTATTCACACCGGTTGCTGTGCTGTAATAACCAATTGCTGAAGCATTATTTCCCACGGCTGCCGAGTAAGCACCTACTGCTGTGGCACCCACGCCATTGGCAACGGAATACGCGCCAACGGCCGTGCTGTAAACGCCAATGGCCGTGCTATTGGCACCGATTGCCGTGCTGTTGACATCAGTCGCCGTACTGTAATAACCCACTGCCGTACTGTTCACTGCATTGGCAACACTGTAAGCACCGAACGCCGAAGCTCCGTCAGCATTTGCCTGACTGAAGGCACCCACTGCACTGCTGTAATTGCCAGTAGCGCTGCTGTAATTGCCGGTTGCCACGCTGTAATTGCCAGTGGCAGTGCTGTAGTTGCCTACGGCAACCGAACCATTGGTTGCCGTGCTGTAAGCACCTACTGCGTTGGAAAAGTTTGATGCGGTACTGTAAAGACCGGTGGCTGTCGAACCATAACTGGCATTGGCGCCATAACCGGTGGCCGAGGAGCCATAAATCGCATAACTGCCGTTGCCGGTCGCCGTGGAGTAGAGCGCGGCAAAAGAATTATTACCGGTCGCGGTCGAATAGAACGCGGCATAGGCATTGTTACCGGTAGCGGTAGAGTAAATTCCAGCGATCGCACCGTCACCAATTGCCGACGAGGCATAAATCGCATAACTATTATTGCCTACGGCGTTGGAAGCGTACGCGGCGTAGCTGTTGTTACCCGTCGCATTAGATCCGTAAATGGCCGTACTGCCATTGCCGATAGCGTTGGAATTGTTGCTGGCATTGCTGCCGCTGCCGACGGCATTGGAGGCATAACTGGCATTGCTGCCATTACCGGTAGCGCTGGAATAACTATAAGCACTGGCACCGTTGCCTATCGCGCTGGAGTAATTGCCGGCAAAACTGTTGTTGCCCGCAGCCACCGAGCTACCGTAAGCCAGGCTGTTTACGCCAGTGGCGGTTGAGCCGCCCGAAGCATCACTTTGATAACCCGTCGCCGTAGAGTCGCCGGTCGCATTGCTGTACGAACCGATGGCGGTACTATAATTGCCCGCTGCATTTGCTGCGTAACCGCAGGCGAGTGAATAGGTGCCTGAGGAAGTCGCTCCCCCGTTACCGCCACCATTTAAATCACAGGTATCGCCAGCATGTGCAACCTGAATAGAAAGCCCTATTAATACTGCAGCAACCAATTGTTGGCGAATCGTCGCCCGGCGCGGATTAAACTTTTGACGCTTCATATATGCAGCCCCCTGATTAAAATGTGACGTGCTTCGCAAAACGCACGAACCCTTAATGTAACGTTAATTGATATCCCGAGTAAATGCTTTAACTGTTAATTCTTATAAGTCACGATGCTAGGCCATCTTATGCAGCATTTGTGTGACCAAATCCGTGAAAACGATCTTTAAGCATTCAGGTTGACCGACAACTGACAATAAGCGAATGCAATATCACACCTTTGGTAATGTGGACGTATTTCCAACCCGATACAGGTCAAACCGGCAAAGCCAGTCAAATCGTTCCAGTTTCAGGTCCTGCCAATTTGCTTTATGGTGTCGTTCCTGTTCAAGCGAGTGACCCGTCCAAGTGACTATCGATCTTTGGCAACAAGCAAACGAGCAATTCAAGGCCAAACAATTTCAGGCTGCCAAAAGCAGCTGTGAACAAGTGCTGGCGCAGCAGCCGGAACACGCAATGGCCTATTGCCTGCTTTCCTCCTGTTTTCAGAATCTGAACAGGCCCAGATTGGCGACTTTCAATGCTTTTCAGGCCTGCAAACATGCCAACGCCACACTGACTGCCCGGGAAATACTTGCCATTAGTGCTGCCTGTCTCACGGTTGGCGAGACTTTTTTGGGACATAGCGTGCTTGGGTTTATCGATATCAACGACAAAAACAGTCGGGAGGCCCTGCTCGATATTGGTCGACAATACAGTGCGCTCGAAGATCAACCCGCTGCCTTGCGCTATATTCAACGGGCACATGCCGAAGGGTTCAATGGCTGGTTTGCCAACCATATTCTCAGCATTATTTTCAGTTTCACCGGACCGGTCGAAAACGCGATTTCGGCGAGCGAGTCCTCCATTTCAAAAAATCGCCTGCACGGCCATGCCCATTGGATGCGCGCACAATTTGGCAGCAAGGAAGGCAACGCACTTCGTGTCGCTCGCATGCGCGAAGTCCTGACCCAGCCGGATTTGTCCGTAGACGATAAAACCTACCTGCAATACGGCATTTTCAAGGAACTCGATGCAATCGGTGATGCCGAAGCTGCCTGGCCTGCACTCGCGGAAGGCATGAAACACCGACGCGGCGTCATAAAATTCGGCATCGACCGCGAAAATTTATGCTTCGATAAATTGATTGCTGCTACCAATAATGATTTTCTTGAAGCACCGACCCAGGTGCCGCAGGAAGTCACGCCGATTTTCATCGTCGGCATGCCGCGAACCGGGACCACGTTGCTTGAACGCATTATCGGCAACCATCCACAGATAACGGCATGCGGCGAATTAAGCGATTTTAAAATTCAACTGCAATGGGCTGCGGACACGCCTTTGCCGGTGCAGTTGAATCCGGAATTCGGTGATTTGATTCCGAAAATCGATTTTCATCTGGTCGGGAACCGCTATCTGGAAAAAACCCACCGCCTGATCGAAGGCAGAAAGTTTTTCAGTGACAAGTTACCAATGAATTACCTTTATGCTGGTTTGATTTTAAAAGCCATTCCGCATGCAAAAATTATCAACCTGCGTCGCCACCCGATGGACGCATGCTTCTCGAACATGAAAGAGTTGTTCGCACATCACCATTACGCCTACAGCTATGACATGTTGGAAGTGGCAAATCACTACCGCAATTATTCGCGACTGATGAAGCATTGGCACAAGATTGCTTCCGGCCGCATTCTGGATGTTCACTACGAACATCTGGTAACGCAGCCGGAAGTAGAGGCGAGGCGCGTACAGGAATATTTGGGGCTGCCGGAAGTAGAGGGCGTTACCGATATTCTCGCCAATAAACGCATCACCACCACGGCAAGTACTCTGCAGTTACGGCAGCCGATCCATAGCAAGAACATGGGCGGCTGGAAACGTTATGAAACGCCATTGGAACCCATGCGATTGGCAATGCTGGATGTCATTGAGGAATACGAAGCCTTGCTGTGATTTTCATCGGGCCTAGAAGGCCCTCCTGCCGGGACACGCTTCGGTAGGAGGGCCTTCTAGGCCCGACATCTATCAGGCCAGAGACAATTCAACCCAAATCAAGCAATGGCCATTGCCAATGCGGAACATCCCAATACGCATACGCTTCGATTCTGTCTACCAAACCTGCGCGGATCGGATTATTCAATATGTAACGGGGCGCAATATCAATATCTTCATGCCTGCGTAATCCTCGATCAAAATAAGCTCCTTGCCAGATGGCACCGTGTCGACCCAAGGCATGATTGACTGCCTTTGCCACAGACGAATTTATTCTTGCCATGCTTGCCGACAAGGCTTTTGAATCATCAAGTTCAAGCAGCAGATGCATGTGGTCAGGCATCAGGACCCATGCGAGCAGCTGGACATATTTTTCAACATGTAGCTTATGCAAAGTCTTCGCTGCCGCGCGCGCGGCAACCTCTGGTTTCAAAAAACATTCTCGTTTTGCGCAACAGACGGTAATGAAATAAATATGTCTGGCAAATGAGAACAGGCCTTTGCGCAAGGCGGCATGTCCCGGGTTTTTGGAAATTGCTTTCATAGCCCATTTTATGCGGCATAAAAACGAGCACCGCCAGGAATAGATTCTTTTTGTGTAGGTTTTTCCTGAAGATTTATTTAGCTTGAAAGAGGTCGGGCCTAGAAGGCCCTTCTACCATGCGCTTTGGCAGGAGGGCCTTCCTGTCCCAAACGATCTATCGGTCAATCAGGTTCCGCGCGGCTTCGCGCGATGCGTGGCGGTGGCACTCCAGGGATCTTCCGGCCAAGGGTGTCTTGGATAACGCCCTTTCATTTCCTTTTTTACTTCCGGGTAGGTTCGCTCCCAAAAACCTTTCAAATCCTGGGTGATTTGCAAAGGCTTGCCGCCCGGTGAAAGCAAATGCAAAGTCAGGCCGATGCGGCCTTCGCAAATGCGCGGTGTGTCTGCCAAACCAAATAACTCCTGCAGTTTTATAGCCAGCACCGGCAAGGCATCGTGCCGATATTCAATCGCACGCTCCATACCGGAAGGCACCAGTATTTTCGTCGGTGCCAATTGATCGATCTTCTGTCGTGTCGACCAATCGATGTCGGATTTCAGCGCTTCGCTGAGTTCCTGTTCGCTTAAACCATCGAGCCTGGTTTTTCCTTGCAAGGCCGGCTTCAGCCATTGTTCCCTGCGCGACAATAATCCCTCATCACTAAAATCCGGCAAGCCCAACTCTGGCGACCACACAGAAAGACAACGCACGCGCTCACGCCATTGCATTAAATTCTCTGTCCACGATAACGCCGACAATCCCAATTCACCGATGGCATCGCACAATGCTTGCGCTGCTTTCAACGGGTCGGGCCGGCCGGCCGGCTTTGACTCCAGAATGATCTGATCAAAACGTTTTTCACGTCGTGCAATCAAACCGCGCGCACCGGCATCCCAGCGCACGCTGTCTTCTTCGCTGAAGCGTTCGGGAAAGTCCTGCTGCAAACGGATTTCATCCAGCGGTGCTGCCCGCAGAATGGTGCTGTCTTTATTTTCAAAACGGCATTCGCTGATAGCAAGCCAGGGTTCGCCAAACAGTAAACTATCATCGAAAATTTTCGCCATGCGCCCGTTCGCCATTTGATAACGGCGCGGGTCATTCGGATGTTGTCTGGCGATACGCTCGGGAAAGGCATGAAGCAATAAATCACCCAGTGCATGTGCCGGTATGTTTTTTGTCGAAACCACATCGCATCGCAGGCGCCGCCGCCATTGCTGGCTTGCCTGATCGATTGCGGCGATACCCGTTCGATTGACATTATGTGCAAGACGCCCTGATCGATAAGCTGCAAGCGCCTGCCAACGCGAAGCCCAGTCATCGCTGCGCTCTCCCATCAAGGGATCGCGCGCTTCGATCAGGGCGGCCAAATCGCAAGCCAGCGATTTCTCATGTTCGTTGCCTGCCGCCAGAAGCATGGCCGCAATTCGCGGATGCGTTCCAAACGATAGAATTTTTTTACCCAATGCCGTGATGTGCTGGTTTTTATCGAGAGCATTCAGTCGCTGCAATAATTCATGCGCGGCCGCCATCGCACCCACCGGCGGCGCTTCGACAAAGCGTAAATCCTTACTACCCCAGGCAGCCAATTCCAGACACAATGCGCTCAATTCGGTTTGCGATATTTCCGAACTCCGCATCGGCTCCAGCCGTTGCGATGCCGGCCATAGTCGATAACACCAACCCTCCGCGACACGGCCGGCACGACCGGCGCGCTGATCGGCCGAGGCCTGCGAGATATTGACGGTTTCCAGCCGCGAAAAACCCGAGTTCGGATCAAAACGCGGCTCTCGCGACAGACCACTGTCAATCACTACACGAACACCCGGTAGTGTCACCGATGATTCGGCAATATTGGTTGCCAGCACGATGCGGCGTCTGCCATTTTTATCCGGCGCCAAGGCTTCGCTTTGTTTTTCAATCGGCATTTCGCCAAATAGCGTGATCAGTGAAATGAGATCCGATGCCATGCTTGAAAGTGCTTTTTCAAGTTGCCGGATTTCTTTCTGTCCTGGAAGGAAAACCAGCACATCGCCTTCGTGTTTTTGCAGAACTTCTTCGATGCAACGCTTGATTTGAAATGTCAGTGTTTCCTCGCGACGGGAAGGAAAATACGCTGTTGTCACCGGATAACTTCGTCCGGCACTGGTAATACGCTCCGCCTGCAGAAACTGTGCCAGCTTGTCGCCATCCAGCGTGGCTGACATCAGCACAATTCTTAAATCTTCGCGCAAGGATTGCTGAATATCACAGGCCAGGGCCAGCCCCAGATCGGCACTTAAATGCCGCTCGTGAAATTCATCGAATAGAATCGCCGCCACCTCTTCCAGACCTGGGTCGTCCTGGATCATGCGAGTCAAAATGCCTTCGGTCACTACCTCAATTTTTGTCTGTTTCGAGATTTTACTTTCGAAGCGAATACGATACCCGACGGTTTCACCGACCGCTTCACCGAGCTGTTTCGCCATGAAACCGGCAGCGGCACGTGCTGCCACTCTTCGTGGTTCGAGTATCAGGATTTTCTTGTCACCACGCCAAGGCGCCTGCAATATGGCTATCGGCACCTGTGTTGTTTTACCCGCTCCCGGCGGTGCTTCGAGCACGAGACGAGAATGCATTTGCAAGACCGACAAAATATCGGGCAATACGTCGGCGATTGGCATTGATGCAAGAGTCACTACAAGCTCTGTGATAAAAGAGACTTTGCATTGTACGTCAGCCATGTGGCTCGTTTTAGCGCGGGAGTGAAGTACCCAGGGGTTTTGGCTTTTGCGGTGGCGGTATTTTTTGTGCGGCCGAAAACACGACGTTGGCCAGATCCTCCAGAGCGAAAATTTCATCCCGCAAGCGCGGTCCGGAATCTTTCACGAAGAAAAATCCGGCAATGCGATTACGCTTGTCTACCCACGGCGTTGCCGCAAAGGCACCGGGGCTGGAAACACGCACCGCCACGCCATTGTAATCAACCGCTTCACGCCACTGCCCAATGCCGTAGCCAAGGCTTTCCTCGAACGGCGTGGATCCTACAATTAATCCGGCAGCCTGATCGGTTGCCATATAGTCCAGCGTTGTTTTATTCAAAAAACGAATGCCTTGATGCAATCCTTCGTTTTGAATCATCGCCAGCACAATGCTGTAATCCTCCAATGTACTGCGAACTCCGCCGGCGATGCGGGCATTGTTGACGCGAACATAGCCCGCTTGCGTCGAGCCTGCGGCATAGTCGGTGTTTTGCAAACCTAGGGGCACAACCATTTCATCAATGAATATCTGGTCCCAGGTTTTGCCGGTAGCCAGTTCCGCCATACGACCGGCCACCTGCATGGAGTTGCCACCGTATGCAAACGTAGTGCCGGGCGGATAAGACAAGGGCTCTGCCAAAATTTGACTGGTGCAATTATTCGAAGTGATAAAAGGATTGCCCAGACAATCATCTTCACCCGGATTCATGCCGGCAGTATGCGAAAACAATTGTCGCAAACGGATATTTTTCTTGTCGTCCGGAGCAGCGGCAATGTATTGGCCAACGGTATCTTCCCAGGACATCTGACCTTTCTCGACCAGACGGGCCAAGGCCAAGGCCGACAACCATTTGCTGGCTGACGCAATTGCTACCCGGGTATTGCCGTTGTAGTTTCCGAAGTGGCTGGAATATACCGGCGTGCCGTTTCTCAGCAGCTTCAATGATGCCCCGTCCAGATGATAGAAGCTGATCATTTCCTCGACATCTTGGGTAATAGGCGTTACGTCGTAGAGCGGCTTGGCCTGTGCCAAGCTACCGATGAAAGCCACGGTCAAAATCAGATAACGCAGTTTCATAAACCTGTCGCATATTTTTCCGGATTGAATTCAGAATAACGTGTCCGAGCTGTTAAAGTTGACAACGTATTCAACACACTTTTTCTTATGCAATTAATCGATATCGGCGCCAACCTGGGCCATGAAAGTTTTCAGCATGATTTTGACGATGTGCTTGCAAGAGCGCGTGACGTCGGCATTATCCACATGATGGTGACCGGCGCCTCGCGTGAAGGCTCGCGCGAGGCACTGCGTTTAGCTCGGCTGCATCCCGGTTATTTATCGGCGACCGCTGGCGTGCACCCACACCATGCGCTGGAAGTCACCGACGAAGGCATGACCGAATTACGTGCCCTGCATGCATTGCCGGAAATTCTGGCCGTCGGTGAATGCGGGCTGGATTATTTCCGCGACTTTTCGCCACGTCCGGCACAACGCAATGCTTTCGAAAAACAATTACAGCTCGCCGTCGAATGCGGAAAACCATTGTTCCTGCACCAGCGTGATGCGCACGAAGATTTCATGGCGATGATGAAAAATTTCGACGGCCGTCTGAACAAGGCGGTGGTGCATTGTTTTACCGGCAGCAAAAAAGAATGCTTCGAGTATCTCGATGCCGATTACTACATCGGCATCACCGGTTGGTTGTGCGACGAGCGTCGTGGCGAGCATTTGCGTGAAATCGTGCCGCATATTCCGGCCAATCGTTTGCTGATCGAAACCGACAGCCCGTATTTGCTGCCGCGTTCGATCAGACCAAAGCCGAAATTGCATCGCAATGAACCGATGTACCTGAAACATATCGTGGAAGAATTGGCAAAGGATCGCGGTGAAGCCGTGGAAGACACGGCGAGCAGGAGTACTGCCAATGCGAGAACGTTTTTTGGTTTGCAATAATTGTAGGGGCGCTGCTCGCTACGTCCCTGGCCTGTCGCAGCGTTAGGGCGCAGCAAGCAGAGCCCCTACGATTGCAAAATCAGGAACGCAATCCCACACCTTTGGTCAGCAAACGCAATCCCAACCAACCGAGCGCGAGCACGAAGAAAACCATCACGCCAAAGGATGTCCATACTGGCAAATCGCTCGCACCATCACCCAGCAAACCATAGCGAAATGCATTGACCATATAAAAAATCGGATTGGCGTGCGTCGCCGCTTCGGCCCAAGGCGGCAAGACTTTTACCGAATAAAAAACACCGCCCAAATAGGTCAGCGGTGTCAGAATAAAAGTAGGAATGATGGCGATGTCGTCAAACTTTTTGGCGTAAACCGCATTGACAAAACCCGCCAGTGAAAAGATGGTGGCGCCCAGAATCACCGTACTAAACATCACGAAGGGATGCGGCACCCGGACATGGGTAAAGCACATGGCGATTGCCAGAACAATGATGCCGACCATCAAACCACGCAATACGCCGCCGGCCACATAACCCAGCAAGATCACCCAATTCGGCATTGGCGAGACCAGCAGTTCTTCGACATGTCTTCCGAATTTTGCACCGAAGAAACTCGAGCTGATATTGCCGTAGGCGTTTTGAATGACCGCCATCATGACCAGACCCGGCACGATGAAATCCATATAGTCGAAACCGCCCATCGTCCCGATGCGCGAACCAATTAGTTTTCCGAAAATCAGGAAGTACAAGGTCATTGTAATGGCCGGTGGCACCAGTGTTTGGCCCCAGATACGCAGAATGCGCATCACTTCACGGCGGGCAATGGTTTTCAATGCAATTAAATTCGGGTTGGACATTATTTTTCCGGCTCTACGCTTCAGGTTTAAATCGATTTGCTAATTACGCGGCTTTACTGGTGTCGCCGGTCAATTTCACGAACAATTCTTCCAGACGGTTTACTTTATTACGCATTGAACGCACGCGAATACCGGCTTGATTCAGTTCGCTGAAAATATGATTCAAATCCATCGCTCGCGGTTTTTCGACATCCAGTGTGTGGTCGTCGGTTGCCTGCAAACTGACTTTGTCTATCTGCGGCAAATTCGCCGGCAAGACGCCTTCGATGTCCAGCAGAAATCCTTCGACATCCAGTTTGGCCAACAGGGCTTTCATCGGACCTTGTTCGATGATCTGGCCCTTGTCGATGATGGCCAGATTACGACAAAGATTTTCTGCTTCTTCCAGATAATGTGTCGTCAGAATAACCGTCGTACCGGCCTGGTTGGCTTCACGCAGGGTTTTCCACATGCCGCGCCGAATTTCGATATCCACACCGGCCGTGGGTTCATCCAGAATCAGCAATCTTGGTTTCGTCATCATCGCCCGGGCGATCATCAAGCGGCGCTTCATGCCGCCGGACAAGGTTCGCGACATCATCTCGGCCTTATCCCATAACTGGGCACGCTTGAGTTCTTCTTCGGCCCTGACCATCGCGGTTTTGCGGTCCATACCGTAAAAGCCGGCGTAGTTCACGCAAATATCGAAGGGTTTCTCGAACATGTTGAAGTTGATTTCCTGCGGCACCAGACCAATCTGCCGCATGGCTTCACTTCGCTGTTTTTGCAGATTGATGCCAAACACGTTGACCTCGCCGCTGCTGGAGTTCACCAATGAGCTGACCACGCCGATAAGTGTCGATTTACCGGCACCATTGGGTCCGAGCAAGGCAAAAAAATCACCCGGCAGTACCGATAGCGAAACGCCTTTCAGGGCTTCGACACCGTTATCGTAGGTTTTTTTCAGCGCGCTTATTTCAAGCGCAGGCTGGTTTTGCATAAATTTCTCCGGGCCTGGGCACTGCCTGACCTGTCATTCCGAGGTTCAATGCCTAGTATAATCGCGTTCCTACTTCAAACCGCTGGCCCAAAGCCTCATGCCTGCACATTTTCCGCTTAAGTTAATCGGCAGCCGCATGTTGGCGCCTTCCGTTCGTCATTTGAGTTTTGTCCGTGATGACGGCGAGCCGCTGGATTTCATTCCGGGTCAGTTTATCCAGGTGCATTTCAATTACGCCGACGGTACCGCCACTAAGCGCAGTTATTCCATTGCGACCTTGCACGACCATGCCATGGGACCCGGTGATGCGCTCGATATTGCCGTAAGTTTTGTCCCCGGTGGCGCAG
This sequence comes from Arenimonas sp., assembly GCA_050737775.1. Taxonomy (GTDB): domain Bacteria; phylum Pseudomonadota; class Gammaproteobacteria; order Xanthomonadales; family Xanthomonadaceae; genus Arenimonas. The sequence goes on from JBOHYH010000171.1 coordinate 73,061, forward strand.
CCTCGGCTTTGTTTGAAGCGCTGGACGAAGGCCAGCAAATCGAATGCAGCGGACCATTCGGACGTTTTTGCCTGGCTGCCAATGATGCCAACAAGCGCTATTTGTTGATTGGTACCGGTACCGGCGTTACGCCGTATCGCGCCATGTTGCCGGAACTGGCGCGCCTGATGAATGAACGCTCCGTAGAAGTGGTGCTGCTATTCGGTGCCCGCACACCGGAAGAGTTGATTTACGGCGATGATTTCTATGCTTTCGCCGAAGCGCACCCGAATTTCCGTTTTATTCCCTGCTTTTCGCGTGAACTGCCGGAAAACCCGCATGCGGATGCTCGCCGCGGTTATGTGCAAGAGGCCTTGAGTGGCCTCGCGCCACACGCAGAGACCGATATCGCGTATCTGTGCGGCAACCCGAATATGGTCGACGTGAATTTCGAGGCCTTGAAAGCCTTTGGTCTGCCGATTCCGCATATTCGTCGGGAAAAATACGTCAGCAGCAAGTAGGAGGCCGTTTATGGGTAACCTGAAATCCTGCATGTAAAGCTCACTTGACAAGCGGGAAATCCCCGCGCATGCTTATGTCAAGTTAGCTTGACACCATGACCATGCGCACTGCCCATCGCCAATACATAAAATCCATTATTCCCGCCATGCTGGCCTATGTGGTCGTACTATTTGGCTCGGTTTACCTATTGAAAAATGCCGGGGCGGAGTTTCCCTTGTCTCTGCGCGCAGCACTTTCGCTCTTGCCGGTAATACCTATTGTGTACGTTTGCCGCGCAATGATCCGCTTTCTGAAAGCTTGCGACGAACTCGAACGCCAAATTGAACTGGAAGCCATCGCGTTATCGTGCCTGATTACCGGACTGGGTTTTCTCTGCCTGGGTTTTCTGGCAAGTGCAAAACTCATTTATCTGAATGGCGGCATGGTCGCGATCTGGGTCTTTCCCACCCTGTGCGGCTTGTATGGCCTCGCCAAATGCTTCACGAGCTGGCGTTACCGCTGAGCCACCCCTTTTCGTTGGAGATGCCGATGTTCATTAAAGATTTAATCCTACCTTGGCGAAAACCCCTGCGCCGTTATTATATTAAATCTATTTTTCCCGGCTGCCTGGCGGTTTTGATTTTTGCTATAGGCTTCAATTCACCACAATTATTGGTCGCGCCCTGGCAAAAACTATTATGGATATTGCTTGTTTTGATACCTTTCATATGGACATGCAAAATATATGCGCAATATTTAATCGAGTGCGATGAAGTAGAACGAAAAATTGAACTCGATGCTCTCGCTGTGGGGAGTTTTTTCACTTTATTCTGTTGTCTTGTGCTTATTTTAGCCATAGCCATACAGTTAATTTCACCATCTGCCAAGCTTGTAATCGAGATTGTCTTGTTATCTTTGTTTACCGGTTACGCCTCGGCCCGCAGCTACTGGTTATGGCGTTACCTTAAATGAAGAGCCGAGTCCGCGAGCTACGCGAAAAAAAAGGCTGGTCGCAAGGCGAGCTGGCAGATTTATTGGATGTTTCCCGGCAAACCGTCAACGCCATTGAAACCGAGAAGTACGATCCCAGCCTGCCTTTGGCGTTCAAGATTGCACGACTATTCAATATGCGAATCGAAACCATTTTTCTGGAAGGATAATTTTATGTCACACCGTTACGCCAAGCTTGGCTTGGGGTTTTTATTTCTGGGCGCAGCAACACTGAGCATCGCGGTTGAAGCGCGCAAACTTGGTGAACTGGATTTTCAGCCTTGTTCATTGCCGGTACCACAAACCTCAATGACGGTCTCGGCACAATGCGCAACCATGAAGGTGGCCGAGAATCCAGCGCAGCCGAAAGGTCGCCAAATTGAACTGGCACTTGCCTGGATACCCGCGAAAGGCGAAGCCGAACCGGATCCGCTTTTCATGATTGCCGGTGGTCCCGGACAGTCGGCACTGGAAAGTTATCCGTCCCTACATCCGGTTTTCGGCGATATCATCAAGAAACGGAACATCGTTCTGCTTGATCAGCGCGGCACTGGAAAATCGAATCCACTAATTTGCAAAGATGCCGCTGGAAAAAGTGCGGTTGGCGAGAATGAAGTGATTGCCAAGCTAGATTTTGGCAAGGCAAAACTGTTCGCCAAAAATTGTGCCGACGAAGTTGGCAAGCGTGCCGACACACGTTTTTATTCGACGGCGTATGCCATTTCCGATCTTGATCAGGTACGGGCAAAAATCGGCGCGGCAAAAATTAATCTCTATGGCATTTCCTACGGCACCCGGGTAGCGCAGCAGTACGCCAAACGTTATCCGCAACATACCCGTACGATTGTTTTGGATGGCGTTGTACCGAACTCGCTCGTGCTGGGAGCAGAACATGCCATTAATCTGGAAGCTGCACTGAATTTGCAGTTTTCCCGTTGCACTGCCGATAAAACCTGTCGTGAGCGTTTTGGCAATCCGCGCGAAAAGCTCGACGCCCTGCGCGCACAGTTGGAAAAAGCGCCGATGCTGGTCAATTACAACGACCCGATGAGTGGCGAGGCAAAACAGCAGAAACTCGATGTGGGTGGCATGGCGACTGTCGTGCGGATGTATTCGTATTCGCCACTGACTGCTTCCATGTTGCCTTTGTTGCTGACACAGGCCGCGCAAGGTAATGGCGGCCCACTGCTGGCACAGGCTGAAATGATGAACCAGAATCTGGGGGATGCCATTATGCACGGCATGCAGCTCTCGGTCATTTGCAGTGAAGATGCCGACGAACTGAAAGTAGATCCGGCCACGGAAAAAACCATCATCGGCAACACCATGATCGGTTTTCTGAAAGCACAATGTGAAGCATGGCCACATTCAAAACGGGCCGCTGATTTTCGCGAACCGCTGAAAGGAAATATTCCGGTCCTTTTAGTGTCCGGCGAATTCGATCCGGTGACACCTCCGCGCTACGGAAATACCGTCGCGAAATTTCTGCCCAATAGCAGACACATTGTCGTCAAGGGCCAGGGTCACAACGTAATGCCGGTCGGCTGCGGTCCAAAAATTTTCGCCCGCTTTATCGATAGCGCGAATGCAAAAACCCTGGATACCAAATGTCTGGACATGCTTGCCTACGTACCGCCCTTTATCGGTTTCTACGGCTGGGAACCCTAGGATATTTCCGATATTTCCTTACATTCGAAATACCAGGTTTGTTTGATCTTGCTATTTAAAATTATTCTCAAGAGAACTCGTCATGATTGAAGTTCAGGATTTGCATAAAAGTTTCAAGACCAAAACCGGTCTCGTGCAAGCGGTGCAGGGCGTCAGTTTCACTGCACGCGATGGTGAAATCACCGGCTTGCTCGGCCCCAATGGCGCCGGTAAAACAACGACCTTGCGCATGCTCTACACCCTGATGAACCCGGACCGGGGCAGTGTGAAAGTAGACGGTTTCGACAGCATCAAGGAAGCTGAAAACGTACGTCGAAGGCTCGGGGTGTTACCAGATGCACGCGGCGTTTATAAGCGCCTTACGGCGCGCGAAAACATTCACTACTTCGGTGAACTGCATGGCATGACAAACCAGGAAATCCTGACGCGCACGCAGGCGCTTTCCGATGCACTCGGCATGGAAGATGTGCTCGATCGCCAATCCGAAGGTTTTTCGCAGGGGCAGCGCACCAAGACGGCCATCGCCCGTGCGCTGGTGCATGATCCGCGAAACGTGATTCTTGACGAACCTACCAATGGCCTGGACGTCATGACAACGCGAGGCTTGCGTGAATTTCTGAAGCAGCTAAAAGCAGAAGGCCGCTGCGTTATTTTTTCCAGCCACATCATGCAAGAGGTCGCTGCACTGTGTGATCGCATTGTCATTATCTCCAAGGGCCGCGTGATGGCACAGGGAACCGCAGACGAGTTGCGCGAACAGTTTGGTGAACAAAATCTAGAAGACGCGTTTGTAAAAGCAATTGGCACCGAAGAGGGTTTGCACGCATGAGCGCCTTGATTACCGTTTTCAAGAAAGAATTACGCGACATGTTTCGCGACCGCCGAACCGTGATGATCTCGCTGGTGATCGGAACCCTACTCGGCCCCTTGCTGATGTTTGGCATGCTCAAACTGATTGTGAATCGAGCCAGCACCCAGCAGGAAAAACCCTTGGTTTTACCGGTGGTCGGTGCTGAGCATGCGCCAAATTTGGTGAACTGGCTGAAAGGTCAGAACATTGTTATCAAGCCGGCGCCTATAAACATTGATGCCGCCATCGCGGATCAAAGTGAAGACGTTGTCATGCGCATCAGCCCCGACTTTGGCAAGCAATGGCGTAAAAGCCTGCCTGCCGAAGTAGAACTGATTCACGACAGCACTAGGCAGGATGCTTCCATACCCGTCGAGCGAATCGAAAACCTGCTCGAGAACTACGGTCGTACTGTTGGCACTTTGCGTTTACTGGCTCGTGGCGTCAGCCCGAGTGCAATGCAGACCGTACAAATTTCGCATCGTGATCTGGCAACACCACAAAGCCGGGCCGGGCAGATACTGAGTTTCCTTCCGTATCTGTTAATTTTGACTGCGTTTCTGGGTGGTGCCTATCTGATTATTGATGTGACTGCTGGCGAACGTGAACGTCAATCACTGGAGCCTTTGCTCGCAACACCGGCATCACGCAGTGCCATCATGAGCGGAAAAATTCTTGCTGCCTGCGCTTTCGGCATGATTAGCCTGATCATCAGCTTGATGGCATTCAAAATTTGTTTTCTATTTTCCACCGGCTTTGGCGTAAAAGTGGAATTATTGATGGGCACCATTTTGTTGTTATTAGTGGTTCTGATTCCCATTTTATTGATTGGCGCCTGCCTGCTTACCTTGATTGCTGCCAGTGTGAAAAGCGTCAAGGAAGCACAAAGCTATATGAGCATTCTGATGATGTTGCCATTGTTGCCGACTATTATTCTGATGGTGAATCCTGTCAAGAACCAGCTCTGGATGTTCGCCGTACCTTTCCTGTCGCAAAATCAGATGATTCTTAAATTGGTGCGTGGCGAGGTGATCAGCAGTGCCGAATGGGCGGTGTATTTATCGGCAGGTTTCGGTCTTGCGGCGATTTTGTGGGCCATTGCAGCACGCTTGTATCACCGTGAAAAACTGGCCATCAGCGCCTGATGGCTGTTTTCGATAATTATTAATGAAGGAATCTCGCATGGGTGTTTATTTCTGGCTTCGCCGTTTCCTGCTGATGTTTTGCATTGCCTTCACGGTTATCATCAGTGCCCATCTGCTGCGTGGACACGCGCTCATGTTCTCGCTTTCAGAAAGCTTCTTGTGGGCCATCATCAGTGCGAATATTTTCACCGCTTCGCGCATTAATCAGTCACGCAAGGGGCAATATTGTGCGCTCTGCAAAGACACGCCGGAAATGCAAAACGGCTGATAATGCTTCCACTGTTTTACGCATAAAAAAGCCCGGCATTGCCGGGCTTTTTCTTGTTCGACTTCATTAATTGAAGTTGAAGTTACGACGTACCGTACGTGGTTCATCTAGAGGTTGGAATTGCCATTTGCGTACCGTGCTTTGCACGCCACGATCAAAAACACCCCGTGGTGTGGCTTTCACTATTCTGACATCGGATACTGAACCATCGCGGTTAACAACGAACTCGACTTCGATGCTACCCGTGGTACCCGACCGCAGGGCATCTGGCGGATAAGCAGGTTGCGGGGTGCTTATGGCGACTAAAGCACTGCTGGCAGCTGGGCGGGAAGGTGTTGTCGCTGGTGTTGCCGCAGCTGGTGCCGGGCGTGTTTCTACTGGTGCCGGCCGTGTTTCTACTGGTGCCGGGCGGGTCTCTACTGGCGTCGGACGAGTTTCTACCGGTGCTGTGGTACGGGCAGCCGTTGCCGCTTTCGCTGCATCATCGGCGGCTTTTTGCTTGGCCAGTTCTGCCAGACGCTTTTCATCTTCCGTACGCTTGGCATCATCCACGATGCGCTGAGCCGCATTCGCTTTACCGGTAGTAATGGCTTCGGCAATACGAGGTAATGCTGGGGCTTGCGGATCTGCGCGCTCCAGCAATGCGCGTAAGCGTTCTGCTTCCACGAAATCATAACGACCAATGGCTTGTTCGGCAGCAATCACGGTATACGGCATCAGGTCCATCAGGGCGCTTTCACTATTGGCGTCCGGCTTGTCGCTTTTCTTGCGCAATGCCAGGTAGTACTCCATGGCATTGTCACCGGCGGGTGCATACAGACGTTGCTCGCGGAAGGCGGTAGCTGCACGTTTGCGTAATTCTTCCACTGGCAATGCTGCCAATTGGGCCTCAGCAGCCTGTGCGGCCTGCTTCGCCTGCGCAATTTGCGCATCTGCCTGAGCGGCCGTATCGACGCCGGCCTGTGCCTCCGGTTCTGCTTCTTTTTTGCAGGCGGTCAAACCTAGACCCAAAGCTATCAGCAGGGCACAGGGTAATAAATGTTTCTTGGTGTTGATCGATTTGCTCATAGTGGTCACTTGGCTCGGGCTAGGTTAAAAGATTAAACGAATTTCACACGCGCAGCACATTAAAGTTTGGCCTATTTGTCAAGTATTTTCCGTATCGTGCATCACGGTATAACACGACAAGCTTATTTGCCTATGCAAAAACTTGTGAATATCTTGCCCAGAAGTGCATCTGCATCCATCTGGCCGGTAATCTCGCCTAATGCCTGGTGACTATCACGCAGTTCCTGGGCCGCCAGCTCCCCCTGTTTGCATGCCAATTGCTGCTCGGCCAATGTAAGCGACGCACCGGCCCTAAGCAGGGCCTCGAGATGGCGAGTCCGGGCACTGAAGCTCCCGGCATCCTTTTCATCAAGCCCCGCCACTTCTCGCAAAGTTTCCCGCAGCGCCTCAAAACCCAGTCCTGCCCGGGCCGACAGCCACAGATGCCAGCCATCTTCGCGTAATTCTTTGTGTGTCGGCTTGCCACTCAGATCGCATTTATTATGCAGCCATAAAATGCGTGGCACGCCGGCCAAGCTTTCCCGCAAATCTTCGATACCTGCATCGGGATTACGGTCATCGATCACTGCCAAAGCCATGTCGGCTTCTGCCAGTTCCCTGTGCGCTCGCTTAATCCCTTCTTGCTCGACTACATCCGCGGTTTGTCGCAAGCCTGCAGTATCCACCAGTGTAATGACAACGCCATCAATCGTAATTGACTCGCGTAAGACATCGCGCGTAGTCCCAGCGATATCGGTCACGATGGCGCGTTCTTCGCCGGCAAGCCGATTCAACAAGGACGATTTTCCGACATTCGGTGCACCCGCGATGACGACATGCACACCGTCCAGTAATCGCTTTCCGCGTTCTGCTTCCTGCAAGAGTGCGGACAAGTCACGTTGAACCCGTTCGACTCGTGTTTGTAATTCCGGTGCGGCAAGAAAATCAATTTCCTCTTCCGGGAAATCCAGCGCCGCTTCGATATATACCCGAAGATTTACCAGGCCCTGCTCTACGTCATGTACCCGTCTGGAAAACTCACCATCCAGTGACCGACGTGCAGCGCGTGCTGCTGCTTCGCTGCCGGCAGAAATCAGATCGGCAACAGCTTCGGCCTGGGCCAGATCGAGTTTTTCATTGAGGAACGCCCGCTCGGTAAATTCGCCAGGTCGTGCTTGGCGTGCACCCAGACTCATGCAGCGTTTTTGTAATTGCATCAATAAATACGGATTGCCGTGGGCTTGTAGTTCAACCACATCCTCACCGGTATACGAATGCGGACCGGCGAAATAAATCGCCACACCATCATCTATCACCTCATGATTTTCATCGAGAAAGCGGCCATAGCTTGCCAAGCGGACCGGAATTTTTTTTTGCAGCATGGTTTCTGCAATCACCTGAGACTTTGGTCCGCTCAAGCGAATGATGCCAATACCCGCCGGTGCTTTTGCGGTGGCGATGGCGACGATGGTTTCCGTGTTTTTATCCATGCGTCCATCATAAACAAAGGCCCGCATAAGCGGGCTCTTGTTTTCAAAAATCAGTGGAAAATTTTCAGACGATGATTATTTGGCAACAAGCGCCTTGTCACCGTGTCGCCTGTTGATGATCTGCTGCTGCGCAATACCCAGGATTCCGTTAGTGACCCAGTACAGCACCAAACCAGCTGGGAAGAATGCCATCAGCACACCAAACATCAAAGGCATGAATTGCATGACTTTCTTCTGCATCGGGTCCATGCCCGGCATCGGTGTCAGTTTTTGCGTCACGAACATCACGATCAGATTCATGACCGGCAAAATAAAGTAAGGATCTGGAGCGGTCAGGTTTTGAATCCAGCCCATCCAGGGTGCCTGGCGTAATTCGACGCTTTCCAGCAACACCCAATACAGGGCAAAGAAAATTGGCAACGGAATCAGCATCGGCAAGCAGCCGCCGGCCGGATTGATTTTTTCTTTCTTGTACAGATCCATCATCGCCGTGGAGTAAGCCTGGCGATCATCACCGTAACGCTCTTTCAGGGCTTCCAGACGCGGTTGAATCGCGCGCATTTTCGCCATGCTTTTGTACTGTGCCGCCGACAATTTATAGAGCGCCAATTTCAGCAGTACTACAATCGCGATGATGGCCCAGCCCCAATTGCCTATCCAGGAATGGAGCAAGGAAAGCAACCAGAACAATGGTTCTGAGATAATTCGTACGTAGCCATAATCAAGTGTCAGGCGCAACGTAGGGTCAACTTTCGCCATCTCGCTTTGAAGTTTTGGGCCTACCCATAAGGTCGATTCGATCGTTTTCGTTTTGCCGGAAGCCACTTCGAAGAGCGGGCTTTGGCTGGTGATCATGTATTTGGTTCTGCCGTTCTGCGGCAAAATTACGGTTTTGATTTCGCGCTTTTCTTTCGTGCCCGGGACCCAGGCGCTGACAAAGTGATGTTGCACCATGCTGATCCAGCTGTTATCAGCATTGGTAATCGGCAAATCTTCGACCGAAAAATCGGCGAACTTTTTCTTCTCAAAATTTTTCTCTTCGCTATGCCAGGCGACACCGACCAGACTGAAGCTTTCCGGATTGGTGAACATGCTGTGCTTCGGCGGTGCCGGTGGCTGAGCGCGGATAAACTGTTCGTAGGAAATGCCCTGCCAGGCTTGCGGGCTGGTGTTGCTGATTTCCTGTTTTACTTTGATGGCATAGCTGCCACGTGTAAGGACAAGTATTTTACGAACCTTGAATCCTTGTGCAGCATCTTGCCAGACGAAAGGAATTTCCAGCGTTCCCTGACCGTCGGCAAGACGAAATGCGGTTTGATTGTTTTCAACACGAAACACCGACTCGTGCGTGGGTGCCGTTTTGTTTGTGTTCGCGGCGGCAAGCAGGCCGGATTGTGCAACGAAAAAGTCGACCTCTTTGGTGTCTTGTAAGACTACATTCGGACTGCCGGGTTTTTTCTCTAGTGGATATTTCAGCAATTCGGTCGAAACAAGATTCACGCCTCGTGGATCGATTTGCAATTTCAGCACATCAGTTTCAACAGAAATTGTCTGCGCAGGCAGCGTTGCTGCTGTTTCAGTCACCGGCAAAGACGGGACGGTGCTTTGCGATGTGTTCGCATTGGCTGTTGGCGCGGTCGGCAATGCACTTGCATTTGGGCGTGTCGCCAATGCAGTAGCAGCGCTGGTTTCTTTGGTCACCGGTGGTGCGGTGGTGCTGGTCTTTGACCATTCCATGAAAAGCAAAAACGCGACGAGTAACCAAGCGAACAATAAAAACGAACGAGTCTGATTCATGAGCTCAAAAAAACCTGGGCAGTTGTGCCTGTTATGGATCGCGGGGAGTCGCAGCGCCGGTGTCTGGCGAGCCGTGCATTGTGCCTATCGCAGCGTTACACAGCAATGACTGGGCGCGACCGAACTGTTTTTCAAGGTCTGCACGCCATTGCTTTGCTGTCACTTTCGCCGCTTCGGGTTTTGCTACCAGCACATATTCCGCCGCCCGGAAATCATGCTTGTGTAAACGAAAATAATCCCGGCACACGCGTTTAATACGATTTCTGGCAACGGCGCTCTTGTCGACCCGTTTCGACACGGCAATGCCAAGACGCGGCTGGGGAAAAGCCTCGCCTTGGGCAAGATGTAAACGGAAGTAAGCGCCAGAAACGCGACTTCCCTCGCTAAACACGGCCTGATATTCAGCCGAGGTGCGTATACGCGCACTGCGAGGGAAGCGTTGGTGGGCCGTGGAAGTCACGCCCCAGACTGCAAATATTTATTTAGACGCAGAGACGCGCGCGGCCTTTGGCGCGGCGACGTGCGAGGATCTTGCGACCACCGACAGTTGCCATGCGGGCACGAAAACCGTGGTCACGTTTGCGCTTGAGATTGCTGGGTTGATAAGTACGTTTGGTGGCCATGACGCAACTCGCTTGAAGATTATGCGGGAAAGACTTGAAAGTATAGACAATTTGCCCCGCCCTCGTCAAGCCGGATGTGCTTGGCGAAACTCCTGAGAGCCGCTAGACTGGGCGACCCCGACTTATCCACAGCAGCCTTGGGCTGCCGGAATCCGTATTGTCTATGTTAACTGCTTGGCCCCGTTGTCTCGAACGTCTTGAAGCCGAACTGCCAGCCGAAGATATCCACACCTGGCTGCGTCCGCTGCAAACGCGGGTTGAGGCACATCAGCTGACCTTATTCGCACCGAACGCGTTCGTACTTGAACAGGTGCGCGAGCATTATTTGCCGCGAATCCTGGAGTTAATGGCCCATTTCAGTCAAGGGCAGGCCGAGGTCGTTCTGGAAGTAGGATCGAGTGCTAAACCACCTGCTGTCCTTAATAAGGATAAACCTGTCGTTTCGAAAGAAGCCGGCTTGGCATTTCAAACCAATCTGGACCCGCGCTATAACTTCGACAATTTTGTTGAAGGCACTAGCAACAAGTTGGGTCGAGCGGCGGCGATGCAGGTGGCCCAGAACCCCGGCAAAGATTACAACCCGCTGTTGCTGTATGGCGGCACCGGCCTGGGTAAAACCCATCTAATGATCGCAGCCGGCAATGTGATGCGTGCCAATAATCCCGGCATGAAAGTGTTGTATTTACGTTCCGAGCAGTTTTTCAGCGCGATGATGAAAAGCCTGCAAGAAAAGACCATGGACCAATTCAAGCGTCAATTCCAGCAAGTCGATGCCTTGTTGATCGACGATATCCAATTCTTTGCCGGTAAAAATACGACGCAGGAAGAATTCTTCCACACCTTCAACGCCTTATTCGATGGCAAACAGCAGATCATACTTACCTGTGATCGCTTTCCGCGCGAAGTCGATAACCTCGAGCCGCGCCTGAAATCCAGGTTGGGCTGGGGTTTGTCGGTCGCGATCGAACCACCGGACTTTGAAACACGCGCCGCGATCCTGATGGCGAAGGCTGCCGAACGCGGGGTTCCTTTGCCGGATGATGTTGCGTTTCAAATTGCCAAACGCATGCGTTCCAATGTGCGCGACCTGGAAGGCGCGTTGAACACATTGGCGGCAAGAGCGAACCTGTTTGGCAAGACCATCACGATGGAATTCGCACAGGAAACTTTGCGGGATTTGTTGAGAGCGCAATCACAAGCGGTTTCTATCACCAATATTCAAAAAACCGTTGCCGAGTATTTCCAGCTTCGAATGGCAGACTTGCTTTCGCAAAAGCGTACGCGCAGTCTGGCCAGACCCAGGCAATTGGCCATGTGTCTGGCGAAAGAATTAACCGAACACAGTTTGCCGGAAATTGGTGATGCCTTTGCGGGCAGGGATCACACGACTGTTTTGCACGCATGTCGCGTGATCCGAGAGTTATTGAATACCGACGGCAAAATGAAAGAAGATTGGGACAAATTAATCCGCAAATTAAGTGAATAAATAGACGATAAGACTTACCAGCGGGATAAATTGTGAATAAACTGGGGATAGTTTTTGGATCGGGTATTTATCCACAAGCTATCCCAAGCCTCAAGTGTCTTCACACACACCCGGCAAGAGATTAAAAATTTATTAAAAACAAATACTTAAAAGCTTATCCAAGGTTTTCGACGACTCTACCACCACCACACTTTATATATATCCACTAGGTTAATGGGGCATACGGCATGCGTTTTAGTCTTTCTCGCGAAGTTTTTTTAAAACCCTTACAGCAAGTCGTCAATGTCGTGGAACGCAGACAAACCCTTCCAGTCCTGGCTAATTTATTGGTCTCGGTCGAAGACGGTCGTCTTTCAATGACAGGCACCGATCTTGAAGTCGAGATGATTGCCAGATCGGAAGTCGACGATGCTGAAAATGGCGAGACGACCATTCCTGCCAGAAAGCTGTTTGAAATCGTGCGAGCCTTGCCGGATGGCAGTAAAGTTACCCTGAGCCAGAGTGGCGACAAAGTCACGGTGCAAGCGGGTCGAAGCCGTTTTAGTTTGGCAACTTTACCAAGCCGTGATTTCCCCGCAGTGGAAGATCTGGATCTGGTAGAAAGAATCCGTGTCTCGGAATCTGCGTTGAAAGAACTGATTGAACGCACCGCTTTTGCCATGGCGCAGCAAGACGTTCGCTACTATTTGAACGGCTTGTTGCTGGATCTACGTGAAAGCAGTCTACGTTGCGTGGCGACAGACGGCCATCGTTTAGCTTTGTGCGAAGCCGAATTACCGGAAGGTGCCCAAACCCGTAAGCAGATTATTGTTCCACGCAAAGGCGTGCTTGAATTGCAACGCCTGCTGGAAGGTGGAGATCGCGAAGTTGAGTTGGAAGTAGGTCGCAACCATTTGCGTATGCGCCGGACCGACGTGACCTTTACTTCCAAATTGATTGACGGTCGCTTCCCGGACTATGAAGCGGTCATTCCCATTGGTGCAGACAAGGAAGTAAAAGTTGATCGCGAAGCGCTAAGAGCCGCTTTGCAACGGGCTGCCATTTTGTCCAATGAAAAGTATCGCGGCGTGAAACTGGAGATTTCGCCTGGCCAATTACGCATCATTGCCAATAACCCTGAAAGCGAAGAAGCGCAGGAAGAATTGGAAGCTGAAACCAAAATAGACAACCTGTCGATAGGTTTCAACGTGACCTATTTGCTGGATGCCTTGTCGGCTCTACGCGAAGAACACGTTATTCTGAACCTGCGTGATGGCAATTCATCCGCCTTGGTTCGTGAAGCCAGCCATGACCGCAGCCGTCATGTGGTTATGCCGCTGCGCTTGTAATGATGAGACCCATGCCTAATATGAAAGCCCGGTACTGCCGGGCTTTTTGCTTCGAGAGCTATGCAACTCACTGAACTGCGAATTAAAGACCTGCGTTGTGTGCAGCAGGCAGAGCTGCATCTGATGCCAGGCATTAATCTGATTACCGGCGCCAACGGGGCAGGTAAGACCTCGGTCATCGAAGCCATCCATTTAATGGGTTATGGCCGTTCCTTCCGTGGGCGCGTTCGAGACGGGATGATTCGAAGTGGTGCTAATCAAATCGAAGTCTTTATCCGCTGGAATGAAAATAGGCCGGGTGAGCGCCATGCCGGCTTATTACATACCGGGAATACTTGGCAGGCAAAACTCAATGGACAGAACACCACCAGCCTGACTGAGCTCTGTTCTGAAATACCTGTTATTAGCTTTGAGCCAGGCAGCCACGAGCTTATCGGCGGCGGTGCAGAACATCGACGTCGTTATCTTGATTGGGGTCTGTTTCACGTGGAACCTGAGTTCGTCCAACAGTGGCGCCGATACGCCCGCGCCCTCAAACAACGCAACAGTCTTTTAAAAGCTCAGGCAAACCCAAGCTTGTTAGATCCCTGGGAGCGCGAAATGGCCATCAGCGGAGAAATCATTAGCCGTTACCGTGCGCATTATCTTGAACAGCTTGATGCCGAGCTTAATAGCACGGTAGCCAAATACCTGCCCGAATTGGGGCAGGCCCATATGAGCTTTATTCCCGGCTGGAAACGCGCCGAGCTATCGCTGCAGGACGCTCTGACATTAAGTCGACAGCGGGATTTGCAGATTGGCAACACCAGTGTCGGACCACACCGAGCCGATTGGCGGGTCGACTACCAGAAGCTACCTAACCGGGAGACATTATCCCGGGGTCAGGAAAAACTGACGGCATTGGCCTGCGTCATGGCGCAGGCAGAAAACTACGCCCATCAAAAAAAGGAATGGCCGGTAGTTTGTATGGATGACCTTGCCTCGGAACTGGACCTCCCGCATCAGGAACAGGTTTTGAGTCATTTGTACGCATCTAATGCTCAAGTGATTTTGACGGCAACAGAATGCCCTCAAATACTTGAAGCACAGATCAAGACAAGCTCAAGGTTTCACGTGAAACATGGTGTTGTGGCTCCTGTTTAGTGGGGTCAAAACCCAGCTAGAAAAGCCAATCCGAGGTATAATCGAACGCTTGATACGAAGCCCGGTCGCCGCTTGGCGCTGGCTGTAAGACACCATGGAAAACCTATCAAAATGACCGATCCGCAAGTACCCGAAAACACGCCTGTTCCAAACAACACCTACGACTCCAGCAAAATCACCGTTTTACGCGGCCTAGAAGCCGTCCGTAAGCGGCCCGGCATGTATATCGGCGACGTCCATGATGGTACCGGCCTGCATCACATGGTGTTTGAAGTGGTGGACAACGGTATCGATGAAGCGCTGGCAGGGCATTGTGATCGCCTGGTCGTCACCCTGCACAACGATGGTTCCTGCTCGGTGTCCGATAACGGCCGTGGTATTCCGACCGATATCCACAAGGAAGAAAACGTGTCTGCGGCCGAGGTCATCATGACCGTGTTGCATGCCGGTGGTAAGTTTGACGACAACAGCTATAAAGTTTCCGGCGGCCTGCATGGTGTCGGCGTATCGGTGGTCAACGCCTTGTCGAAGTCCCTTTGGCTGGATATTTGGCGCGACGGTTTCCATCATCAGCAGGAATACGCCGAAGGCGAACCGCTGTATCCGCTCAAGCAAATTGGCCCGTCGAGCAAGCGTGGTACCGAGCTGCGCTTTCTACCCAATGCCGACATCTTTACCGACGTTGAATTTCACTACGATATTCTGGCCAAACGTCTGCGCGAACTGAGCTTTCTTAACTCTGGCGTCAAGATCGAATTGGTCGACGAACGCGGAGAAGGTAAACGCGATTTGTTTGAATACGAAGGCGGCATCAAGAGCTTCGTGGAACATCTTGCATCGGTAAAAACCCCGTTACATCAAACAGTTATCTCTGCCTCTGGTGAAAAAGACGGCATCGTGGTCGACATCGCCCTGCAATGGACCGACGCCTATCAGGAAACGATGTTTTGCTTCACCAACAATATTCCGCAGAAAGACGGTGGCACCCATTTGATTGGATTCCGTGCGGCGTTGACGCGCACGTTGGGTAATTACATCGAACAAAGCGGTATCGCCAAACAGGCCAAAGTCGCGATGTCGGGCGATGATATGCGTGAAGGCATGATCGCCGTGCTATCGGTCAAAGTGCCGGATCCGAGTTTCAGCTCACAAACCAAAGAAAAACTGGTGTCTTCCGAAGTTCGCCCCGCCGTGGAAGCGGTGATTGGCCAGAAACTGGAAGAATTTCTGCAAGAACGCCCGAATGAGGCTCGTGCCATCGCTGGCAAGATTGTCGATGCTGCCCGTGCCCGCGAAGCGGCTCGTAAAGCCCGCGATTTGACTCGTCGTAAAGGCGCACTCGATATCGCCGGCTTGCCGGGCAAGCTCGCCGATTGTCAGGAAAAAGATCCAGCCTTGTCCGAATTGTTCATCGTCGAAGGTGACTCCGCTGGCGGTTCGGCCAAACAAGGCCGTAATCGCAAAACCCAGGCCATTTTGCCGCTAAAAGGCAAGATTCTGAACGTGGAACGCGCGCGTTTCGATCGCATGCTCGGCTCAGCCGAAGTGGGCACCCTGATTACTGCGCTGGGTTGCGGTATCGGCAAAGACGAATACAACCCGGATAAATTGCGTTATCACCGCATCATTCTGATGACCGATGCCGACGTCGACGGTTCGCATATCCGCACATTGCTGCTGACATTTTTCTATCGTCAAATGCCCGAATTGCTCGAGCGTGGACACATCTATATTGGTCTGCCGCCGCTCTACAAAATCAAGCAGGGCAAGAACGAGCAATACATCAAGGACGATGCCGCATTGAATGCCTATCTCGTCAATCATGCGGTGGAAGGTGCCGAATTGCGTCCATCGGAATCAGCACCCGCCATCAACGGTATGGCACTTGAAAAATTGCTGTTGGAAGTCGTCGCTGCGAACGAAGTGATTCAACGTCATGCCTATCGTGTTGATGCCGCCGTACTGGAAAACATCCTCGAAATGCCGGCGCTGAAAGTCGATGACTTCAAGAACGCGGAAACCCTGAAGCCCTGGTGCAAGACGCTGGAAACCAAACTCAATAATGTCGGTTTGGGTCGTCCGCAATTTTCGATCAGTATTCAAGTCGCACAAGAGGAAGGTCTTGGCGGCGCATTGATTATCGAAAAGCGTCATCACGGGTTAACCCATACGCAAACACTCGCAGTGCAGCAACTGGTGCATGGCGAATTGCGTACGCTGACCGAAGTCGCGCAACAATTGAACGGATTGTTGCAGGAAGGTGCCACCGTGCTGAGAGGCGGGAAATCACAGGCTGTCAGCACTTTCAAGCAAGCCCAGGAATGGCTGCTGGAAGAAGCAAAACGAGGTCGTACCATTCAGCGCTTTAAAGGCCTGGGTGAAATGAATCCGGAACAATTGTGGGATACCACGGTGAATCCGGAAACCCGGCGCCTGCTGAAAGTCCGTATCGAAGATGCGGTTGCTGCCGATCAGATTTTCTCGACACTAATGGGAGATGTGGTCGAGCCACGCCGGATATTTATTGAAGACAATGCACTGCGTGTCGGCAATCTAGATATCTAAAAATGCTTTCGAACGACGAAAGCTTCGCAAAAAAAAGCGAAGCGGAAAAAACCACGCCCAGATACTTTTCGGTTCTGGGCGTGGTGGTTTTGGATATCGGACTTTTGCTCTTGGTCTGGTTCATGGCGATGATCGTCGCGACGGCTTTCTGGACACTCGGCGAGTATCTTTCAAACGCCGGACATATTTCGCCGAAGGCCGAACCGGGGGCAACGGCGCAATTATTGATCTCCTTATTGGGCCTGTATTTTGCCGTAATGGTTCTATCATTTTGGCGAACCCGCAAATTGCATTTCCCGCCGGAGCAAATATCGACCCGGAAAATGGTGTTATTGGGAATAAGCACCGGAGCCCTGCTTTTTCTGCTTACTCTGGCGATTACCAATGCACTCGAATATGCCGGTCTGGGATCGAAACCGAGCAACCAGGCCTTGTTGGAGGACTTCAGCAAACAATCGCCAATTGCCGTCGTCCTTTTTACCGTTGTGTTGGCGCCCATTTTCGAAGAACTGCTTTTCCGAAAACTATTGTTTGCGCGTCTTGCACAGGCCAATCACCTGATTACGGCTTATTTACTGAGCGGCCTGTTATTTGCGCTGATGCATGAGCCCTCACCTACCAATGGTGGCGCCGATTGGCTGCTGAAGCTGCTTATCTATGGCTTTATGGGTGCGATTTTTGCCTGGGTATACAAAAAAACCGGAAACTTATGGCCGGCGATTCTGGCGCACGCGAGTAATAATTTATTCGGGATCTTGACCTTATTCCTGTTTGCATAAGGTATTTGCGTTCAGTTTGCGACTGTCCACTGTGCAAGTAAGAGCATTTATGATTTTGAATAAACACCAAAGGCTTGAGTATGGAGCTCGCGGCCCGTACCCTTGTCATATTAATTAGTGCTTTTACTCTTTGGGGTTTTAGATGAAACGGATACATCCTTCGGTTTTGGTATTGGTATTGGGCGCGAGCTTTTGTATGTTCGCCACAGCAGCTATTTCCGCTGCCGAACAGAAAAAAACAGATTCGTACAAGGAACGGTTGGCTAAGCAGGCCGAATCTTATGATGCCGAAGGCGAAAAGGTGGAAACAAAAGAAAAGCAGGAAGTAGCGAAATATCCTCAAGCCACACGCGTACCGGCGAGCCTGAAAGGAACGCCCGGATTGGTTAAATTACGCAATCAAATGATTACGTCTTTCCAGAAAGGTAAAGATGAAGATGCAAAAACTGCGGCAGACAAACTTGAGCTGGATGGGTCAGCCAATGCCAATGACCGTGCTGTTGCCATTCAGGTAAAACTGCTTCTTGTCACCAAAAAAGACAACAATAATCATGCTGCAGCAATTCCATTGCTCGAAGATGCGATTACTACGAATGGTTTGAGCAATAACGATCACTACGACATGATGCAGCAATTAGTACAAAGATATTTATTGGACCAGGATTATCAAAACGCCCTGGAGAAGTCGGATAAATTCATGAATGAAACAAAAACCGAAACCAGAGAAGTATTACTGGTCAAGGGCAATGCGCTGTATCGTCTGAAAAAAATAAAAGAGTCTGTTCCGGTTCTCGAAAAAGCATACGCATTGGATTCGACAGACGCTCCGGTTACCGAGATGCTCGCTCGGGCCTACGCGGAAACCGGCCAATTGGAAAAAGCGGCAGCATTGACGAAAACTTTGGCACAAACGAGCGGCAATGATCATGCAGCCAAAATAAATTTGGCGATTACCTATCGAGATGCAAAACAATACGCACAGGCAGCTGATGTTATTGCCGAATTGCGAGAATCAAAACAACTTCTTGAGGAACGGGATTATCTGACCGCAATGAATGTTTACCAAGTCATGAAGAACAAAGAAAACGATATGGTGGCGGTGGTTCAGGAGGGACTGGATAAAGGAATTTTGAAACCTACGGCCAACAACTACAACGTACTTGCCGAAGCCTATTATTACAGCGGTCGAGACGATGGAACGAGCAAAGCTATTGCCAATTGGGCAAAAGCAGCGCCTATGAGCAAAGATGGTAAGGTATATTTGAATCTGGCCATTGTTCAATGTCAGGAAGAAAGATGGGCAGCATGTAAAGAAAGCGCTAAAAACGCCATCGCAAAAGGCGGAATTAACACCAACGATGCAAAAACCCAGATCGCCAAAGCAGATAAAGAATTAGGACAATCCAAGTAAAGCGAAACAGCTCACAGTTAGACAGGACGCAGAGATTGGATAAAACTGCTTCTTGGTATAAGCTTAGAGGTTCCCGCGATATGGTTGTCGTGGGTCATGGCGCGAGAGCGTCGCGAAAACAAATTTTTAGAGCCGCCACCGCATGACGGATCCCAATAATAGAGATGAAAAAGCAGCCGGCCTAAGCTGGCCACGTATTGGTGGCGTTGCATTTGCAATGGCGCTTCACGTAGCCGGCTTTATGATGCTGATGGCCCCGGTTTCGGCTCCACCGCCTCCTGAAGAGGAAGAGTCGGTAGTACCAGTGAGTTTTACTGATCCGCCACCGCCACCGCCGCCACCACCGCCACCGCCACCAGACAAACCAGTCGTGATTACCACCGTCGTGAATACCCCACGGCCGACAGTACTGCCACCACCACCAGAACAACCGCCCGTGGTTTATAACGACCCGAATGCGAACTCTGTAGCGGCGCCGCCACCGGCACCACCTACGATACAAACTGCAATTCCATCGGATGTTGCACCTTCCGAAGACATTTCAGGTCGTGCCTTGGCGCAACCGAAATATCCTGCCCAGGAGTTACGGGACGGAGTTGGCGGCATGGTTCGCTTACGCGTTACAATCGATTCAAATGGCAACGTGCTTAATGTTGTCGTCGAAAAATCAAGCCGGAATCGAAACCTGGATCGCGCTGCAATGGAAGCGGCAAGAAAATGGAAGTTCAACCCTGGTTTGAAAAACGGTCAGAAAGTCGGGGGCGACGTTATCGTTCCTGTTAATTTCACTCCCCAATAATGATTAATCACTAAGATAAAGGTCATCCTTATGCTACAGGACATCCTCACCCTCTCGGCCGCAGCTGCAGGCGGCGCCAATAACACCGCGGAAGCCTTCAACAAGATGGGCTTCAGTCACATGTTCAGCACCTTCATCACCGGCGAAAACAACGTTGGTGCCATCGTGTTCGCCACTCTGGTGATCATGTCGATGGGTTCGCTGTATTACATGGCAGCCAATTTCATCAAAGGTCGTGTTGTATCCAGTCGCGCCGATAAGGTGATGGCCACCTTCTGGGAAAGCAATCCCCAGGAAGCTATTCGTGCCATGGAAGAGCAACCAGCTAACGAGCCTTTCTCCAAAATTGCTTTGGAATGTGCTCAAGCCGCAGCTCACCATCAGCGTAGTGAAGGTAACCGTTTGGCAGAATCGCTGAACCGTTCCGAATTCATCGACCGCACTTTGCGTCAAGTCGTTACACGTGAAAGCGCACGTCTTGAAGACGGCATGACTTGGTTGGCAACCGTCGGCGCCACTGCACCTTTCGTGGGTTTGCTTGGTACCGTTTGGGGTATTTACCACGCCTTGATCAATATTGGTGCTTCCGGCCAAGCGGATATCGGCAGCGTTGCAGGTCCCGTCGGTGAAGCTCTGATCATGACCGCTATCGGTTTGTTCGTTGCTATTCCTGCCGTGTTGGCATACAACTTCTTCACACGCAGCAACCGTAATACCTACGCAAAATTCGATACCTTTGCCCATGACTTGCACGACTTCTTTGCAACCGGCGCTCGCGTCGGCGGCGATAAGCGTTAATTCAAGCAGACGGTTAGAGCAGGCATTTTAAGGAAAGCTTTATGGCATTTAGCTCAAATTCCGGCGGCGGCGGCCCGATGGCCGATATCAATGTCACGCCCCTTGTGGACGTGATGTTGGTTCTGCTCATCATCTTCATGATTACTGCGCCGTTGATGACGCATAAAATCAAGGTTGAGCTGCCAAAGGCATCGTTGACAGAAAAAGCGGAGCTCAAGACACCGCCCGTAACGATCACTGTCAAGGCAAACGGCGACATCTACTGGGCCGATGTTAAAGTTAGCCAGGATGCGTTTGAAGCCAAGCTGGATACCATCATCACGATGGATCCGCAGCCGGAACTGGATATTCGTGCCGACAAAGACACCAAGTACAAACTGATCGAAAAGACAACCACGACGGCAAAAAACCGCGGTGTTCGTAAAGTCGGTTTTGTTTCCACCCGCGAACGCTGATACGGAGTAGAACCAATGGCATTTTCTTCAAACTCCGGCGGCGGCCCAATGGCAGATATCAATGTCACGCCTCTGGTTGACGTGATGTTGGTCTTGCTGATCATCTTCATGGTGACGGCGCCACCCATATCGCACCAGATTCAAGTCGATCTTCCGCAGCCAACATTGAATCCGCCACCAGCACCGCCGAATCCACCTGAACCGGTCAAGATCAGGATTGATGCCGGCGGTGTCGTAACAATGAACGGTACGCCGATCGACATGAGAGCGCTGGAAGCACAATTCAATGCTATGAGCGAGCTGGAAGAAGATCGTCAAGGCAAGCTGGAAATTGATACCGATCCGGAAGCCGAGTACGAAGTACTGGCAAAAGTATTGGCCCGCGCAAAAAATGCAGATTTGAAAAAAATTGGTTTCGTAAAATCGGGCGGTTGATCCAGCCACCAGATAAAATGCGAATCAATAAATCTTGTAGCAACGCCGCCCCAAAAGGCGGCGTTTTTTTATTTGCCAAAATTGGCAGACGGGTGTAGATATAAGCCATCAACCAACACAAGGGGTGGCTTATGAATAGAGCAACGACCGAAAACATGATGGCTGAAATCAATGTCACACCGTTGGTGGATGTGATGTTGGTTTTGTTGGTGATATTCATGCTGGTCACGCCTGCAGTAACGCAGACGATCAGTCAAAAAATTGCGCCTTCACCGCCGACACCAGAAAAAGCCGAGCCACATAAATTGATTGTTCAAGCCGGTGATACGTTTTCGCTGGATGGGCAAATGATCAGTCCCGGTGAACTCAAGCAACATCTTACCCAGGCGATAAAAGCCGATGGCAAATACACCGTACAAGTATTTGGTGAGCCAGATGCAAGCTATCAGAGCTTTGCCCAGGCGATGGCAATCGCGAATAACGCAGGTGTTGAAAACCTCAGCCTAGCTTCCAACTAACGGGTGGAAGCAATCGCGTGCAGATAATTTTGTACGGTGGCATACAGGCCATCGTACAAAGCATCATTGAAAAGTGCATGACCAATAGAAACCTCTCTGACCATTGGCAGGGCAGCCAAAAACGGCAGTAAATTTTTCTGATTTAAATCATGGCCGGCATTGATGCCGATGTCGAGGGCCTGGGCCCGTAACGCTGTTTCCTGACAGGCAGACAAGTTCTGTTTTACATCACCGTTCTCGAAGCTGTCGGCATAGGGACCGGTATATATTTCTATTCGATCGGCACCCAATTCGACAAGCAGTGGCAAGTCATCGACATCCTGATCTACAAACAAACTAATACGTTCGCAAAAAGGCTTTAATTCGGAAATGACGCGATGCAGGCGCTCATGATCTTGTCGCAGATTAAAACCGTGATCTGAAGTGATTTGACCGTCGCCGTCTGGAACCAGAGTCACCTGAGTGGGTCTGGTTTCCCGCACCAGCGACAGCAAGCCCGGGTATTCGCCGCGTGCTTCGGCAAAAGGGTTTCCTTCAATATTGAACTCGACCTTGTTGGCCACCAGAGCGGCCAGAGCACGTACATCAGAAGGAAGAATATGACGTAAATCAGGACGGGGGTGAACGGTAATTCCACCGGCCCCGGCAGCCATCGCGATTTTTGCGGCTTCAATGACAGAAGGCAAATGACCGCCACGGGAGTTACGCAGAACCGCGACCTTGTTAACGTTCACACTAAGCAGCGTCATGAAATAATCCAGCCTGATCTGGTTAACAGAGTATCATTTATTAAGATACGAACTCACCAAGCCAGACTAGTCACCCCTATAAGGCATCATGAATAAATCCATCCGCAACTTTGTTTTTCTGCTGCTGAGTTCTCTGTGCCTTTGCCAGAGTGCGTCGTTATTCGCGCAGGGCATGAAGTTGCATGGTGAGCCCTTGATGCAGAGATATACGGCAAAAGACTTCAATGCAAACCCGCAGCATTTCAGTATCTCGAGCGACAAAGACGGCCGCCTTTTTGTAGGCAACTCCGAAGGAGTTTTAACATACGACGGAACCAGTTGGGAGTTAATCGAATTACCGGGCAAGCAAATAGCACGCGATCTTATTCGTGCCGATGACAATAAAATCTACGTTGCCAGCTACGATACATTCGGCGAACTGGTCACCGATAAAGAGGGAAAAACCAGCTTTCAGGAATTACTGACGCTCAGTGGGCTCAAGGGCGACAAGCGTCATGTTGGAATCGTTTGGGAAGTCTTTAAAACCGGAGAAGGCGTTTACTTTCGCGCCGAGGAATCGCTTTTTTTCATAAGTTACGACAGAAAAAAAACACGGAACTGGCCGTTGTCGGAAGACGTCCGGAGCGTGTTTCCGCAAAAAAACGTGTTATATGCCCGTGTTGATGGACTTGGTTTCACGAAGTTCATCAATGGTCATTTCGAGCTTGAGCCGGGTGGTGAAGCATTCAGTAAACTCGCCCTGGCCGGCATGATTGATAAAGGTAGTTGGCGTTTATTGGTGTCGGATAACGGCTTTTATCGTGCCGATGAAACAGGCCTGAAGCGCCTTCCCAACAACGCCGGTTCCGAGTTGAGCAATAGCCAGACTTACGAAGTCATGGCAATGGCAGATGGCAGTTTCATTGTGGGCACGCGACTCGGAGAACTGTTTCGTTTCGGCCAGGACTTCTCGGTACTGGAAAGATTGAAGCTGGGTAGCTTCGCTGTTGCCGCAATGAGCGTCGATAACGAAGGTGGCTTATGGGTCGCGACGGAAGGCGATCTCATACGACTGGCAATGCCATCCCCCTGGTCGTTTCTCGATGCCAGCCAAGGTGTGCAAGGTATCGTCAGTGATTTTGAATGGCATGAAAATGCTTTGTGGGTTGCGAGCACTGGCGGCATTGCGCGAATTATTCCGATGGCGGACGGTACCAGCCGCTATGAAGGCAAGCCGTGGGTGGAGTATGAAGCCTATGTCTTTGACAGCAATGATGCCGGATTGTTGATCGGCCATCGCACCGGTTTGCTGGTACTGGACAAGGGCAGTACAGCTCCGAGAATATTATTGGATGACCAAACAGAATTGGTACACCTGTTTGAAAAATCGCGCTTTGATCAAAATGTCATTTATGCGCTCGCACACCATAGTCTGTTGATACTTAAAATTATTGACGGTAAATGGCAGATCCAAAAAACCATCGATTTAGGCGACGCCAGCGTGGATAGCCTGGTGGAAACCGGGCCGGGGGAAATCTGGTTTAGCAACAATTATGCCGGGCCGCAACGTTGGCATTTTGATACCGCCACATTCGACGTGTTGGACAAGAAGACATTTGGTCCGGGCGATGGATTGCCGCTGGAAAAAGAAGCTGCCCAACATGTTTACCGGCTTGATGGGAAAGTCCATGTCGTCATTGCTGAAAAGGGCTATCTGTATGACGGAAAGAAATTCAGCCTGGAAGTCGCCCCGCCGTTTACCTTGGTGAGCCGCCCGCACGAACTCTATGTTACCGAGACGGCGATGGGTGCCTATGCTTTTACCTCACGCGAAATGTGGTTTCGGCCAAAAG
>JBOHYH010000172.1:0-2216 GCA_050737775.1 Arenimonas sp.
CGTCACCGCACGCACCGCGCCAGTGGAGGTTTTATCGCAATCGTTATCCGGCTCCGAAGAATCTATCGGGCAATCCCTGCGGCCCTCTCGACATAACGCAGATTATGCACACTGTGGTGGCGATAGAGCCGCCACCCCACTGTTCGTTCGCGGGTTGTCATCCGGCGATCATCACTATCCGAACGCTCACCGCATAATCAGTCGTTATGTCATCGGGCCGCCTTCGGACGGTGTACGCTGCGTTGCGCGTGGGTTTGTCATCGTCGCTTCGGTGAGCGCATCGCCACGCGCTGGCCAGCAGGAAAGAGTGTGTAAATGGCGGTGCAAACAACGCACCCCCATCCCAGCCTTTGTCGTACTAATCAACCAAGATCCAACGATGGCACCGGCCAATGCGTGTGAAAGCCGCTCACCGCTATCGCTTGTCCATACTTTGTCGCAGCGGCTTTAACACCCATTGCCCCGTGCTCGGAAAAAGAAAAGCCTTGACGTGCGAGCGCGGGTAGGCGAAAAAGCGTCTCAAGGAATTTTTTAGGTAACGCAAACCCGTGTCAGCCGTTTTAGCCATTGCCCAGCCGCACCGCATCAAGCGCTCGCACCGTCGGCGCGGGAAAGTCACGTCGGGTCGCTTTGTTCAGCGCTATTATGATCCGATGATTGGACGGTTCTTGTCTGTAGATCCGATGGAATCGGATATGGATACCGGGTGGAATTTTAATCGCTATTACTATGCGGCGAATAATCCTTATAAATTTACGGATCCTGATGGTAGGTGTTCTGGTGCGTTTTGTGATCGATATCGTGAAGTAAGCAAAATGTGCGAAATGACTTGCGTTTCAACTCGTGAAAACTCTACAAAGAATGCAGATTCGAGACGAAGTCGGGAACGTAGAACTGGTTTTGGCGAGGTACTACTTCGAATTTTCGCTGGTAGCGCTGCGACGAACGCAAGCATGAAGTCAACACATCCATCTAGAATTGATCAGAAAGATGCAAATAAAATTGCAATCCAATCAAAGACAATCACTACTGCGGGGGCAGCAGGTATTGCTTCTGCTCCAATCGTAGCTCCTGTAGCAGCAGAAACCATTGTTGCTACTGCCGGAGTGGTTGGCCCTTATGTCACCGCTAAAACTGCGCGAGAAGTCCTGTATGGCGCGTGTATCGTTGTTGGTGCTTGCAATGGAAATAATCCGAGTAGTGGCAGAGTAAGGCAGCAAGAGCGCATTGAGGAGGGCCGTGCTGGCGCCCGAAGAGAAACGCAACGTGAAGAACTTGAACTCCCTGACCCAAAGCCATGAAATCCGTAAGTACTGCAAAATTTAGAGCAGCAATGAAGATGCTGGATTGTGGCGATGCGGCCCAAGCATTAAAAATTGGGAAGGAACTGCTTCAATCTCGAGACGAAAGTCATATATTAGCGGGTCACTTGTGCGTTGGTTTAATATATGAAACGGGTGGGTTTGATTTTACACCAGACATTGAAACTGCTGTTTATCATTATCGGCTTGCAGCAGCAATTACTCCTGACCCAATTTCATTTTGTTATTTAGCAAGAGCTTTAATGAAAAGAAATGAAGCTGATTATTTGTCCGCTTATAAATACCTTAACTTTGCAAAAGAAATAAAAGAAACACCACAAGTCATGCTTGGTTTCGCGCAGTATTATAGAACGAGGCCTAAGAACAGTGACTTGGCTTCAGCCAAAAAATATTACCTGCGAGCTGCCCTGCATGGAAGGTTTGATGGTTTTTTTGGTTATGCAAGTGTGTGCAGAGAGCTTAAACAGAATTTTCGAGCGTTATTTGTTGACTGCGCTAGGTTATTAACTGGTCCGTTCATAGCACTTTTGATCGGATCTGATGCGAGAGACCGTTTTTAGAAAACAAGGACAACCAAGGATTTAACTAGTTCTCCTGGTCTTTCTTGTTCGGTGGTCAAGAAATCTGGACATACATGGACGCCCCCTTTGTGACAAGGGGTTTTGATGTTTTTCCTTGATGTTTCAGAGCGCGTGATTATTCGATCATGGATAAGACCTTCTCTGTGACTCCGTGTGTTGGTAAAGCAGCAGGCTCGCAGCATACATACGGCATCGAGTGAAGCGTGTTGAAGAGCTTCGTGCCTTGGGGAAATAAGGAGCCGCGAGTGCCTCCACACCCACTCGGTTTCCAGAACCGTGTCCAAACAGAACAGGCTCTCTCGCGGCATTGACC
>JBOHYH010000173.1:0-4280 GCA_050737775.1 Arenimonas sp.
ATCTTTGATCGTGCTGAGAAAGGGGGCCAGCCCGGTACCAGTACTAAGCAGATACAGGGTTTTTCCCGGCAACAAATCCGACAACAGCAAAGTACCTGTCGGTTTTCGACTGAGATAAACCGTATCACCGGGTTTGATGTGTTGCAAACGCGATGTCAGCGGACCGTTGCTAACTTTGATACTGAAAAATTCGAGTTGCTCTTCCCAGTTTGCACTCGCAATCGAATAGGCCCGCATCAATGGCTTGCCGTTAACCTCAAGACCAATCATGACGAACTGGCCGTTTTCGAAACGAAAGCCATCGTCACGAGTCGTGGTAAAGCTGAAATAATTTTCGGTCCAGTGACGAACATCAAGGACGGTTTCGGTAATAAAAGCTGAGGACATTTGTTATAACTCGTTAACTCTGCCTATTGTCTCATTGCTTTAACGCTTAAGGCACCCCTAAGATGTTGAAAATACCTGGGCGTGAAATCTTGGGGGCAGAATGTCTGGTTTTTACGACTTTGAGGCAAGACTGACCAATGGCCAGAGCGTTCCAATGTCCCGCTTCAAAGGGCAGGTCGTTCTGGTGGTGAATGTGGCTTCCAAATGCAAATTGGCACCACAGTTTTCGTCGCTAGCAGCCTTGCATAACGAATTTGCCGGCAAGGGCTTATGTATCCTCGGGTTTCCCTGCAATCAATTCGCCAATCAGGAGCCATTGAGTAATTCTCAAATTCAACTGCATTGCAGTGAGCATTACGGTGTGCGCTTCCCGATGTTTGAGAAAATATTGGTGAATGGCCCGGATGCGCATCCGCTTTACCAATTCATGAAGAAGGAAAGACGCGGATTCCTGTTTTCCGAATCGATCAAATGGAATTTCACGAAATTCCTGATAAACCAGCAAGGTGATGTGGTGGCGCGTTTTGCGCCTACAACACGGCCGGAAAAACTGGTCTGCAGCATTAAAAAACTGTTCCAGTAGCCTGTTTTACAGCGAATACTGAACTGAAGCCTGTTTGTTAATGCAATGCAGTGCCTAATCGCCTAAAATATCGCCCCTCAAGCCCGCCATGGCGGGCTTTCATTCATTTTAAGGAACCTTTATGCAAATCGCTGAGCGCACCGTTGCACTTTTTAACTACACTTTGACCAATGCGGCTGGCGATGTGATTGATAGCTCCGAAGGCCGCGAGCCTTTGGCTTACTTGCATGGTGCCGGTAATATCGTGCCAGGTTTGGAAAATGAAATGACCGGCAAAAGCGTGGGTGATAAATTTGACGTCATTGTGCAACCAGTAGAAGGTTACGGCATGCCAAATCCGATCATGATCCAAGTTGTGCCTAAAGAAGCTTTCCAAGGCGTCGATGTACTTGAAGTCGGCATGGAATTTCAGGCGCAAACACCACAAGGCCCAATGTCGGTCGTCGTGACCAAAGTTGACAATAACGAAGTCACCGTCGATGGTAACCATCCACTGGCAGGCCAAACGCTGCATTTCGCCATCGAAGTCATGGAAGTGCGCGATGCCAGCCTGGAAGAATTGGCGCATGGCCACGTGCACGGAGCCGGTGGTCATCACCACTGATATTTCTGCACCTTTCCTTATGCCCGCAGCCCTGTGGGCAGAACTCGAGGCGGCTTATCAAAAGCCGCCCCGGGCTTATCACAATATCCAGCATGTGCATGAAGTTGCTGCACACTATCGCAATGTGGCAGAAAGCGTTGGCTGGAAATATCCGAAAGAAGTGTATCTTGCCGTTTTGTATCACGATGCGATCTATCACGCCGGTCGCAAGGATAACGAAATGCGCAGTGCCGAATTTGCCGTCGAAGCCGTTGGTAAATATTTGGCAAATGAATCGATCAATTTAATCAAACTTTCCGGCCTGATTGAACTCACCGCCAGACATGGCCATCTTCATGCGGGCAATCTTGATGAAGACAGCAAGCTTTTTCTTGATTGCGATATGGCGATTCTCGGCGTTGAAACTGCACAGTTCCTTGCTTACGATAAAGCCATTGCCACTGAGTATCGCGGCAAATTGCCCGGCTGGATGTTCCAGTTTTATCGCCGAAAATTCTTGAAGAACCTGCTGGATTCGCCACGTATTTATCTGTCGGAGCTTTTTCTTGAATCGCATGAAGCGAAGGCAAGATCGAATATTGAAGGCTTGCTGAAAAAACCGCGTAGCATTCTGATGGCGTCTTCAGGCCGGTAATTTTTTCAAAACCGCGCACCTTTTTCGGTGTCGGCTCACTCTGTTGGGTAATGAAACGGAGGTGGTATGAAAAATTTGATGGTCATAACCGGAATTGCATTGGTTTCAAACCTGGCTTTTGCGGCAGAGCCAATGAGTTGCCAGACACAAAGCGGCAAATTTATTACGCCAGTTGTCGAGTTATATACCTCGGAAGGCTGCAGTAGCTGTCCGCCAGCGGATGTCTGGATGTCGCAGCAAGCGCATCGGACCGATATCAATGCCAATTTCCTGGCCTTTCATGTGGATTACTGGGACGACATCGGCTGGCCTGATCGTTTTGCGAACCATGCTTACACCCTCAGGCAATATGCCCGCGTGCAGCGAAAAGGTTCTCGCCAGGTTTACACGCCACAGGTGATGGTCGGCGAACAAACCGGTGTGAGTTGGTCCTGGCCGGATCGCTCGGAAAATTTTATCAAACAAGCCAATGGCGAATTGGCAATCGCATCCATTGCACTGCAGGCGAATGGCACCGGTGAGCAGTGGAAGGCGAAAGTTGCCTTGTCGTCCTTGAATGCGCTTCCGAATACACAGTGGTATCTGGCGGTTTACCAGGACGGTTTGAGCAGCAAGGTGCGCGCCGGTGAAAATGCCGGGAAATTGTTGAAACATGATCGCGTCGTCAGGCAATGGCTAGGGCCTTATCGCTTCAATGGAAAAATGACCACGAAAGATTTCAATATTGCCTTGTCAAATGCCGGGGCGATGGGCCAGACCGGCTTGCTTGCAGTGCTGGAAAATTCGACCAATGGTCAGGTGCTACAATCTTTGAAACTGCCTTTGTCGCAGTGTAGGAGCGGTGTAAGCCGCGAATAGCCGGAACGGAGAAGATACTTGAGTACTATGCGAGCATGGCAGGCCATGCACTATGGCAACGAACGCGATAGTTTGCGTTTGAATACCATCGAAAAACCATCGCCGGCCGCCAACGAGGTTTGCATCAAGGTGCATGCGGCGAGTTTGAATCCGATTGATTACAAACTGCTGCATGGTGATCTCAAAAAAGTAATGCCGATGCCGTTCCCCATCACCATGGGTTTTGATGCAGCAGGTGTGGTGGAATCGGTCGGTAGCTCAGTCACCCGATTCAAGGCAGGCGATAAAGTCTATGTACGGGCAAGCCGTGAAACTCTGAGAGCCTTGGCCGAATACACGGTGCAGCCGGAAGCTTTTGTCGCATTGATGCCGATTGTGTGCAGTTTCGAGGAAAGCGCATCGTTCCCCTTGGTGGCATTGACCACCGTGCAGGGTTTTGCAGACAGAGCCCATTTGAAATCTGGTGATAGTATTTTGATCCACGCCGGTTCTGGCGGCTTGGGAAGCTTCGCGATTCAATATGCCAAACAGATGGGTTTGATTGTGCACACGACCACAAGCTCGAAGAATGCCGACTGGGTGCAGAAACTTGGCGCGGACAAAGTGTTTTGCTATGACCAGGTCGATATTGCTGCAATCAAAAATCAATACGATGCCGTGTTCGACACACTCGGTGGCAAAGAAACTTTGCAGGCGTTCTTACAAATAAAAGCCGGTGGTGTCGTGATTAGTGTCGCAGGACCTCCGGATATCGAGATGCGGAATATATTCGGCAAAAAGCCCATCATACGTTTTGTGATGTGGATGATGTCCCGCAAGGTTTATGCGACGGCGAAAACAAAAAATGCCCGATACTTTCGCTATATGACCGAGTCCAGTGGTGAACAACTAGATCAAATTACGCCATTGATCGAGCAAGGAAAAATAAAGGCGGTCATCGACCGGGTATTTCCGTTTGAACAAGGCATCGAGGCTTTTGAATATCTGGTGGCCGGGCGTGCAAAAGGCAAAGTGATTATTAAAGTAACGTAGGTCGGGCCCTGGCCCGACAAATGGTCGTCATCGCATGTCGGGCCGAAGGCCCGGCCTATACCGCCTCAACCCAAACCCGGACACCGTTCAGCGCCGCATTGCCGGAAGGTCCGTCCAGTAATCCCGTGCCGGTCAAATCGTTATAGCTCGACCCCAGCACTTTCTCAGCCTGGCTCATTTGC
>JBOHYH010000174.1:0-10781 GCA_050737775.1 Arenimonas sp.
AAAATCATGACCAGTCCACAAGAATTTGTTGTTGCCGTTGTTGGTGCTACCGGTGCGGTAGGCGAGGTGATGTTGTCGGTTTTGCAGGAACGCAAATTTCCGATCAAGAAACTGATTCCTCTGGCCAGCGAGCGTTCGGCAGGTAAACAGGTGGACTTTGGCAATCATAAAATCACGGTTCAGGATTTGGCGAGCTTTGATCCGACGGGTGTCGATATCGCTCTGTTCTCGGCGGGTGGTTCCACTTCAAAAGAGTACGCAGCGAAATTTGCTGCTGCCGGTGCTATCGTGATCGATAACAGTTCCGCATTTCGCAGTGACGACGATGTGCCATTGGTGGTGTCGGAAGTGAATCCCGATGCACTGGCCAGCATTCCTCGCGGCATTATTGCCAACCCGAATTGTTCGACCATGCAATTGATGGTGGCGTTGGCACCGATTCATCGGGCTTACGGTATTACCCGCATCAATATCGCGACTTACCAGTCGGTATCAGGCACGGGCCAGAAGGCAATGGAAGAGCTCGGCAAGCAAACGGCTGCCATTCTGAGTTTTCAGGATCCGAACCCGCAGGTGTATCCGGTCCAGATCGCTTTTAACGTGATACCACACGGCGGCGACTTTCTGGAAAACGGTTACACCACCGAAGAAATGAAACTAGTCTGGGAAACCCGGAAAATACTTTCAGCTCCGGATATTCAAATCAATGCGACGGTGGTGCGTGTGCCTGTGTTCTTCGGTCACTCGGAAGCGGTACATATTGAAACGCGCGACAAAATTACCGCCGCACAAGCGCGCGCATTATTGGAAAAAGCCCCCGGTATTGAAGTAGTTGACGAGCATAAACCTGGGGCTTATCCGACCCCGGTGACGCATGCTTCGGGCAATGATTCGGTCTATGTTGGCCGTATTCGTGAAGACATCTCACACCCGCGTGGCCTAGATCTTTGGGTGGTTTCGGACAATATTCGCAAGGGTGCCGCACTGAACGCGGTTCAGATTGCAGAGCTGCTGATTGACAGAAAGCTCTTGAAAAAAGGCGCGTAAACGGTTATTTCATAGGGAATATATCCAATCATCCATGCCAAATTTTAGACTTGGGTGAGCTGGCGACGAATCAGGATGGGGAGTGTTGCGCGTGAATAACCGATACTTAAAGCTGAGTTTGGCAATGGGATTGGCCTTGGGAAGCTCGCAAGTAATGGCATTAGGTCTAGGCCAGTTGCAAGTGAAATCCGGCTTAAATCAACCACTTGTTGCGGAAATCCCCATCTTTGCTGCAATGCCGGGTGAGGTTGACAGCCTGAATGTACGCTTGGCATCTCCCGAGGCTTTTGAGCGTGTCGGCCTGCAAAGACCGGGCTACCTGACGGCAAACCTGTCTTTCAGTATCGGTAAAAATGCGCGCGGTCAGAACGTAGTGCTGGTGACTTCGAGCGGAAAATTCGTCGAGCCTTTCTTGAGTTTCCTGATCGAAGCCGACTGGGGGCGTGGCAGTATTACCAAGGAATATACGGCTTTAATCGATCCGCCCTATATCGCCAAGGCAATTCTCAAGCCATTGGAAGCACCAAGTGTTGCCGTGGCGCCCGTCCAGTACGTACCGCCGCCGGAACCTACTTTGCCGCCCATCGTTCTGAAGCCGGAGCCCGAGCCAGCACCGGTAGTCGCCGAACAACCCGCTGCGGCGCCACTGGTTTTTGAACCGGTACCTGAGCCCGCTCCTGTAGCGCCTGCGCCGGTTGCAGCACCAGATCCGGTGGTTGCTGCGGCTGAACCAACACCTACTTACTTTCCGCCCGCACCAGCACCAGCTCCTATTCCACAAGAGCCTACGCCTACGGCCAATACAGGCGCTTATGGCCCGGTATCGCCCGGAAAAACGCTCTGGTCAATTGCTGAAGAAGTTAAACCTGATGCTAGCGTGACAGTAAAACAAATGATGGTGGCGTTATTGCGCGCCAACCCGGAAGCTTTCGATGGCGACAATGTAAACAAACTTAAGCGTGGCTCGGTATTGCGTATTCCGGGTCGTGACGAAGCGACAATTCTTACCGACGAACAAGCCGCTGCCCTGGTTGCCGAGCAGTCCACCAATTTACGGGCGCAGCGTCAACCAGTGCCGCAGCCAAGCGAAACGGTCGCGGACACTCCTGTTGAACCAACAACGCCTGAAGTTGCAGAAGTCGCGCCGCCGCCAGTCGCTGAAAAACCGAAGCCCAAGCCAGTGGTCGCGAAAACCAGCAGACCGAAAGCTCGTCTGGAAATCATTCCGCCAAGTGGCAAGACAAGCTCTGCAAGAGCAGCGCAATCGGGTGCATCGGCGGCAGGTGGTACTGAGTTACGCGCCGAACTGACACAGGCTCGTGAAGATATTGCTGTACGTGATTCTGAAATTTCCGACTTGAAATCCCGTGTCACGGATCTTGAAAGCCAGCAAACCGACACGCAAAAACTGATCGAGATGAAAGACAGTCAGTTGAAGGCCTTGCAGGATGAAATGGCAAAGCAACAAGCAGCTCCAGCCGTCAAGCCTGCAGCAGCCGTTGATGTAAAAACAGATGCGCCTGTGGATGCCACTGCCGCTGAACCAGC
The DNA here is from genome assembly GCA_050737775.1 of Arenimonas sp. GTDB lineage: Bacteria > Pseudomonadota > Gammaproteobacteria > Xanthomonadales > Xanthomonadaceae > Arenimonas. The sequence continues at coordinate 2,596 of JBOHYH010000174.1, forward strand.
CGCAGCTCAAGACCCTTGGTACATGAACCCGATGGTGCATTACGGCGCTGGCGGTTTATTGCTGTTGGGTGGTTTGGTCTGGTTCTTGCGTCGCAGCAAGAATAAGCCGGAAGAAGATGAACCCGTCGTGTCGCGTCGCATTTCCGATGACGCCGATTTGCAGGCAAGCCTATCGTCCTTGCAGGATGCAAAAAGCGTCCACAATGACAAGACCGCGCCTGGCAAGGCAGTCAAAGTGGATAACAACACGCAAGTACAGGCAGCACAAAAAACCAAGCCCTTACCTCCGATATCCTTGACTCCCGCGGCACCGGTGGAAGAGCCCGAGTTGATCTCGCTTCGCAATGCAGTGCGTTCAAAGCCGCAAGACCTTGAAGCGCATCTGGCATTGTTGCGCTTCCACTACACGCGTGGCGAAAGCAAGGAATTCGAAGCGACTGCCCAGACGATGCGCACCCATGTCAGCTCTGCTCAAGATCCACGTTGGCGCGAAGCTGTAGTGATGGGCGTGGCTTTGTTGCCGGGACATGCTTTATTTAATCAAGCCGGATGGAATGCTCCGAAGTTTGAAGCAGCGGCCAAGGAAGCTCCTGTAGTAACCATCGCGGCTCCGGTCATTACGCCAGCCCCGGCACCGGCACCGGTTGATGAAGAACCTGCATTCCTTTCGCAACAAGATCTCGATGAGCTCGATAATCTTGAAGCGGTTTCCATTGTGGGAACCTCGACACCGGAAACCGCAACACCTGCAGCCGATCAACCCGACGACATCATGTTGATGAGCGAAAGCGAATTTGTGGCGCTCGACAATATGCCCGACATCCATCGATCGGAATCCGAATTGATGGATATTGATGCTGCAAGTTCAACCAAAATCGAGCTGGCGCGTGCGTATCTCGAAATCGGTGACGTCGAAGGTGCCCGTTCCATGCTGGAAGAGGTCGCTGCAAGCGGCTCGGCTCCTGCAAAAGCCATGGCACAACGTATTATCGGTGAGCTTGGCTAATTTTTTCACCTGTTTCTTCTATAAAGGGGCCGGTTCGCCGGCCCTTAGTTTTTTATGAATGACTATGCGATACGCTTTGGGCATTGAATACGACGGCAGCGATTTTTCCGGCTGGCAGCGTTTGAGTGAAGATTCCACCGTGCAGGCGGCGGTTGAAAAAGCCTTGTCTTTTGTTGCCCATCATCCAGTGGAAGTCGTTTGCTCGGGCCGCACCGATGCAGGCGTACACGCACAATGCCAGGTCATTCATTTCGATAGTGATTCAACAAGAACAAACCGTGCCTGGGTGCTGGGTACCAATACGCAACTGCCGCGCGACGTGAGGGTTTTATGGTGTCAGCCGATGCCGGACGAATTTCACGCGCGCTACTCGGCACGTGCGCGACGATATCGTTACACCATTTTGAATCGAACCATACCGCCGGCCATGCAACGTCATTTCCTGAGCTGGGAACGTCTGCCTTTGAATGCCGATGCCATGCATGAGGCAGCCCAGGCACTTTGTGGCCATAATGATTTCACGACATTTCGTACCGTGAAATGCCAGGCCAAGCATCCCAATCGCGACCTGCACGAAATAAGTGTCAAACGCGATGGTGAAGAAGTGATCGTGGAAGTGCAGGCCAATGCATTCCTGCATCACATGGTGCGCAATATTGTGGGCAGTCTGATTGTTATTGGTCGTGGTGAAAAACCCATGGGCTGGATGGCCGAATTATTGGCATTGAAAGATCGAACACAAGCTGGTCCGACTGCACCGGCTGAGGGCTTGGTGTTTCTTGGTGCCAAATATCCGCAAGAATGGGCATTACCTGGACAGGTAACTTTATGAGAACGCGAATAAAATTTTGTGGCCTGACACGTCCTGGCGACGTTCGTCTGGCAGTTGAATTGGGTGTGGATGCCATCGGGTTTATTTTTGCCAGACAAAGCAAACGCAAGTTGGATGAAGAGCAGATCGAAGGCTTGCGCCAGGCTTGTTCGCCATTGGTGAGCGTGATTGCCTTGTTCATGGATAACACAGGTGTCGAAGTGTCATCGGCGATTCGTTCGCTGTCTCCCAATTTTCTGCAATTTCACGGTGCTGAAAACGATACGTTCTGCCGCAGTTTCGGTCTGCCATTTATCAAGAGTTTGCCGATGGGCGAAGGCGCACTTGATCCCATACAGGCAATTAAACGCTATCCCTCGGCAGCGGCATTTTTACTGGACGGTCATCGCCCCGGCGAAACCGGCGGACGCGGTGAAAAATTCGATTGGAATATAATTCCCACCTTGAACAAGCCGTTTTTTCTGGCCGGTGGCTTGAGCTCCAGTAATGTGGCGCAGGCGATTAAAACCAGTCGGCCTTATGCGGTTGATGTGAGTAGTGGCATTGAAAGTGCGCCGGGCATTAAAGACGGCGAAAAAATGGCGCGATTTGTCGAAGAGGTTCGAAAAGCGGATACCTATGAACATTGATATGAAAATTGACGATTACAACCTCTATCCCGATGCCAGTGGGCATTTCGGCATTTACGGCGGCAGTTTCGTTTCCGAAACTTTAATGGCGCCACTTGCCGAATTAACCGAAGCCTATGATCGCTATCGGGTTGATCCGCAATTTCTGACCGAGTTGAAACACGATTATCAGCATTATGTCGGCAGACCGAGTCCGATTTATGAAGCCGAGCGCTTGTCAAAACATGTGGGTGGTGCCCGCATTTTTCTGAAGCGCGAAGATTTAAATCACACCGGTGCGCACAAAATCAATAATACGATTGGCCAGGCCATGCTTGCCAAGCGCATGGGAAAGACTCGCATCATTGCCGAGACCGGCGCGGGCCAGCACGGCGTCGCTTCGGCCACTGTTGCGGCAAGGTTGGGCATGGAATGCGTGGTGTATATGGGCGCAGTCGATATCGAACGCCAGGCGATCAATGTGTTTCGCATGAAGTTGCTCGGTGCAAAAGTCGTCGCCGTACACTCGGGCTCAAAAACCCTGAAAGATGCTCTGAATGAAGCGATGCGCGACTGGGTCAGCAATGTGCATGACACGTTTTACATTATCGGTACTGCTGCCGGTCCAAGCCCTTACCCGCGCATGGTGCGTGATTTCAATGCTGTCGTCGGCCATGAATGCCGCGCACAAATGCTGGAACAGCATGGTCGCTTACCCGATGTGATCGTTGCCTGCGTCGGTGGTGGCTCGAATGCGATTGGCATGTTCCATCCCTTCTTGAATGACCCGCAAGTGAAAATTTACGGTGCCGAAGCGGCTGGCGAAGGTATCGAAACCGGAAAACATTCAGCATCCCTGTCTGCTGGTCGTCCTGGCGTGTTGCACGGCAATCGAACCTATCTGATTTGTGATGATGATGGCCAGATTATCGAAACCCATTCAATCTCCGCCGGTCTGGATTATCCGGGTGTGGGCCCTGAACATTCATTCCTGAAAGATACCGGCCGTGCGAATTATGTCGGCATTACCGACGATGAATGCATGGAAGCATTCCATTTGCTCGCAAGAACAGAAGGCATTCTGGCAGCGCTGGAATCCAGTCATGCCATTGCACAAGCGATGAAACTCGCCAGGGAAATGCCGAAAGAAGCGATTGTGCTCGCCAATCTTTCCGGTCGAGGTGACAAGGATATTTACACCATTGCGAAACGTGAAGGAATTAGTCTGTGAGTATTTCCTCGAATCGCATTGCCATAAAACTAGCCGATCTAAAAACTGAAGATAAAAAAGCCCTGGTGCCTTTTATTACTGCCGGTGATCCCTCGAAAGAGAGCACGGTCGGCATCATGCATGCGCTGGTGAAAGCCGGTGCCGACATCATCGAATTAGGCGTTCCTTTTTCGGACCCGATGGCGGATGGTCCGACCATTCAACGCAGTTCCGAACGTGCGTTGGAACGCGGCGTGAATACCAATTTTGTTTTCCAGTCAGTCAAGACATTTCGCGAGCAGGACAGTGAAACACCGGTTGTGCTGATGGGCTATTTGAATCCGATTGAAATGCGTGGTTTGGATACTTATGCTCGACAAGCTGTCGAGTCGGGTGTCGACGGTGTGTTGTTAGTAGATTTGCCGCCAGAAGAAGCGGAACCTGTGCGCATCGCTTTCAACCAACAGGGTCTGAAATTGATATCTCTCGCGGCACCTACAACAACGCCCGAACGCCTGCATCGCTTGGCGAATGAATCGCAGGGCTATTTGTATTACGTCAGTTTTGCCGGTGTGACCGGTGCCAGCGGAATCAACATCGATGAGGTACTGAAAAAGGCCAGCGCCTTGCGCCAACAGTCCAAGGTGCCGGTCATGATCGGCTTCGGTATTAAAGATGCCGCATCTGCAAAAGCACTGGCCCCGGCGGCAGACGGTATTGTGATTGGCAGTGCGCTGGTGGAAGTCTTGGCGGCCAGCACAGATCCGGCTGCTGCGGCAGAAGCCTTCCTGAAGCCAATCCGGGACGCCCTAGACAGTATTTGAACCCATGCAGTGCTGACCGTGGTCGGGTTTGCGGCTACACTGTCGCCTCAGCAAACAACGCGAGACATCCATGAGTTGGTTGACCAAATTAATGCCTGCGCGCATCCGCACCGAAGGTGGCGGGAAACGCGGGGTACCCGAAGGTCTTTGGGAAAAATGTGATAGTTGCGGCGCTGCACTGTATGGTCCCGAACTCGAGAAAAATATCCGGGTCTGCCCCAAGTGCAATCACCATATGAGTATCGAAGCCCGCGAGCGTCTGGCTTCATTCCTGGATGAAGGTCCGGTCGAAGAAATTGCGCCGGATCTCGGTCCGCGCGATGCCTTGCATTTCAAGGACCAGAAAAAATATTCCGATCGCATTAAAGCGGCACAAAAAAGTACCGGCGAAAAAGATGCCTTGATTGCCGTCAAGGGTTCGTTGAAAGGCCACGATATTTGCGTAGCTGCTTTTGAGTTCCGTTTTATGGGTGGCTCGATGGGTTCGGTCGTCGGCGAAAAATTTGCTCTCGCTGCCGAGCGCGCATTGCTGGAAAAATGCCCGTTCGTCTGCTTTGCCTCTTCCGGTGGTGCTCGCATGCAGGAAAGCCTTTTTTCCTTGATGCAGATGGCAAAAACCTCGGCGGCGATTGGTCGCTTGCAGGCCGCGGGATTGCCGTTTATCTCCGTGCTTACGCATCCCACCACGGGTGGCGTTACTGCTTCGCTGGCCATGCTTGGCGATTTGAATATCGGTGAGCCACAGGCACTGATTGGCTTTGCCGGTCCGCGCGTGATCGAGCAAACCGTGCGCGAAAAATTACCGGAAGGTTTCCAGCGCTCCGAGTTTCTTCTCGATCACGGTACGGTCGATCTGATTATTGATCGTCGCGAAATGCGGGATCGCATTGCCGAATTACTGGCCTTGATGATGAATCGTCCTGCGCCGGAAAAAGCAGAGGTCTGAGTTGCGCAAATACTTTGGTACCGATGGTATTCGTGGTCGCGTAGGTGAAGGTGTTATCTCTGCCGATTTCATGTTGCGCCTGGGCAATGCTGCGGGTCGTGTTTTAGCAGGTCAAAAGCCACACGCGACCATCGTGATTGGCAAAGACACGCGAATTTCCGGCTATATGTTTGAATCTGCACTGGAAGCGGGCTTGGTCGCTGCCGGTGCCGATGTCCGCTTACTGGGCCCGATGCCAACCCCCGGCATTGCACACCTGACGAAAACCCTGCGTGCCGATGCCGGTATCGTGATTTCCGCCTCGCATAATCCGCACGAAGACAATGGCATCAAGTTTTTTTCCGCAAAGGGCGAAAAGCTGAGCGATGAAGTCGAACTCGCCATCGAAGCAGAACTCGATAAACCGTTTTCAACAGTATCTTCGCAACATTTGGGCAAAGCGCAGCGCGTCAATGACGCACTCACGCGTTATGCTGAATTTTGCAAAGCCAGTGTGCCTGATACCTTCAGTTTGCAGGGCATGAAAATCGCACTCGATTGCGCCCATGGCGCAACGTATCACGTGGCACCGAAAGTGTTTTCCGAATTGGGGGCCGAGATTGTCGCAATCGGCATTCAACCCAATGGTCTGAATATCAATCATCAAGTGGGTTCCACACATCCGGAAAGTTTGCAAAAGCTGGTTGTGGAAAATAAATGCGACTTAGGTATTGCCTTCGATGGTGACGGCGATCGTGTATTAATGGTGGATGGTGATGGCCGTCTGCATGATGGCGATGCACTTATTTTGATATTGGCCAATCACTGGAAAAACATCGGACGCCTGCATGGTCCGGTGGTCGGCACCTTGATGACCAATTACGCAATGGAGAAATCCCTCGGTGATTCGGGCATTGCCTTCGTCCGTGCGAAAGTCGGCGACCGTTTCGTGCATCAGGCATTGCATGAAGGTGGCGGCGTGCTCGGTGGTGAAGCTTCCGGCCATTTGTTGTGCCTTGATCGCAGCGGTACTGGCGATGCCATTGTGGCTGCCTTGCAGGTTCTGGAAGCTTTGCGTGCTCAGAATGTTTCATTGAAGCATGCCGTTAGTATCTATCAGCCATTGCCGCAAAAAACGGTAAACGTGCGAATTACTGCGGGCGTGAAACCGCTGGAATCAGAAAGCGTGCAAGACGCGCGTGCGCATGCCGAAGTCGCACTACAAGGAAAAGGTCGCTTGGTATTGCGGGCTTCCGGTACCGAGCCATTGATTCGGGTAACAGTCGAAGCAGCCGATGCGGCTTTAATGCAATCGGTCTTGGATAAATTAGCGGATGCCGTGCGCGCGGCAGTTTGATTAAATAAATTGGAGAGGTTCATGAGCAAAATTCCCAGTCTCGATATTCGACGTTTTGATACCGACAAAGATGCTTTCGTCGCTGAACTTGGTGCGGCTTATCGCGAATGGGGTTTTTGCGGCATCAGTGGCCATGGCCTGAGTGCCGATGAACTAGCCAAGTCCTATGGTGTGTTCAAGCAATTCTTTGCGCTGTCAAACGATGAGAAGCTGAAATATCATCTGAAGGGAACCGGTGGTGCACGCGGATACACACCATTCGGCATCGAAACCGCGAAAGACTCGAAATATCCGGACTTGAAAGAATTTTTCCATATTGGTCGTGAATTGCCGCCAGGTTCGCGATACGCGGATGTCATGGCGCCAAATGTCTGGCCTGAGGAAGTAGTCAACTTTAAAGAATACGGTTATGGCCTTTATCAGGCTTTGGATGAACTAGGTACGCGTGTTCTACAGGCGCTGGCTTTGCATATCAATTTGCCGCAACACTTTTTTGCCGATAAAACCAATAATGGCAATTCCATTTTGCGACCGATTCATTACCCGCCGATCACCGCACCCGATATTCCGAATGTGCGTGCCGGTGCACATGAAGATATCAACTTCATTACCTTGCTCGTAGGCGCCAGTGCAGCCGGTCTGGAAGTGTTGTCGCACAAAGGCGAGTGGGTGCCGTTCACTGCCGAAGCCGACACGATTGTGGTGAATATTGGCGACATGCTTCAACGTTTAACCAATCACGTTTATCCGTCGACCACCCATCGCGTCGTGAATCCGCCGGGTGAAGCTGCACGCAACCCGCGTTATTCGGTGCCGTTCTTTCTGCATCCGAACCCCGATTTTTTAATCGAAACATTGCCGTCCTGCATTAGTGCAGAGAATCCGAATCGTTATCCAACACCGATCACTTCGCATGAATATCTGATGGAGCGTTTACGGGAAATCAAGTTGGTTTGAAGTAGCCCGGGTCATGGCTCCACCTGACCCGGGGTTATACATCTCGGCATTCCCGGGTCAGATAAAGCCATGACCCGGGCTACGCAGGAATATTCATTATCAAGACATTGAAAAAAATCCTGCTACGTCTTTTTGCATCGGCGGCTTTTATTTACATTGCCCTGTGTAGTTGGCTTTATGTAAAACAGCGCTCCATGTTGTATTTCCCAACGCCTTCGCCAGTCGGTGTTCAAGAGCAAAACTTTGAATTGCAGACTGATGGTCTGGTCCTGAAGGGTTGGGTGGTCAATCCAGGCAAGCAACGCGCGATGGTTTATTTTGGCGGCAATGGCGAAGCCGTTGAATACAATGTCGAAGTTTTCAAGAGAACATTGCCGAATGTCACCGTTTATTTGTTGCCGTACCGTTCTTACAGCGGCAACCCGGGCAAAGTGACGGAAGAAAATCTTTATCACGATGCACTGAAA
>JBOHYH010000175.1:0-3612 GCA_050737775.1 Arenimonas sp.
CCCAAACTCCTCGACAATCTTTGGGCGCAGCAAGCAGCGCCCCTACGGAATTACAACGGCGTCAGCCAATTCCGCTTGTCCGGCGTCTTGCCACTGAATAATCCAAAGAACAATTCTTGAATTTTCATTGTCAACGGGCCGGGTTTTCCGGTGCCGACTTGGCGACCATCGACCGAACGAATCGGCGTGATTTCCGCGGCGGTGCCGCACATGAAAAGCTCATCGCAGAGATATAAAAACTCACGTGGAATATCGCGCTCGACCACTTCGATGCCATTGTCTTTCGCCAAGGTCATGATGGTGTTGCGGGTGATACCGTTCAACAGGGCGGCGCTGACAGGCGTCGTATGCAACGCACCATCGAATACCAAAAACAGATTTTCGCCAGCGCCTTCCGATAGTAGTCCGGTTGAAGCGAGCGCGATGCCTTCACCAAAACCCAAGCGCCTTGCTTCACGTGCAATCAATTGGCCCGACAAATAATTACCGCCGGCTTTTGCGCCGGTCGGGATTGTGTTCGGCGCCATGCGTTGCCAGCTTGAAACACAGGCATCAATACCGGCTTCAAGTACACCGGCACCAAGATAAGGCCCCATATTCCAGGCAGCGACGGAGACACTGGTCGGGCAATCAGCCGACAAACCAAAGCCACCCAAATCACGGAAAGCAATCGGACGCAAATACGCTTTACCCAAACCATTGGCCTTGATCACTTCGTGACAAGCAGAATTGATTTGTTCCAGCGTGTATGGAATCGGCATTTCATAAATTTTTGCCGAATCAAAAAGACGCTTGTTGTGATCATTCAAACGAAAAATGGCATGCCCATTTTGTGTTTCATAACAACGAATGCCCTCGAAAACCGAGGAGCCATAATGCAAACCATGCGCCATTACATGCACGGTAGCATCTTGCCAGCGCTTGATTTCACCGTTGTGCCAGATGTAATCGGGATAGGTTTGTGACATGACGGACGACTCCTGTATGAAGCCGCCATTTTAACCTGTTTAAAGCCCGCTCAGAAGCGCACCCAATAACATTGCAGATGTTTTTGGATGCTGAAGCGGAACGAGCCGGTTTCGGTCTGCTTTTTATTCTTGTAAAAATCCACGCGAATGCCATACGGCACCGGAGGGCCCCTGGCAGGTGCTTCAATAATGTTTCCATCTTCATCGAATTGCACTTGGGTGTTTTCCGATTCAGGAAACAAAAGATCCACGGAAATCAGGGATTGATAACTCACTAGGTTCAACTGGTCGAGACGCTTGTTTGCCTGTGCCGTATCGTCGCCACTCCAGAGAAACAGACCGGCCGCACGATTGATATCGCCGTTTTCCAAGGCGCCACGCAAATCCCACAAAAGATCGTCCTGCGTACGTGCACAGGTTCTTACCGAGCCATAGCCACTATTGCCGACTGCACTTGAAGCTGGCTTGGGCAGTTCCTGCAGCACGGCATCAACGTCTTCACATTTCTTGTCGGTATAAATGATTTTGCCGTCTTTGCTCTGGCAACGATTGATGCTTTGGGGTTGCGCGGAAACGGCCTGTGCGCCAAAGGCACAGGCCAGATAAAGCAGAAAGCTGATTGGCAGGAAACGCATATGCCAAGACTAGCGCGAGTTCAGGCCAGACGCGAGAGCACCGATTGGGTAGGTTTGGCGAGGTTCAGTGTGTAGAAATGCAATTCCGGCACGCCGCTATCAATCAAGCGCTGGCACATGCCTGCAATCACGTCGGCCGCGAATTCGCGAATGCTGGCCGTGTCGTCACCATAAGCCTGCATGCGTTTGCCGATCCAGCGCGGAATTTCCGCGCCGCAGGATTCGGAAAAACGCTTGAGCTGTGTGAAATTCGAGATTGGCATGATGCCCGGAATGATGTCTTGCGTGACGCCGTGCTTGCGGGCGGCATCGACGAAATAAAAATAGGCATCGGCATTGAAGAAATATTGCGTGATGGCGCTATGTGCTCCGGCATCGATTTTTTCCTTGAAGCGTTTCAGATCATCCAGTGCATCTTCGGCTTGCGGATGCATCTCCGGATAGGCGGCAACTTCAATGCGGAAATGATCGCCATGCTCTTCCCGAATGAAACGTACCAATTCCGAAGCAAAACGGAAGTCACCACTGCGCGCCATGCCTGATGGCATATCGCCGCGCAAAGCGACCAGACGATTGCAGCCGAGTGCTTTGTAAAGCTGCAGCAGATTCGAAATTTCTTCGCGTGAACCACCCATGCAGGACAAATGCGGAACGCCATTCAACCCGTGGGTTTGGCGCAATTCACGGACGGTTTCTGGTGTGTAGCTGAGTGTTGAACCGCCAGCACCGAAAGTCACCGAAACGAATTCCGGCTTGAATGCTTTCAATTTCTTGACGGTATTTCCAAGCAACTCGCGTTGCTCATCATTTTTGGGTGGATAAAACTCGAAAGAGATTTTGGTCTGGTGAGCAGTGAGCGGTGAGGGGTGAGCGGTCATCGCGAGCCTTCATTTTTCTTGCGGTTGGAAGTAATAAGGGCATTCAATCGAGCCATCAACAACTGAATACTATCTTGATAGTCTTGCGAATCTGTCAAATACCCCAAGTCACGCGCAATCCAGATTTGGGTGTCCAATTCTGCTAGCGAGCCACGGGCAATAGTCAAAAATCGTATCAACTCAGTTCGACCACCGCGAGCAGCACCTTCCGCAATATTGGAAGGTGCTGCTCGCAGATCGCCTAATTTGCGAGGTCAAACCAAACTTTTCGGAATCGGGAAAAGAGGCTGTAACGCGATACGCCTCTCGAACAAGGCGCATCGCGTCTTTCCAAACATCCAGATCGTAATGACGTGGCAATTGGCCGGGTTTTTTCCGTTCACCGCTCACGTCAGTTCCGCTCACTTAATAACGATAATGATCAGGCTTGTACGGACCTTCCACATCGACGCTCAGGTAAGCCGCTTGTTCCGGCGTCAGTTTGGTCAACACCACGCCGATTTTTTCCAGATGCAAACGGGCAACTTCTTCGTCGAGCTTCTTCGGCAGGATATAAACCTTGTTTTCGTAGGTGTCTTTGTTCGCCCACAAATCAATCTGTGCCAGCGTTTGATTCGAGAACGAGTTCGACATCACGAAGCTCGGGTGGCCGGTAGCGCAACCCAGATTCACCAGACGACCTTCGGCCAGCATGTAGATCGCATTGCCGTTTTTGAAGGTGTATTTGTCGACTTGCGGTTTGATGTTGAGCTTGACGGCATCAGAAGTATTCAAACGCTCGACCTGGATTTCATTGTCGAAGTGGCCGATGTTGCAGACGATGGCCTGATCTTTCATGCCTGACATGTGCTCCAACGTCAGCACGTCTTTGTTACCGGTGGTGGTGACATAGATGTCGCCACGGCCCAATGTGGCTTCGACGGTGTTGACCTCGAAGCCTTCCATCGAAGCTTGCAACGCATTGATCGGATCGATTTCGGTGACAACAACGCGGCAACCATAAGCGCGCAGCGAATGTGCCGAGCCTTTGCCGACATCGCCGTAACCGCAGACGACGGCGACTTTACCGGCCAGCATGACATCCATCGCGCGCTTCAAACCATCGGCCAGCGATTCGCGGCAGCCGTACAG
>JBOHYH010000176.1:0-1042 GCA_050737775.1 Arenimonas sp.
TTCGTGCATACCTTGAATATAAGCCTGCGTGAATGCGGCAACGACCGAGGGGGATTCGTGAAAAGCACGATCGCCGATAGCGCGATTACCACGTCCCAAATCCACCACGGGGGCAAAACTCAAATCCAGACCCAGTGCACGGATCTCACTCGCCATTAACCAGGCATGCTCTTTCGCGAGTGTTAATGCGGCTTGTGCATCTTGTGCGTAATGTTCACCGAAACGCACCAGCGGCGGCAAGCGAAAGAAACCTTCGCGAAAACGTTGGACCGGACCGCCTTCCTGATCGACGCAAAGCAATTGCGGTTGAGCAGCGGCTTCACGAATGGATTGCGTGAGCTCGATAACTTGTTCGCGTGAAGCAAAATTTCGCGTAAATAAAATCACGCCGGCACATTGCGGATGTTGCAGCCATTCACGCTCTTCCAGCGTTAATTCTTTTCCGGAAACACCAATGACTAACATTCTGTCTTTTCCTCTGTCGTCCACTGGGCAAACGGTCGTTCAGCCAATGCCAAATTGTAGTAACGAATTTTATCGGTGACTTCGGTGCCGCACCATGCTGGCCTTTCAAAGACCGCATCGGCATCCGGTAGTTCAATCTCCGCCACAATCAGTCCCTGGTTATCACCAAGAAATTCATCGACTTCCCAGACAAAACCGTCGTGTTTGATGTAGTTGCGATGCTTGTCGATCAAGCCACCGACGCATAATTTCAGGAGTGCTTCGGCATCGGCCACCGGGATTTCGTAATCGAATTCCTGACGGGTATGGCCAAGCTCGCGCGATTTCATGTTCAGGAATGCCTGGTCACCGGCGATGCGAACCCGCACCGAGGCTTTCTGGGTTCCTTCGCGCATGGCATTCATGTCGTTCAAGTAACCCTGCGCCATTCGCGTCGTTTTATAGACTTGTGCTTTCCACGAATCATTGACGACCAGAAATTTTTTTTCGATCTCGATACCCATGTTATTTCTCGAATAACGCGATGGATTCAACATGCGCGGTGTTCGGAAACATGTCCATGACTCCGGCAGACACT
>JBOHYH010000177.1:0-3642 GCA_050737775.1 Arenimonas sp.
ACTTGTGCCTGCACCGTGGCAGGTAGCGTCAGCGCTCCTGTCATTAAACATAAAAGCAATACTAATCTGAACATGGAAGGTCCTCTTTAGTTGATAGCCCGGTTAGCTTAAGCCTTCAATACCGTAAATCAAGGCCATTAGCCAAGCGATAAAGCCGTGTGTTCATATTTCGTTTGCCCGAGGAGCCGCAAAACCTTAAAATAGAAGGCTTTCCGGCGCCCGTCGCCTAGTTTGTTCTGGAGTTTTCATGCGTAGCCATTTTTGCGGTCTTGTTACAGAGGCCATGCTCGGTCAATCAGTCACTTTATGCGGTTGGGCCGATGTCGCTCGTAATCTTGGCGGAGTCTGCTTTATCGACCTGCGTGACCATGAAGGCATCGTGCAAGTGGTGGCCGAGCCCGACAATCCGGCGTTCGCAACCGCCGCCGAAGTTGGTTACGAATATTGCCTCAGAGTCACCGGTACAGTCCGTGCACGGCATTCCGTGAATGACAAAATCAAAACCGGCCAAGTTGAAGTGGTGGCCGAGAAAATCGAGATTTTGAATAAATCTGATCCGTTGCCGTTCTACAACCATGAAAATCCCGGTGAAGATATCCGTCTGCGTTATCGCTATTTGGATTTACGTCGCCCTGAAATGCAGAAAATGATGCGCAAGCGGATTGCCTTGGTGCAATCTTTGCGCCGTTTTCTCGATGCCCGTGGTTTCCAGGATATCGAAACGCCAATTCTGACCAAGGCAACTCCCGAAGGTGCCCGCGATTATCTGGTGCCTTCACGCGTACACGCAGGTCAATTTTTTGCCTTGCCGCAATCGCCGCAATTGTTCAAGCAATTGCTGATGATGGCCGGCATGGATCGCTATTATCAAATCGCACGCTGCTTCCGCGATGAAGATTTACGGGCTGATCGCCAGCCGGAATTTACCCAGCTCGACATGGAATTTGCCTTCATCACCGAACGCGATATCCAGGATTTTGTTGAAGACATGATTCGCCAGGTGTTCAAGGAAGTGCAAGGCGTCGAGCTGGAAACTCCGTTCCCGCGCATGACCTATGCCGAAACCATGCGTCGTTATGGTTCGGACAAACCCGATCTTCGTATTGAGCTGGAATTGGTCGATATTGCCGAACTGGTTAAAAATTGCGAATTCAAGGTTTTCACTGATTGGGCCAATCACGAAGAGGGTCGCGTTGCAGCTTTACGTGTTCCCGCTGGCGGCACCTTGTCACGCAAGCAAATTGATGACCTCGCTTTGTATTGTGCGAAATATGGCGCCAAGGGTCTGGCTTACATGAAAGTTGAAGATGTGAGCAAAGGTCGCGAAGGCGTCAATTCGCCGATCTCGAAATTTATCGACGACGCGACACTGCAAAATATTCTTGCCAATACGCAAGCACAGAATGGCGACATCATTTTCTTCGGTGCCGGTTCCTGGAAAACCGTCTGCGATTTCATGGGCGCCTTGCGTTTGAAAGTGGCGAAAGACCTGAAGCAAGTCAAGGATGTCTGGGCACCGATGTGGGTCACCGATTTCCCCATGTTCGAGTGGGATGAAGAAGAAAATCGCTACGCCGCCTTGCATCATCCATTCACCGCACCCAAAGTCGATGACGTGAATGACTTGATCGCGAATGCCAAAACTGCGGTAAGCCGTGGTTACGACATGGTGTTGAACGGCAATGAAATCGGTGGCGGCTCAGTCCGTATTCATCGTTCCGACATGCAAAGTACAGTGTTCGATTTGCTCGGCATTTCGAAAGAAGAAGCACAGACCAAATTCGGCTTCTTGCTCGAAGCACTGAAATACGGCGCGCCGCCGCATGGCGGCATTGCCTTCGGTATTGACCGCATTTCGGCATTGATGGCGGGTACCGAATCGATTCGCGACGTCATAGCATTCCCGAAAACCGCATCGGCCCAATGTCTGCTTACCAGCGCGCCCTCGCAAATCCCGGACAAGCAATTGGCCGAATTGCACGTTAAAGTACGGGAACCAAAATAAGATAAGCTCGTAGGAGCGCCTTTAGGCGCGACCGACTCTTAGCAGACCTGTCGCGCCTAAAGGCGCTCCTACATTTTCGGCAAGGGGAAAGCTTCGCATGGCGGAACCGGTGATACTGCTTCACGGCGTATGGATGCGCAGCCCAGCTTTGCTGATCTTGTCCAGCCGTTTGCGTGCGCGGGGTTTTGCGCCCATACGCTTTGATTACGCCAGCCTGTTTCGTACGCCCTCCAAATCGATGGAAAAACTGGCGATGAAGCTATACAGCTTTGGCGCAGGTCCTGTGCATTTGGTAGGCCATAGTCTGGGCGGTCTGATGGCGGTGGAAACCTTGAGTAGGTATCAGAAATTACCGACCGGTCGCGCGGTTTGTCTGGGCTCGCCTTTGGCGGGCAGTGCTACTGCCCGCGTCTTGCATGAAAAGAATCTGGGCTTTATGACGGGCAGGAGTGGTCCCTTATTGCGCGGCGGTTTGGTGCAAGTGCCCGATGATCGCGAAGTGGGCATGATTGCCGGTGCCAAAGGCCGTGGGCTTGGGCAAATCGTACGAAAATTCGATGGCCTGCATGATGGTACCGTAGCCGTTTGGGAAACCAGAATACCGGGACTTCGCGAACACATGGTCATGCCGATATCGCACACCGGTTTGGTGTTCTCGAAAGAAGTCGCCGAGCACACCGCCAACTTCCTCGAAAACGGATGTTTTGAGCGCTAGAGATAGCCTCAGGCTATAATCACCGATTGTTATCAACACTCCAACAAAGACGGATATTCAGTATGGGCAGAGGGCCATCCATCGCAGGTCGCAAAGGCGTGCAAGACGCCAAGCGCGGCCAGATTTTTACCAAACTGATTCGCGAAATCGGCGTGGCCGCGCGCAATGGTGGCGGTGATCCGAAAACCAATTCGCGTCTTCGCCTCGCCATGGACAAATCGCTTGCGATGAACATGAGCAAGGACGTGATCGAGCGTGCGATCAAGAAAGCCACCGGCGAGCTTGACGGCATCAATTACGAAGAAATCCGCTATGAAGGCTATGCGCCCGGTGGCATTGCCGTATTGGTCGATTGCCTGACGGAAAATAAATTGCGAACCGTTGCCGAAGTACGCCATGCTTTCAGTAAATGCGGTGGCAATATGGGCACCGAAGGTTCGGTTGCTTTTATGTTCAAAAAACTCGGCGTGATTACTTTCGAACCGGGTAGCGATGAAGACAAAATTACCGAAATCGCCATCGATGCCGGTGCCGACGATGTCGTGGCCTATCCCGAAGACGGTTATATCGACGTGATTGCCGCGCCGGAAAACTTCGAAGCGGTGAAAGCGGCGATGGATGCGGCATCACTCAAATACATCGAAGCCGAAGTCACCATGCGTGCCGACAATGATATCGGTGTGGAAGGCGATACTGCCAAACAAGTCGTCAAGATGCTCAATATGCTCGAAGATCTTGATGACGTGCAGAACGTCTATTCGAATGCCGAATTGGGCGAAGAGGCATATCAATGACGGGAGGCGAGAGGCGGGAGACGAGAGACGGGAGCAAGCAGTTTTACTGTTGCCCAATTTTCAGTCATCGCGATGCTTTTGATTTTCCGCCTCCCACCTCCCACCTCCCACCTCCCGTTGTCCAATGA
>JBOHYH010000178.1:0-1114 GCA_050737775.1 Arenimonas sp.
AGTTCCAACGGCATATTTTTTTATACCGCAAACCCAACGATCAGCCGATGGTGATCAATGGGCAGAGGATTACTTTTTTTACCATTGACATGTTCTTCCGTTGGCTGGTGCGCTTGGCTATCGTGCCATCCAATCCGGCTGCCGATATTGAATTACCCAAACGCACCGATGATTTACGCGAACCGCTGACGCTGGAGGAAGTGGAGCGCGTGTTATCACTGCCAAATCTAGACACACTCGATGGCTTGCGCGATCGGGTGGTGATGGAAGTGTTTTATGCGACCGGGCTTCGCCGCCTGGAACTCGCCAATCTGTTCGAGAGCGATATTGATTGGGAACGCGGCACCTTGCATGTGCGCTTGGGCAAAGGCCGCAAAGACCGCTTTGTGCCGCTCGGTGAACGCGCCTTGGCGTGGATTGCCAAATATCAACGCGAGGCAAGGCCACAGCAAGCCATAGAACCCACTCAGCGGCATTTATTCTTGAATCAATACGGTCAAGGCTTATCGCCGGACGGCGTGTGTTGGACAGTACGCGATTATTTTAATCGCGCCGGCATTATCAAACGCGGAGCGTGTCACTTGTTCCGCCACACGATGGCCACCGCGATGCTCGACAATGGCGCGGATATCCGACACGTCCAGGAAATGCTCGGCCATGGCAGCATCACCAGCACGCAGCGTTACACGCATGTGTCGATTGCAAGACTGAGCGCCGTGCATGCGGCGACGCATCCGGCGGCGCGCTTGCTGCGGCCGATTGAGGACGAGGCAAACGTCAGTCGTTGAATAGACTGTTAGGACAAATAAAAAATAAAATAAATATTAAGAGTCTTCTCTTGATAAACATTACTGTGCATGGAGGCAACACGGTGCACAGAATCAGCATCATCGAACACGGACACAGGACGCCTCCATCGATGAATGAAGCTCTCAAGCATCGGAAACATTACGAATCCGGCTACGAATAAAGTTCGCAGCAACCGGACGCATCACGGCATCCGGCGTCTGTCACGGTGCGTGCATGTGCCGTTGCTCCTCAGTCGTTCCTTCTTCGTCGCCCGTCACCGCACGCACCGCGCCAGTGGAAACAATATCGCAGCGTTATCCGGCTC
>JBOHYH010000179.1:0-4189 GCA_050737775.1 Arenimonas sp.
CCAGCGCCAGTGGCACCGAACCCGACGAGGTATTGCCGTGCTTGTTCACGGTGACAATAACGCGATCCATCGGCATTTGCAGACGCTTCGCCGTCGCTTCGATAATACGCAAATTTGCCTGATGCGGGATCAGCCAATCAAGTTCGGATTTATCAATGCCATTGGCTTCCAGCGTTTCTTCGACTACCGAATCCAGAGCCTTGACGGCGTATTTGAAAACGTCATTGCCGGCCATCATCACGCGAACGCCGGCATTGGGCTCTTCGGGCTTGAAGCCTGCAGAAACGCCGACCGGGTTATACAAAAGATGTTTTTTGCTGCCATCGGCATGTAGATGCGTCGACAGAATTCCGGTTTCCGAATCGGCTTTAAGAACGACGGCTCCGGCACCATCGCCGAATAAAACACAGGTTTTGCGATCGGTCCAATCGACCATGCGTGTCAGTGTTTCGGAGCCCACGACCAACACCGTTTTGACTGAACCGCTTTTGATGAATTTATCGGCCACACCGAGAGCGAATACAAAGCCCGAGCAGGCAGCGTTCACATCAAACGCCGGAATACCCAAAGCTCCTAGTTTTTCCTGGATCAGGCAGGCGCTCGACGGAAAAATAAAATCCGGAGTAGTCGTGCCGAGAATAATCAGATCAAGATCGGCAGCAGTGACGCCGGCCGCTTCCATAGCGCGTTGCGCCGCGAGAAAGCCCATGTGGCTGGTAGTCTCGCCTTCCGCTGCAATGTGACGTTCTTCGATACCGGTGCGCTCACGAATCCACTGGTCATCTGTATCGACCATCTTTTCAAGATCGGCATTCGTCAGAATTTTTTCCGGCAGGTAGCTGCCCGTGCCCGCGATTCGTGAATAAATGGTCATGCCGCACCCTCAAAAGTTCATGCTACTCATCTTAAAGCTTCTTGCAGCGGAAATAGACACGGCGGGACAAGCCCGCCGCACTATTTTATTGGAATGTGACTCAAATGCCGCTCAAATGATTGAGGGCATGAATCTTATTCTTCGATTTCAGCCGCCGATTTCACTTGCACGACCTGACGGCCGCGGTAGAAACCGTCTTTGGTCATGTGGTGACGGATGTGGGTTT
This sequence comes from Arenimonas sp., assembly GCA_050737775.1. GTDB lineage: Bacteria > Pseudomonadota > Gammaproteobacteria > Xanthomonadales > Xanthomonadaceae > Arenimonas. The sequence continues at coordinate 1,101 of JBOHYH010000179.1, forward strand.
CGCCCGAGGTTTTGTCGGTCGACAAGAGCTTGGAACTCAGAGCGTCGTGCGAACGGCGCATGCCACGGGTCGATGGGGTTTTACGGGATTTTTGAACGGCCATTTTGTTTCTCCAACACTGACAACTATCGTTTTAGATCTTTCAACGCAGATAGTGCGGCGAAAGGATTAGGGGTTTCTTCTACTTCAGCTATTTCTTCCGGCCATTCGGCTTCAATAGCTTCTGAATCCGGGTTAATCGGTACTACGGGTATGGCAAGAATCAATTCGTCTTCGATCAGATCCGCTGGATGCAAACTGCCGTTGTCGTCAACCAGTACCGCCTCAACATCTGGCAGTAAAGCAGCTTCTTCGGCTTCATCGCGAATCAGGCCCAGGCGTTGCTGAATATCCACCGGATAGAAAAAGCGCTCCAGCGTTCTTTGGCAAAGCAGGGGCAATTGCGCCTGAAGATGCAGATCAACAAAACGCTGACCCAGATCATCACGCCCAAACTCGACGACATAATGACAATCGCCTTCGGCGTCTATCAGGCTGCTTCCGAGTCGTTTAAAACCGACCAAAGGAAGCAATCCTTCAAAACGCCGCCCGGTCGCAACCATGCGCCAAGCATCTAGCACTGAGGGCAAAGTCGCGGACATAAGAGGGCAATTGTAGTGACTTAGCTGGTCAGCTGTCAAATGGAAATACCCTTTCGAGACAGCTATTTGCAGAGATTCCGAGCCTAATGCAGACTGCGGTCTTGCTATCAGGAATTCCCTCTGTGCTGATCTCTTCGATTTTGCTGGGCCTCATTATCCTTGTTTCGCTTGTTCTGTGGTACCAGCGCAGCAAGGCAAAACGACGCAGTCACGGGCTTTTCCGCCTGCTGGATCTGGCCGACGACATGGAGCGCTTGCTCAATCTCAGCCAAAAACGCATGCAGGCCATGCAAGCCGTGGTTGGCAGGGTTCCTTCCGATATTGGCGCCATCGCCAATGCTGCACTCGATAGCTCGGAGAAAATCAAGGCTGTAAAGCGAGACTTGTTGCAACATCGTCTTTGGATTCAACAACATAGCGATACTGCCAGTCAGCAGGAAATCGACAACGCCTGCACTGCCCTGACCCGCTCCCGAGACCGGATCGCGCAACAACTGGAAGCATTGGAGAATGCTGGCGCAGACCTTGTCCAGGCTACCGCCAACACGGAACAAGCGGCGGAACGCGAACCCGCAAGCCTTCGCAGGAGCGAAGAATGAATCTAATCCTGGCCTCGACTTCGCGCTATCGCAGGGAATTATTACTGCGCCTGGGGCTTCCATTCCAGACCGCCAGGCCGGATGTCGACGAGACCCCGTATCCAAATGAAAGTCCTCGGCTGCTTGCGCAGCGGCTTTCCGAAGCAAAAGCACGCTCGGTGGCAAAGAGCTTTCCGAATGCCTGGGTGATCGGGTCCGACCAGGTAGCGGAACTGGATGGGCAAGCTATCGGTAAACCTGAAAACTTCGAGCGCGCGGCCGATCAATTGAGCGCTGCCAGTGGCAAAACCATGCAGTTTTTCAGTGCGTTTTGTCTTTTTCGCGCACAACCGGGCAAGATCATTACCAATACCGATGTCACGACCGTGCACTTTCGCCACTTGAAAGCCGTTGAAATCGAGCGCTATTTGCATAAAGAGCAACCCTATGACTGCGCCGGCAGTTTCAAGGCAGAAGGCTCGGGCATCAGCTTGTTCGACAAGATTGAATCGAGCGACCCGACCGGATTGATTGGCCTGCCATTGATAAGTCTAAGCAAAGCCCTGCGGCAAGCAGGTCTGGATTTGTTTTGATAAAAACCCATCGTTCGCGTAGCTACGGCTCTGGGACTTTCGTGTCACATGAGTGTCCTGGCTCAGAGCCAAGCCGTGCACGAAAAATCGAGAAACTTTTCCCCTTGCCGGGTCCGTAGACCATGCTTTCAAACTTCAGGCTGTTGAATTGAGTGCAAAGCCTTGCACGCCACTTGTCTCGCTGCCATTGTTTGGTAGCGGTTTCTTCGATCACCAGCACGACCGGAGTGCCTTTTTCCAATCTCATAAGTGCATTGCCATCGACATTCCAGTCTTGCAATTGCCGTGCGCGACCATGCTTCCGATTCAACGGATGGTCCAGCACATAGACGTCCCTTTCACCAGCCAATGAAAAACGTAGCTGGGCCGCCAGCATGAAATTGTCGGCAACCAGAATTTCTTCCTTGCCAAGTAAAGCTTTCGTAGCCTTTGAAACCTCATTCCAGCCAACAAAATTATCCGGATAGATTTTTCTGCCGGCAAGAACACCCGACATTGCCGGCACGGCTGCCAACAAAAAATAGGCAAAGGTAATTGATACCCCCGCAAGCCCGCTAATAACAAGCAAGCCATTTATTTTTCGGTGCCATTGCAAAATGTTTTTCGACAGTAAAAAAGGCAGCACCGCAATCAATACCAAAAGCGCCTGCAGTGGCCAATGAAAGCTGGTTCGCACCTGATCGACAAATAAGGCCAGAACCGTGTAAAGAATGACCGGAATTCCGGCAGAGGCAAAAACCAGACCCATCCGCTGTGCGCCCTGCCGCCATTTCCGAAATGTCTGCCAAAGACCCCAAAGCAATGCTGCATATAAAACCGGCGTAGTGACGATTGCCTGAATTGGCAGATGCCCAAAGCCGCGACTCGAAAACTGCCACGGGTTACGATCGTGAAACTGAAACTGCCAACCTGCAAAATCATGTTGCTGGTTATAAAAAAACAGAGGCAACCATCCGCAGATACCCACGACAATAGCCAGTAAAAATCCAAGGTCACGAGAACGTCGCAAACCGCCTGCCAAAATGAAACCCATGGCTCCTGCAAATAAAATAATCAGGAAGCGGTAATGCGTATTCGCACCAATCAGCAGGCCAATGGCAAGCTGGAAACAGTCCAGCGCGCTGCTTTTTTGCAAAAGACGCAACGCGGCATCCAGGCACAACAACGCTGCCAGACAAAGGAGTGCATCCGGTAAAGCCAGAAAACCAATCGGCAGCAGCAAGGGCAAACAACAGCTCAATATGCCGGCCTGCCATGCTTGCACATCATCCGAAAAT
>JBOHYH010000180.1:0-7651 GCA_050737775.1 Arenimonas sp.
CTGTGCCTACACCCAGCATCGAACCATCGAACAATGATTGATAAGTTTCAGGCGCGATCACGATTTCTTCGCTGATGGCATCGACCAGATTATCTTTATCCAGTCGAAATTCGGCACAGTAAATTTCACCCATGCGGGCATCGATGGCGGCAAGAATACGATCGCATTTCAGATCGGCACCTTGCATCGCCAAGGCCGCCAACGTTGAAACCGGCAATACCGGTTTATCCAATGCAAGTGCAATTCCCTGTACCAAGGCGACGGCAAGACGAACGCCGGTAAATGCACCCGGCCCGATACCCACGGCAATTGCATCTAGTTGCGATTTTTTGATCCCGGCATCTGCCAGCAATTGTTCTGCCCAAGGCAATGCCAATTGCGTGTGCTGCTTGGGAACAATATCAAAACGCTCGTACACTTCGCCATCAATATACAGGGCGACGGAACAAGCTTCAGTGGCGGTTTCAAACGCTAATAATTTCATGGCCAGGTTTCTTGTGTATCGAGTACTTCATGCTCATCTAGCGCATTATTATTTGCAAAGAACGCCTGCACATCAGCAAGCACACGCGTGCGCGGCAACGGCGGCAAACTATCGAGAAAAATACGGCCATAGGATTTGCTGATCAGGCGCTGATCACACAATACCAAGACGCCACGATCTTCGTGACTTCGAATCAAACGTCCGGCACCTTGTTTCAATGCGATGACGGCTTGGGGAATTTGTTCCTCGCGGAACGGATTGCCACCATTCCGACGAATCACATCCAGGCGTGCTTCCAGTACAGGATCATCCGGCGCCGCGAATGGAAGTCGATCAATGACCACTACACTCAGCGCTTCGCCGATCACATCAACGCCTTCCCAGAAACTGGCGGCACCGAGCAAAACACCATTGCCCGACGCACGAAATTGTTCCAGCAATACGGTGCGCGGTGCGGTGCCTTGAACAAATAATGGCCAGGGTGAATTTTTTAGCGCATCACTGGCTTCGCGCAAAGCGCGATGCGAAGTAAATAATAAAAAAGCACGGCCTTGCGATGCTTCCAACACAGGCCAAACGGCTTCGACCACCGATTTTCCGTAGTCGCGGGTATTGGGTTCCGGCAAATTTTTGGGGAGATAACACAAAGCCTGCTCTGCCCACTCGAACGGGCTTTCTTCAAGAATAGTGCGTGGCTCCATCAAACCAAGACGATGCGCCAGATGCTCAAAATCGCCTTCGACAGCCAGCGTAGCGGAAGTAAAAATCCACGCCGCACGACTTTGTTCGCGATACTGCCGCAAAGGTGCCGAGACATCCAATGGCGTACGCTGCAAACTAAAACCACGCTGGGTAAGTTCATACCAGCGCACGTCTTCATCATCGCCTGCTTTCATCCAGCGCAATATACGGGTGTAGGCATTATCGGCACGGGCACTGCAGGCACCGAAACCGGGGCTGGCTTCGACCAGCGGCAACAATGCCTGGCAAAGACTGTCCAGACTTGCTCGTAATTGCTCCAGTGCAAGGCTGCTTGCTTCATCTTGCAAGACACGCGCCTGATTGCCGCGCTGAGCAAAATTATTCAAGGCCAGGCGTAATTCACGGACCTGGTGTTCAATTGTTCGTACCGGTTGCTGTATGGTTGCTAATGCCGACGGCACTTCCTTGCACTCGGCGAGAGTATCTCTGGCCAAATCGACCAGTTGTCTGGCGCTGATGTTTTCGCCGAAGAACTGTGCCGCCAATTCCGGAAGCTGATGCGCTTCATCCAGAATAAATGTTGCAGCACCCGGCAATATTTCGCCAAAGCCTTCCTGTTTGATAGCCAGATCGGCCAGCAGTAAATGATGATTGACCACCACGATATCGGCGGCCTGAGCTTCCTGACGCGCCTTGACGACAAAACATTCCGACCAGAACGGACATTCACTGCCCAGACAATTTTCCGCATTCGAGGTAATTTGTGGCCAGAGTGCCGAGTCTTCCGGCAAATCGTTTAGCTCCGCCAAATCGCCACGTTTTGTTTTACCGCTCCACGCAGTAACACGCTGAAACTGTGCAACGACTTCTCGACTGGCAAATTTTGATTCACCGCGTGCCTGCTCCATGCGGTAACGACACAGATAATTCGCACGACCTTTCAGCAAGGCTGTTTTCAGATTCGCCCCGAGTGCTTCGCGCACACGCGGCAAATCACGGTGATACAACTGATCCTGCAAAGCCTTGGTTCCGGTCGAAATAATGACGCGTTCGCCCGACAATAATGCCGGCACCAGATAGCCGTACGTTTTACCGGTGCCGGTACCTGCCTCGGCAATCAAAGTGTCCCTGTCATCAATGGCGTCGGCAATGGCTTGCGCATAACGCTGCTGCGCCGGACGCGCGACGTATGAAGTCAATTTATTGGCGAGCGGGCCATCATTCGATAAAGCCAGCTGCGTGCGTTGCGCTAAATCCGACACAATATTCCCGAAATCATTCTAGTAACGCGGCGGTGGCGTGACCGTACATTGCGCTATTTGCTGCTCGGCACGCTGCGCACCTACGACATCGCTTTTTGCTCTACGTGCAAACGACAAGGTCTTCCAGTTACGACGGCATAATGCGCCTAATTTGGGACCTTTGTTATAGGACGATTGCGCAAAACTTTCTGCTTGTGCCCAATTCTTTTTCAATAAGAATAATTCTGCCTGCCATTGCAGCAAATCCGGGTCCATCACGGATATCTTCAAGGCCAGATCTATCGCGGCCTGCGCCGAAACAATATCTTTTTTGGCTTCAGCCAGTGCTGCCGTAGCGCGCAGATCTTCCACTTGTGGGTCGCGCAAGGGCGCAACCGTCAAATCCGTACCCTGCAAACCAGCCGAACGTACTTGTGCCACCATCGACTCCGGCGTTAATGCGGCAAGACCCGGGGTTTTCTTTGGTGTCGTCGGGCCACAAGCCGTCAGCAATACAAAGACAATGATGACAAGGAAACGCATCACTTACTGCTCCTGATTTTCGGGTATCTGCGGCTGGGCTTCGGGTGCATCTTCACCGAGCTTGAACCAATCGAGCCATGAACTTTCGACGCAGGTTTTATGTTCTTTCGGCAGATAGCCGGAAACAAACGCCGCACGTCGCGCATTAGGACAATTGTCTTCGGTGGTCGCGTAATCAGTGCCATCCAGCCACGCCCACTCAATACCTTCGCCACTCACCGTCAAGGGTTGTGTCGGCAGTTTTGAAAACAGCGATGACCAAACGCGCATGGCGCCAGTGGCACCGTACAAGCCGGTGGTTTTGTTTTCATCGTTGCCCACCCATACAACAGCAAGATGATCACCGGTGTAACCGGCAAACCAACTATCGCGGCCATCGTTACTGGTGCCGGTTTTTCCCGCCGCCTGCAATGGACCCAAGCCGTCACTGAGCAATGCACTGCCGGTACCATTGGTCACCACTTGCTGTAATCCAAGCGTTACCAGACGCGATGCAATGGCATCACCTTCTTGCGCAGCATCGGAATTAAAATCATAACGATTGACCGCTTTACCTTTCGGATCCAGCACGCCACGCACCGCACGCAAGGGCTGAATGCGGCCACCGGAAGCCAGGAACTGATACATCTGTGTCATCGAGAAAACGCTTAAATCAATCGATCCCAAAATCAGCGAGGGTCTCGATTCCGATTGCAAACCACCCAGCACTTTCAACAATTCGCTCAACCGGTCGGGACCCACTTCCATGCCAACGCGCACCGTCGCCTGATTATAGGAATGCGCCAATGCCGATGACATCGTCACCGTGCCATGGCTTTTGCCATCGGAATTTCCGGGGCGCCACGTCTTGCCATTCGGCTGTGTAACTTCGACCGGGCCATCATCTACCCAGCTCGCCAGCGAGTATTGATCCGGCTGTGCAAATGCCAATAAATAAACGAAGGGCTTAAGCAGAGAACCGACCGGACGCTGTGCTTCAAGCGCCCGGTTAAACCCGGGTTGATCAACATTCTTGTTGCCAACCATCGCCAGAACTTCACCGTTCTGGCTATCGGTCACTACCATGCCGGCTTGCAAGGTCGGACCTTGCTTGCGCTGGATTTTACTCAGGGTATCGATAACCGCTTTTTCAGACAGCATCTGCACCGATGGCGCCAACGATGTGTGCACCGTCATGCCGGCACCTTTCAGCGCGTCGGCAGGATAGTCGCGTGCCAATTGGCGGCGCACTAAATCCATGAACGCCGGATTACGATTTTTCGCAACGCCGGGTTTTGCACTGACACCCAATGGCGCCGCTTTGGCGCGATCAGCTTCGGCTTTGGTGATCAAGCCCAATTCTTGCCAGACACTCAATACAACACGGCGCCGTTCGAGCGCACGCTCCGGGTGCTTGCGCGGATCGTGATACCCCGGGCCCTGGATAATGCCGATCAACAACGCCATGTCTTCGGTACGCAGCGAATTCAGGTCGCGGCCAAACCAGAACTCGGAGCCCGCAGCGACACCATGAATCGATTGATTGCCTTGCTGACCAAGGAAGGCCTGATTTAAATACGCTTCAAGAATACGTTTCTTGTCAAAGCGCGCTTCGATAATCAATGCGTAGGCCGCTTCCTTCACCTTGCGAGAAATGGTTTTGGTATTGCTCAGAAATAACCCGCGCACCATTTGCTGCGTAAGCGTACTGGCGCCTTGCTCGAATTCGCCTTCACGAAGATTGACCCAAATCGCGCGCATCAACCCCTTTGGATCGATACCATGATGATTCTTGAAGTTGCGATCTTCGACCGCCTGCAATCCCGACACGATGAGTGGCGGTACTTCTTCCAGACGAACCAGTCGACGCTCTTCTTCGCTGTTGCCATACAAGGTGGCGATGCGTGCAGGATCGAGTCTTGCACTGTCTATGCGCTTTTTCGTGACCATGTCTTGCACCGATACGACACGACCCGAACTAATCACTACCTGCAATTGGCGTTCGCGTACCGCGCCATCCATATCGACAAAGGCACGCGTGGCCAAAGTGAATTTTCCGCCATCGCGTTTGAAAGTCCCCGGCAACTGACCAATGCCATCATTTCGATACGAAGCTGCCGCCAATTCCAGTTCCATTGCTTCCGGATTCAGGCGAACACCTTCAGCCAAAAACAGAGGCCGGGCAAAAATACGGGTCGGCACTTGCCACTGCAGTTGCGCAAATTGTTCGCGTACCTGTTTGTCCAGATGCCAGATATAGGGACCACCTATGCCAACCATCAGGCCAAGGACTAATAGGCTGATGCGCCAAAACCAGGTTTTGATTCTGGAGCGCGGGCTTGGGGTTTCTTCTTCGGAAGGAGCGTTTAGGGTCACGGACATGGATAATATTGGTTTCCGGAAGTTTATCAGGCTATGGGCAGGTCTGAATTTTTCATGGTCTTTTTGGACAATAAATTTGCGAACTAATTCAGATTAAATGCATAACCGATTTATTTACCACTACCGCCGGACCAAAAGCTTGCTGCAACGCGGCTTGCGTAGCCTGCGTGTGCGTGGGCTAAAAGCCAGCCTGGCCATGATTTCTCCTGGTCTGAAGCAGTCACGCGCGAATTCCGACCTGCACTCCCCGAGTATTTCCGAGATCGAAAACCTGACCGAGGCTGACTTTCGTTGCGAAAACCCCCAAATTAGCCTGATTATCCCGATCCACAACAAGCTGGAGCTGACCAAAGCTTGTCTTGCCAGCGTGTGCATGCACAAGAACGAAATCGGCTTTGAAGTTATTGTGGTCGATGATGCTTCCAGCGATGCGAGTTTTGAATTTTTATCCCGCATTCAAGGCTTGCGCATCTTTCGGATGCCCGAACAAAGCGGCTATGTTTTATCGAGCAATAAAGGGGCCGAACAGGCGCGCGGCGAAATGCTGGTGTTCCTGAACAACGACACCCTGGTTCAGAAAGATTGGCTGGCTAATCTGCTGGGAACCTTCCGGCGATTTCCTGACACCGGCATTGCCGGCGCAAAATTACTTTATCCCAATGGCCGTTTGCAGGAAGCTGGCGGTGCAGTATTCAACGACGGTAGTGTCTGGAATCTTGGCCGCTTCGAGAAAGCCGATAACGCACGATTCAACTACGTTCGCGAAGTCGACTATGTCTCCGGAGCAGTACTCGCCATTCGCAGGAAGCTTTTCGATGAGCTGAAAGGTTTTGACCCGCATTTCATTCCGGGCTATTTCGAAGACACCGATTTAGCGATGCGTGTGCGTGCAAAAGGCCTGAAAATCCGTTACCAGCCTTTTTCACGCGTGGTGCATCTTGAAGGTGCCACTTCCGGGACCCGACTCGATAGCGGCATGAAAGCTTTCCAGACCCCCAATCAAATCAAATTTTTCGAACGCTGGAAAGACACCTTGCTGGACTACCCTGCCCGCCCGAATACGGAAAAGGAAAACGCCGACTTGCCATTCAAATCCGGCAAGAAAAAAATTCTGGTACTCGATGAGCACACTCCGCAGATCAACAACGACTCGGGTTCATTGCGTTTATTTCATCTCGTGAAGAACCTGCAAAATGAAAACTGCGATGTTCATTTTCTTCCAGCAGATCTCGCTTTCAGTCCGGAACACACTTCGGTACTGCAAAAACAGGGAACCGTTTGTTATTACCGCCCGTGGACAAAAAGTCTGTTTAGCTGGCTGAAGCAAAACGCCGATCATTTTGATTTGATTATTGTTTGTCGTGTGAGCCTGATGTCCAGTCTTTACGATGTGTTGCGGTTTTCAGCATCGAAAGCAAAATTGATTTTCGATACCGTCGATTTACATCACGTCCGTGAGGCCCAGGAAGCCGAGCTGACGAATTCCGACTCTTTGCGAAAACAGGCCCGGCAAACCAAGGACAAGGAATATGCCCTGATCGGAAAATGCGACGAGACCTGGGTAGTGAGCGAAAGTGAACACAATGCTCTGGAAAAGGCTTTTCCGGGAAAAACCATTCGCCTCATTTCGAACATTCATGTCATACGACACGACACTACAAACTTCAAGGACCGCAAGGATATAGTGTTCGTCGGCAATTTCCAGCACTCACCCAATCAGGATGGCTTGCAATGGTTTCTCGAAAGCATCTGGCCGATAGTCCACGCCGCACAGCCAAACATAAGGCTCAACATAGTCGGCGCATCCGCACCCGATAATTTGCTGAAAATCTCCAAAGGCATGAATGTGGTCTTCCACGGACGTGTTGAAAACATCGAGGCAATCATGGATGACACCCGCATCAATATTGCGCCATTACGCTATGGCGCCGGTGCAAAGGGGAAAATAAGCCAAGCACTTGCTTGTGGTTTGCCGACTATTGCAACAACAGTGGCGGCTGACGGCATGCAGTTAATTGATCAACAATCGGTATTACTTGCCGACCATGCCGATGTATTTGCCAACACCATTTTGATGTTGTACGAAAACGAAACGCTATGGAAAAATATTTCATTCAATGCTTATCGCATCGCGGAAGATTTTTTTTCAGCCCCCAGTGTCACTGCCAAAATCAAGGCAGCACTGCGTGATTGAAGCTAGCAGAATGAGAGCGGCTTGAGCGGCGATGTGATGCTGAATGTTTTGATGATGCCAGCCTGGTAGCCCGGGTCATGGCTCCATCTGACCCGGGACAGGCCTGCCATTGAATAAGCACATTGC
>JBOHYH010000181.1:0-1401 GCA_050737775.1 Arenimonas sp.
GAACCACGCTGCCATCTTTCATCAGAATTCTGGCATCACCGGTATCGAGCGGTTCTATTTCCTTGATGAAATCCAGATTCACCATGTAACTGCGATGGACACGAACAAATTTGTTTGGGTCCATACGTGGTTCGATAGCTGCCATCGTGCTGCGCAGCGGGTAGTCACGCCCATGCAAATGCAGATTCACGTAGTTGCCCGATGCTTGCAGGTATTCAACTTCCGCTGCAGCGATCAGGAATTCCTTGCCGAGTTTCCTGACCAAAAAGCGTTCCGGGCGTTCGGTCGGCTCCAGTTCCGGTTCGTCGTCTGGTGTGCCGAGAATTCGAGCTTCGCCTTGTAGACGCAATAGCAGCAAATCGTACAAGGCGAGCACGAATAGCACGCCGGCATAGGTTTGCCAGTCCTTCAGATATTCGTAGCCAAGCTCCAGCGGCCAATTACCGAAATCATAGCTTTGCCCCTGTGTGACATAGACCAGTTTCCGGATTTGTACCATCGCGGTGACATGGATAATCGAATACACCACGCTAGCCAGAATATGGATGGGCAGATGCTTGCGAAGTACGCCAATGTAAAGTGGATAGCGCCGCTCGAATGCGATGATCGCCGGCACCAGCGCAAGCCCGACCAGAACACTGCTGAGTTCCCAGAGAATGGGTTTCCAGTTTTCGAATTGCAGCTGTGCCCGTTCGATGTCCAGAATCGAGATGACTGAATTGATGACGGCGAACAGCAGGTAATTGACAACCCAGAATCCGGTTTCGAAATAACGGCGGCAGGGTAGGTAGCGGGCGAGTAATTCGCGGGAATCATTTTTTTCAGGCGTCATGCCGGGATTCTAAGGTTTTTAAGCATCGGCACGCATCCTGAGTCGCGGATTATTCGTCACTTTCCCATCCCAGAGCCTTTGGTTTATCCCAAAGGCAGGCGTTTGGTCACCAATTCCCGGCAAATTATCACTCTGGGCATGCAAGGTTAAATGGCGCTCAAGACAATGGCTCGTCCACTACGAGGTCCACCATGTCTGCATTATCCGAACTCCCAGCGCCACCGCTTGATCGCCGCTACGATCTGGATTGGCTGCGAATTCTTGCCTTCGGGCTGCTGATTTTTTATCACATCGGCATGTTGTACGTAGCCAATTGGGGCTTTCATTACAAGAGTCAGTACTTAAGCCAGCCATTGGAAGGCCTGATGTTGCTGGTCAATCCCTGGCGTATGTCCTTGCTTTGGATAATTTCGGGCATTTCAATCCGGTTTGTGCTGCAGAAAGTATCAGCCTACCGGTTTGTCACCACCCGCAGCCTGCGATTGTTGTTGCCATTGCTGTTCGGCATTCTGGTAGTAGTTCCTCCCCAATTGTTTGTCGAAATGACCGGCAAGGGTGACTTGCATATG
>JBOHYH010000182.1:0-39224 GCA_050737775.1 Arenimonas sp.
TTGCTATTCGTGCCTTGGGTACTACAAAAAAAAATACCGGTTCTGATTCAAATGCACGGAAGCTGCGGTCAGATTGATTTGCACGATCCCGTTGCCGGTGAAGAATTACAGGGAACCTTGATTCGCTTGATTGAAAAGCTCGGTCTTGCCCGGGCCGATGCGGTGCAAAGCTATAGTCAGAACAATGCCGCGTTCTGGCAGCAAGAGTCAGGTCGAAACGTGACTTTGCAGGCGCCCGCATTCAGAAGCCTGCACGAATATGACAGTGAACTGAAACGAAGCCGTCGCGGCTTGGTGGTTGGTCGTGTCCAACGCTGGAAAGGGCCACAAGTGCTTTGCGAAGCACTTCAAATCCTCGGCAATGCCGCGCCAGCGATTGACTGGATGGGTCGCGATACCGTGTATGGCGAACGTGGACAAACCACCAGCGCTTATCTTGCCGATACTTTCCCAGAAATATGGAATCGACAATTGCTGCATAAGCCGCAACAAGCGCCGGAAATCACCGCCAAACTGCAGGCACAGGCGGAGTTCATCGTGGTGCCTTCGACCTGGGATGTTTTCAACTTTACCTGCGTTGAAGCCATGGCAGCGGGAACGCCGGTGATTTGTTCGACCGGTGCCGGTGCCAGTCAGTGGATTGAGGATGGCGTCAATGGCTTCGTGTTTGAAAATGAAAATGCCGTCTCGCTTGCGCAGGCCTTGCAGAAATTTCTTGCCCTGACCGAAACGCAACGTATCGAATTGGGCATGCGCGGTCGCAATACAGTGTTGACGATGATGAATCCGGACAGCATCAGCGAACAACGGCTTCAGAATTTCAGCAATATCATCAACAGCAAAACAGAAGTGTCCGATCAAAAAAAACCTGCGGCGGACTGGCTTGCGTTGGCATGCCTGCCATCAAAAAAACGCGTGAAGGGACTTGGATTTCTGGATCATTTGCCTTTGAAAAAATTGCTGCGCTATTTATCTGATCGCAGCCTCAGAAAAATCCGGGGAAAATGAGTTCTATGCAACCGGCCCGAATTGCACTGTGCATTCCAGCCTACAACGCGACCGCAACGCTGTCGCGTTTGTTTGACTCGATAAATGCACAAACATCGGCATTCGATGAAGTGTGGTTGTATGACGATGCCAGCAGCGATGCAACGGCAATGCAGGCGACTGAATTTGGCGCTACGGTAGTACGCGGCGAAAAAAATGTGGGTTGTTCGGGTGGTAAAAATGTTCTGCTATCGCGGATTCAGAGCGAATGGGTGCATTTTCACGATGCCGACGACGAGCTGAATCCTGAATTTGTCGAGCGTGCGAAACGGCGTATTGCTGATTCGGAATTTGATGTGCTGCTTTTCGACTATGAACAAGTGGACGAAGAAAGCCGTCAAACGATTTCGCGTAGTCATTTCGCGGACAGCAGTATTCTTGATGACACGTCTGCCTACATGTTGCGTGAAACCGTGAATAACGGTGGCGTGTACTCGACGGCCATGCTTAGAAATTGTGGCGGTTTTGACGATGATGCGGCAGTTCGCTTCAACGAAGATCGCGCATTTCATCTTCGACTTGCCGGCCAGAACGCACGTTTTGCTGTTGAGCCTTATGTTGGGTGCCGCTTTTATTACAATAAAAATTCAATGTCGGCGGCTAATCAGGTCAAGTGCAGCATGGCCAATCAGGAGATTACCGAACGCTTTGCCTCGAAACATCCGAAAGCTTATTGTCAGCAGATCATCGACCAGTCCTGGCATAACGCCGGTGTGCTCGCTTCCTATCTCGAATGGAATGCAGCTGATGCCTGCATTGATTTTGCGCTTGCACACGGCGGACGCACGCCCGGAAATGCAGGAAAGCTCTTCACCTTGCTTTGCCTGATCAATGGTAAATGGGCGATCAGGTTTCGGGAAAAAATGATTCGCCTGTTCAAACCTGAATATCGCAGTTCAATACTACAAGCCAAACGGAGCGCAACATGAATCCGTTGGTGTCGGTGATTATTCCCTGTTACAACGCCGAGCGCTGGGTGCTGGAAACATTGGAGTCCGTAAAAAAACAAACTTACGAAAATATCGAAATCATCATTGTGAATGATGGTTCTACCGATAAAAGTGCAGAGCTGATCCGGTCATTTCAATTTCCTTCGATAAGGGTTTTCGAACAGGAAAACAAAGGCCAGACCGCTGCCCTGAATGCTGGGCTGGCGCTTGCCAATGGCGATTTTGTGCAGTACCTAGATGCGGACGATTTATTGCATCCGGATAAAATTGAAATACAGGTAAAACGGCTGCTGCAAAATCCCGGCTGCATTGCATCGGCAGAATGGGTGCGTTTCTACGACACTATTTCGGATGTCGTTTTCCAGTCGGATGCGACATGGCAGGACATGTTGCCGGTAGATTGGTTGGTCGAGTCATGGAAAGAGGGTGGCGGCATGTTGTTTCCAGCCATGTGGTTGTTGCCGACAGAAATCGCGAAAAATATTAGTGGTTGGAATGAAGAATTAACTCTCAATAATGATGCTGATTATTTCGTTCGGGCAATTTTGGCCTCAGAGAAAATCCTTTTCTGTGCTGGTGCCAAAACTTATTACCGGTCGGGAATTGCGGGAAGCTTGTCAGGCATGAAGTCTCAGAAGGGCTGGCTATCGCAATGGAAGGTATTGAAGAACTGCGAGTCCTATCTGTTGGAAAAAGAAAACTCCGAAAGAACACGGCGTGCAGTTTCAATGCTTTGGCAACGATTTGCCTATGCCAGTTATCCATATTCACCGGAGTTAGGTAATACCGCAGCAGCCTCCGCAAAGACACTGCATCCGGCAAAACTTGAGCTGGAAGGTGGAACGATATTCCGATTTTTCAATAGTATGTTCGGATGGCGGCTGGCAGTCATCCTGCAAAAAAAATACTATGCCATTCGTTATGGAAGAGCGTGAACGGCATGAAGCAGCTCGTCGATACCAGTAATAAAATTGCAGAGCTTGAGGGCTTGCGCGCCCTGCTCGTTCTGGGTGTTATTGTGTACCACGTTTTCAGTATTACAGGAGTCACCATTCCCAGACTTCTGAACTGGAGCGAAGCTGTCAGTGTTTTTTTCATCCTTTCCGGGTTCGTGATAGCCATGATCTTGCACCACAGCAAAGAAAGTTATCGTTCTTTTATCATACGACGTTTTTTTCGATTGTTTCCCGCTTATGCTGTTTGCGTTTTAGTGGGCGGTTTTCTGACCGTCAACGGTCTCATGCCAAAAACATACGAAGATCATTCACTGGGTTGGCATGTGTTGCTGCATGCCACCATGTTGCATGGGGTCTTGCCCGTCAATCTGTTGCCGGGAGCAGAGAGTGCTTTTCTGAATCCTGCCTGGCTGATTACCGTAGAGTGGCAGTTCTATCTCTTGATTCCGGCATTCTTTATTTTATTGCGCAATAAGCCGGTAATTGCTTGGCTTCTGCTCTTTACCGTCGTCGCTGTTTCGCGCCGCATTCTGATGCCTGCGCTGAACTTGGGCGGCGGCTCCCTGTTTGATCATCTTCAGTATTTTCTTTACGGGATTATTTCGTATTTCATGTATCAATGGGCATTGCGAAATTCGGAAAAAATCAAACTGTTTGCCTTGCTGCTTCCCTATGCCGCGCCGGTATTGCTGGCAAGCCTAGTCAGCGTGATACCCAATATTGGTCTGTTCATTTGGGGTTTCTTTTTTGGTGCAACAGTATCAATACGTACCGGGCATGCACTAATGCCTACTAAAATTCTGATTAAATTCCTGCGCTCCAAACCTTTAACTTGGCTAGGCAGTTTCAGTTTTGCCTTGTATCTGGCTCATGAGCCTGTGCTGTGGCTTTCAATCCATGTAGTCAAATCAATTTTTCCGCATATCGCAGTCATGGACACGGCGTTATTGGTAGGTTGGATCACGATTCCTGTCTCGATTGCTGCCGGACACTTTCTTCATGTGGGTGTCGAGATCCCGTGCATTCGCATAGGGAAAAAACTTGCAATAAAACATGTATCAAGGCTTGATGTGGTCCAAACATGATAGGTTCCAAGCATACGGTGAGCATGCCGATAGGAATGGCCCTATGAAAAAAATATTAGTTGATGTTGGCGGATATGAGGGCGATGCCTGCCTTGCTGCTTTAGATCCTGCTTTTGACTTTGATGTGGTTTATTGTTTTGAGCCGGTAAAGAAATGTGCCGATTCAATCAAAATACGCGTGTCGCATCCAAAGCTCGAGGTGATTAATGCAGCACTTTCCAACTTTGACGGCAATGCTGATTTATTTGGACCCGGAACTCTGGCAGGATCTTTATTCTCAGATCATGAACACGTCAATAGTCAGGTTGCTGAGCAATGCCGAGTAGTCCGCGCTACAGGCTTTTTACTGCCTCTTGTGCAGTCGGGTGACGAGATATACGTTAAGTTAAATTGTGAGGGTGCCGAAATACCAATACTTGAGGATCTGCTTGATTCCGGTGTTTTTTTAAAATTAAAAAGCGTCTTGCTTGATTTGGATGCTAAGAAAATACCTTCGCTTTCGGAACGGCTGAGTAAGATCGAAGAAGATCTGGCTAAAATTGAATCTAGAAATTGGTTCTACCCGGAGGAGGTTCAATTTGGCCAGCAGTGCACGTTTGGTGGAATACGTAACTGGCTAAAGGTATCCGGGGCCAGAGCTCCAGGTGTTTCAAGTAAAGTAACGAGTTTCCGTTATCATCTTTCACTTTGGAATAAAGGTGAATTTCGTGGCTATTACAAATTTCTTCTGGCTAGAAGATTGCCGAAATTTTTCATGATCATTTATTACAAATATCTGCGCCCCAAAACTGCAGCATCCTAAAATCACTCAATTCATGGAATTGAATCATGTTTCAACTAGGTGAACCGGATAATTTGTAGGTGATATTAAAAACGTATTTCTGACTTGAGATTTAGATGCATAAAATTAATTCACCTTTGAATATCGCAATCACCGCCGATCCCGAATTGCCAGTACCTCCAAAATTGTATGGGGGTATCGAACGTGTGATCGATATGCTGATTCGTGGCCTGGTAGAACAAGGGCATCGCGTGACTTTGTTTGCCCACCCGGATTCAGATACTCCGGCAAGCTTGATCCGCTATCCAAGCCTGAGTAGTCTTTCGCGCACAGACACCCTGAAAAACATGATGACAGTGAGTCGTCATGTGCTGGGTGGTGGTTTCGATCTGGTACACAGCTTTGGCCGTATTGCGTATTTACTGCCATTACTACCGATCACGCGCTTGCCAAAGTTGATGACGTATCAACGCGAAGTGACACCGGGTTCCGTCCAGTGGGGTCATCGCTTATCAGCCGGTAGCTTGCATTTTTCAGCCATCAGTCGGCACATGATGGTAAATGTCGAAAAGCTGGCGAATTGGCATTTGGTCTATAACGGCGTGCCGATGAATGTTTATGATTTCTCGGCATCGGTAGCACCCGACGCACCTCTGGTATTTCTGGGTCGTATCGAGCATATCAAGGGCACGCATCTGGCGATTGATATTGCAAAAAAATCCGGAAGACGATTGATCATTGCCGGCAATATTCCGGTCGGCGAGAGCGCCTATTTCGATTCACAAGTAAAGCCGCATCTTGACGATGATCGCATCCGGTACATTGGGCCGGTGGATGATGTGCAAAAAAATGAATTACTAGGCAACGCAGCGGCCTTTCTGATGCCGATTCTATGGGAAGAGCCCTTCGGTATCGTGATGGCAGAGGCGCTTGCCTGTGGAACGCCGGTCTTGGGATTGCGGCGTGGCTCGGTGCCTGAAATCGTGGATGATGGCATCACGGGTTTTGTTCGCGAAGATGTTCAGGGCCTGATTGATTGCATTCCGCGTCTTGGCGAAATAGATCGCGCTGCTTGTCGTAGCGCTGCAGCAGAACGCTTTAGCGACCATGCCATTGTCGAGGCATATCTTTCGCTGTATCGCGAATTGATTGACAAGCCCAATCACTCGGGCCGGAATGGTAATGAGCGCTAGAGTTTGTCTGGTGACGTCGGGGCATTTGTCCACCAACCCCAGATTGGTGAAAGAAGCAGATGCACTGGTGGCTGCCGGATATGAGGTGAATATTGTCGCCACCCGATTTATTCCCTGGGCTGCCGCTGCCGATGCTGAATTTTCATCTAGGTCATGGCTTGTAAAAACGGTCACCTTCGGCACATTAGCAAAGCCGGTGCAGCGTTTTTACCAAGGCATGCGTCGACGCATCGCACGAAAGCTTGTCAGCATATTCGGGTTT
The DNA here is from genome assembly GCA_050737775.1 of Arenimonas sp. Classification (GTDB taxonomy): domain Bacteria; phylum Pseudomonadota; class Gammaproteobacteria; order Xanthomonadales; family Xanthomonadaceae; genus Arenimonas. Next base: position 6,275 of record JBOHYH010000182.1, read on the forward strand.
GATGTTGCGTGGGTTGAACGCGCGAATCACTGGATTACGCCAGAACTGGCAGATGCCGCGTGCAAGACACCGGCAGAACTTTATATTGCACATAATCTGGCCGCCTTACCGGCCGCCGTGAAAGCGGCTCGTATCCATGGTGCACGCGTGATATTCGATGCGGAAGATTTCCACAGCGGTGAATTGCCGGAAGGCAGTGCCTGGGATTTTGATCGTGATCTGATTAGTGCGTTGGAAAAATATTATTTGCCGAAATGCGATGCTATGACGGCGGCATCACCAGGTATAGCCCGCGCATATGCCGAAACCTATTCACTCACGCAACCTCTTGTCGTGTTGAATGTTTTTCCATTGGCGCAGGCGCCGATGGCGGCGAGTAAAAAAGGGATGATGAAGCCCGGCCCATCGCTATACTGGTTTTCGCAAACCGTGGGACCTGATCGCGGTTTAGAAGCAGCAGTTCAGGCTATTGGCCTTGCGAAATGTCGTCCACATCTGTATCTGCGCGGCAATGTATCGGAAAACTATCGCGAAAAACTTTTAGCCATCGCACGCTCAAATGACATGCTTGATCATTTACATTTTCTCGCGGTGGGTGCGCCTGCTGACATGGTCAAGTTGGCTGCAGAGTTTGATATAGGGCTTGCGGCTGAGCCCGGCCATTCCGAAAATAATCGCTTGGCTTGCTCAAACAAGATATTCACCTATTTGCTTGCCGGCGTGCCGACGCTTGCTTCGTCAACCCCGGCACAAGCCGAATTGGCTGGAATGGCGACGAACGCAGTCTGGCTTTATCCTCCAGAAGACTCCCATGCGCTGGCTGCAAAAATCGACCACTTGCTAGGGGATTCCCAAAAAATGGCAAATGCGAGAACGGTAGCCTGGGATTTGGGGCAACAGCACTTCAATTGGGAAGTAGAATGCAAGACATGGCTAAAGCAAGTTGAGAAATTGCTTGCGGTACAGGCCCTGGGCAAAAAACACTATTAAATCGGCCTGGCTTAGTTCAGCGTCGGTTTTTTACAATACGGCAACAATTCGGATTTGAATTCAATGGTAATCACGCCAGTTAAATCCGTTGATATTTGGGAGCTACTCACAAGATGACTTTTCTGGATATCGCGAAGCGAATTCTTCCCTATGATTTTCGGCAAAAACTCAAGCGAAAACTTTTTCATGTCAACGATATGACAGCGCGATTGGAAAATCTTCGCAATGCTGGCTTCAAGTGCACGGGTTTCATTGATGGGGGAGCTTATCAGGGTGAATGGACTAGCCAGTTCTGGCGCGTTTTCCCGGAATCGCCCAGTCTGCTGGTCGAACCTCTGCCTGGCAAACAGCAGGCCTTGGAGCTCATTGCACAATCAATCAAGGGTTCGGTAGCCATTACGGCTGCGCTCGGACGTACATCGGGTATTGCCCGGTTTCGGGTCGGTGAAACCAATAGCGCGGTCGTGGGTGCAACAGAAGAAGTTGCCGGAAACTCGATTGAGGTTAGATTGGCAACGCTTGATGAATTGCTGGAGACCGCGATTTCTTTTCAGCCCAATTTGCTGAAGCTCGATTTGCAGGGTTATGAACTGGAGTGTATGGAAGGGTGTCGTGACCTTGCCGAAAAATTCGAAGTGATCGTTATCGAAATTTCCCTGATTCCCATCGGCGGAGCGCCTTTGTTTACCCAGGTGGATAATTATCTCGATACGAGAGGTTATCGTATCTATGATGTCATTCCACAATACTATCGGCCGCTAGATGGATCGCTGTGGCAGTGCGATGCCATCTATGTGCGCAAGGATTCAGCCTTGCTGGCTTCAACGAGATGGGAATGATTTTCTTCGACAATGCATGAGCCAGAAAAAAAATCTAGCGGTAATGAAACCGCACGCATGTTGAAACGCGTTGCGATTGTCTCGCCGTATTTTCCACCGAGCACGCTTGCCGGTGTGCACCGCGCCCGTTTTCTGGCGCGGCATTTGCCGGCTGCAGGCTGGGAGCCTGTGGTGATTTGCGTGCATGAGAAGCATCACGAGGAGCGGCTCGATCCCGGTCTGGCCGCTTTGGTGCCGAAGAACGCACGGGTTATCAAAGTGGATGCATTTCCTTCACGCTGGATGCGAACTTTCGGCGTCGGTGATTTGAGTATCAGAGCGTATTGGCAGTTGCGGAAGGCGTTGATACATTTGCTTCAAACCGAGACCATCGACTGCGTGTTCATTACTGCAGCACCTTACTACAGCACTTTGCTCGCAGGCATGGTGAAGCGCCGTTTTAAACTGCCGGTGGTATTGGATTTTCAGGATCCCTGGGTATCGAATTGGGGCGGTAGTTTGCCGAAGTGGTCTAAAGGCGGCATTGCCCATCGTCTGTCCACCTGGTTGGAACCGCGTGCCATCAGGGCAGCAGATCATATCGTGTCGGTTTCCGATGGACAAAATCAGGAAATGCATTCGCGCTACCCCTGGTTGCAAAGCACTCAACTGTCGGCGCTTGCCATCGGTGGCGACCCCGCAGATTACGTTTTTTTGCGAGACAACCCACTGCAAGACAATGAAGTAAAGTTGTCTGCAGGTGTCGTCAACCTGAGTTTCGTCGGCACTCTGATGCCGCGAACTGGTCCAGTGCTCGAAGCACTGTTCAAGGCAGTTGCGCTATTGCGTGTCGAAAGACCTGAACTTGTCGCAAGACTGCGGCTGAATTTCATTGGCACCAGCAACCAACCGAACGGGCACCGGGATTTTCGTGTCCAGCCCTTTGCCCTGGCGGCGGGCCTGACGGATCTGGTGACGGAGACGCCGCAGCGTGTAGCGTATCTGGAAGCACTCAATTTGCTCGCAAATTCGCAGGGTATTTTGTTGCTTGGGTCCGATGAACCCCATTACACGGCTTCAAAAATATATCCGGCCATTCTTTCCGGCACACCCATGCTCGGCATTTTTCATCGTGCAAGCAGTGCCGTGAAAATATTGCGTGATTGCGGAAATTCGCTTGTCATCGATTTTGAAAACGCTGATGGACTGGCAACATTGACCCGTGAAATTGCGCGTGCGCTGGAACTGCTTGTTGAACATCCGGAACAGTTGGCACCACCTGATGCAAAAAGCGTAGCACCTTATGGTGCGCAAGCTTTGGCAGTTCAATTCGCCACTATTTTTGATGATGCGGCAAGAAAAAATGCGGAAGCCCTCGCATGAGCATGAAACTCGGAATACTTTGCAGCCATCCGATTCAGTATTACGCGCCGATATTTCGCGAACTGGCAAAAAGACTGGACTTGCAGGTGTTCTATGCCTATCGACAAACCGAGGCTGGACAGGCCGAAGCGGGATTCCATGTGCCGTTCGAGTGGGATATCGACCTGCTGCAGGGTTACCCGCACAAGTTCCTGAATAATGTTGCCGTAAAAGCGGATCCAAGCCGCTTCTTCGGCTGCGATACGCCCGATATCGCCAATGAAATTCAAATCGGCCGCTTCGATGCTTTTCTGGTGCTCGGCTGGGGAGTGAAATCCTATTGGCAAGCGGTTCGGGCCTGTCGCCGATTAAACGTGCCGGTCATGGTGCGGGGTGATTCGAGACTTGGCACATCGCGTTCGTTTATCAAGCGTGCAATTAAAAAAATTATTTATCCGCTAGTAATGCGTCAATTCGATGCCTGCCTGTATGTTGGCCAGGATTCAAAAAAATATTATCAGGCCTATGGTGTAAATTCGGAAAAATTATTTTTTTCGCCGCACAGTGTCGACAATAAAAGATTCAGCGTGGAGGCGGAAAAAACCGGCAAGGACGAAGCCAGGGCGCTGTTGGGTCTCGAAGCAGGCAGACAGGTTGTGCTGTTTGTCGGAAAATTCATTCCGATCAAGCGACCAATGGATATACTACAGTCGGCATTATTATTGAAGCAGAAAAACCATCCAGTCCATTTGCTTTTTGCAGGCGACGGACCCTTGCGTGCCGATATTGAAGCATTTGCGAAAACGCATGATTTGAATCTGTCGTTGATTGGATTCGTCAATCAGTCACAACTTCCCGTGGTGTATCGTGCAGCCGATTTGCTGGTATTGCCTTCGGAGACGGAAAGCTGGGGTCTGGTCGCCAACGAGGCGATGGCCTGCGGGTTGCCTGTTGTAGTTTCCAACACCGTGGGTTGCGGCCCCGATTTGATCTGCAAGGGCAAAACCGGAAGCGTTTTCGAAATGGGAAATATTGCCGCTTTGTCCGAAGCCATCCATGAGGTCATGCAACTCATGCCGGCTGCATCGGAAATTCAATATCATATTGCTGATTATTCGCCGGAAAAAACCACAAAAGGAATCATGGAAGCCATGCAATGGTTGTCGGAAAAGGAAAACAAGATTGCCGATAAACAAAGCGGTGGTATTGAATGAAACCTGCGATCAGGGTTCTGGTGTTATTCGGCAATGTTCCACTGCTTGGACAGGAGCGGGGCAATATCGATGTGCTGGATGCGCTTCAGAAGAAGGGTGCCGAGGTTCTATTTCTGATACGCGAAGAGTGGACTAGGGACACTATTCAGGCCGAACTTGCACGGCGTAATCTACGGTGGACGACCGTGCCGTTTTTTGATGCTTTGCGAAAAGGCCATGGTCCCTGGGTATGGATACGCAATCTGGCCGGCATTGTGGGCGGTTCATTGCAGTTGTTGCGCTGGCATTGGAAATTTCGACCCACACATTTGCATGTGTCCAGCGTCAGTAACACGGTAAATTTCCTGCCGGCTTTATTGCTGGTTCGCACACCCTTGATTTATCGGGCTGGTGACGACATTACGCTGCATCACTGGTTTTGGCGGGCGATTTGGCGTTTTACGCGTTGGCGTACCGATCGTTTCGCGGCTATCAGTCGCTTTATTGCAGAGCGCCTGATAGACAATGGCGTAGCTGCCGAAAAAATTTCACTGGTCAGCAATATTTCGCCGCCAAGAACGGCAAACGCTGAAAAACATGAGCTGCAAATAAGTAAAGAAGCGGACAAGTGTACCTTTGTTTATGTGGGGCAGCTGACTCATCAAAAAGGGGTGGATTTATTGGTCGAAGCAGCCATAGCGCATTGCAGACATTCTGAAAAAACACGTTTTGTCATAGCGGGTGATTTTTCATGGGAAAATGACCTGGCTGTGGCTCTAAAGCATAAAGTAGAAGGCCTTGGCTTGTCAGAGCGCATTTTATTCGTCGGCTACACGCAGGATGTTTCCGGTTTGTTGTCGGAATGCGATGTACACATCTGCCCTTCGGTAGGGACAGAGGCATACGGCAATGTGGTGATCGAAGCAAAACAGGAAAGCTTGCCATCCATCATTTTTCCGACCGGAGGCTTGCAGGAACTCGTGGCGGATGGTGTCAATGGCTGGGTTTGTAAAACTAAAACGCAGGAAGCGCTCATCGAGGCATTTGCCTACTATGAAAAAAATCCGGAAATGATTGCCCTGCAAGGTGTTGCAGCCATGGCTTCATTGACGGATCTCGGCGCAGGAAGATTCGATAAGGATTGGCAGGAAGTCTATGAAAACGTTTGATACTAAAAGCAGAAAGCCGGCCTTCAAGCTTTCAACGCTATTGATATGCCTGGTCGCGATTTCTCTGCTTTCGATTGCCACCGTCAACGCACAGCAGACTTTCTTTGCACTTTCCGCAGCGCTTGTTTTTGTCACCATGCTATATCGCGTCGGAGAGCCACCAGTGTTGTTGTTCGCGGTATTTATTCAGTGGTTGCAAGTCACCACCAAGATATTCCAGGCGGACTATCTGGGAATACCGACAGATGATCTGCGGGGTCATACGGGTGACGTTGGTCTTGCAGCGATGGTCGCATTGGTCGGACTTTTCTTTCTGACCTGGGGATTAAGGCGCGGTGTCAAATGGCATCGCTTGCCGGATTCATCGATTGCAAAAGCGGAAGCCATGAAAATACAAATTGGCAGTGTTTTCATTGCCTATCTTGTGGCATTTTCGCTCTATTATGTTTTTGGCAGCGTTTCGGGAGCTGCTGCCGGCTTGTCACAATTATTCCTGGCCGTATTCACGGTGAAATGGGTGTTTCTTTTCATGCTGGCCTATGCGGTGCTCACGCGCAGGAAGGGGTACCTGTACCTGATGCTGGCCTCAGTCATTGAGATGTTGGTCGGCTTCGGTGGTTTTTTCAGTGGCTTCAAGACCATTTTTTTCATTCTTTTGATTGGCGGCTTAAGCATCCGGTTTCGGCTCTCGTTTTTGATGACAGCTTTCCTTGGTGGCCTGATGGTGGGCTTGGTCTATCTTTGCATTTGGTGGTCGGCGGTCAAAATTGATTACCGTGACTACGTCAATGAAGGTTCGGGCGCGCAGGTGGTACTGGTCCCGTATTCAGAGCGTATGGATTTTCTCTATGACTCGTTCGTCAATATGGACGAAGATGATATTGAAATAGGTACGCAAGCGTTGCTGGAACGTGTGTCCTATATCGACTATTTCTCGCTGGTGCTCGATTACGTACCTAGAGTCCGTGAGCATGAAAATGGCGGCTTACTCGGCGGGGCGGTGACACATATCATGATGCCCAGACTTTTTTTCCCCGACAAAGCTGCAGTCGCCAGCGATAGCGAAATGACCAATCTATACACCGGGCTGTCGGTGGGCGGCGTTACCATGAATACCTCGATCAGTATGGGGTATATGTCGGATACCTACATCGATTTTGGCTATGTTGGAATGATGGTGCCCATTTTCATGCTGGGACTGTTGTCGGGATGGATGTATGGCTTCATCGTTAAACAGAAACGAACTTCGCTACTGCTCAACTACGGTATCGCCGTCATGGTGCTTATCAATCTGGCTACTTTTGAAACGAGCTTGATTAAATTATTGGGTGGTCTGATAACCGTATTCCTGGTAGCCATGGTATTGCAGAAATACCTATTCCCCACGCTGGCAAGAAGAATGGGTATAGCACCGAGCCCCAATGTCTGAACGCATGAAAATTCTCCACGTCATTCCCTCCGTTTCATCGGTACACGGAGGTCCAAGCGAAGCCATGAAATTATTCGAACAGGCTTGCGTCATTAGCGGTATCAATATCGAAACGGCAACCACCGATGACGATGGGCCTGGCAGACGCAAGCAAAATCTTGTTTTGGGATCGGCGATCGAATCTGCCGGCGTCATTCGATACTATTTCGGGAAAACTACCGACACCTACAAAATCTCTCTTTCGATGCTGCGCTGGCTTTGGCGAAATATCAAAAATTATGATGTCGTGCATATTCATGCACTGTTTTCTTTCTCGAGTACGGCGGCAGCATGGATTGCACGTTACCGGAAAGTGCCATACATCATTCGACCGCTGGGAACCATGAACAAATATGGATTGGAAAACAGGCGCCCATTGTCCAAGCGCTTGTCGATGTGGCTAGTCGAGAATTCGATTCTGAAAAATGCGGCATGCGTGCACTGCACCAGCAGCAACGAACAAGCCGAATTGCATCAGCTTGGTGCAGCACTTGAAACCACCGTGCTGCCCTTGGCCGCCAGCGTCATTCCGATGGTCGATAAAACACTGATAGCCACAAAGTTTCCCACACTGGAAAACAAGCGGTGGCTAATTTTCATGTCGCGTCTGGATCCGGTCAAGAATATTGAAAGCCTGCTTCAAGCTTTCAAGGTCAGCCTGGTGAATATGCCGCAGGATGTTGTGCTGTTGATGGCTGGCGATGGTGATGTCCACTACAAGCAGTCCTTGCTTGTGCTTGCTGCTGAATTGGAAATATCGGAACGCGTGATATGGGCCGGACACTTGCAGGGCGACATCAAGGCCTCTGCTCTAAGGGGGGCAGAATTATTCCTGTTGCCATCCAGATCGGAAAACTTCGGCATTGCGGCTGCGGAAGCCATGTTGATTGGATTGCCGTGTGTCTTAAGCAAGGGTGTGGCGATTGCCGAAGCGGCAGCCAATGAAGGTGCCGTCAGCATAATCGATAGCGATGATGTCGTTGGAATGGCAGCTAATATTCTGCAATTGGTGAACGATGATCAATTGCGCAAGCAAATTTCCCAGAATGCTGCAAGCTTTGCCAATGCTCGCTATTCGGTCGAAATTATGGGTAATAACCTGAAGAAGCTTTACAATGACGTTCTCGCGCAATCCGGAGGCGCAAGGGCGACTGCATGAAAAATATATTGGTCACTGGTGGTGCTGGCTATATTGGCAGTCACGCCTGCAAGGCGCTCGCACTAGCGGGCTATACGCCGGTCAGTTTCGACAACCTGGTATATGGACATCGCGAAGCCGTAAAGTGGGGCCCCTTGGTGGTAGCGGATTTGCTTGATCAGGCCGCGATAGCGAATGCCATTCTGGAATATCAGCCGATGGCGGTTTTGCATTTTGCAGCCTACGCCTATGTTGGCGAGTCGGTCGAAAATCCCGGAAAATATTATCGCAACAATGTGCTCGGCTCACTCAATTTACTTGAAGCAATGCGTGACGCCGGTATGGACAAGATTATTTTCTCCAGCACGTGTGCAACCTATGGCATTCCGAATCAAGCGCTGATTTCGGAAACGCATGCACAGAATCCGATCAATCCCTACGGCGCATCCAAGCTGATGATCGAACAGATGCTTCGGGATTTTGATCGCGCGCATGGCTTGCGCTCTATCAGTCTGCGTTATTTCAATGCCGCCGGTGCCGACATCGATGGTGAAATTGGCGAAGAACATGATCCGGAAACCCATTTGATTCCGTTAGTGCTGGATGCCGCAGCAGGGTTGCGTGAAAGCATTACCGTTTATGGCAGCGATTACGATACCCCGGATGGCAGTTGCATCCGTGATTATGTCCATGTCGGTGATTTGGCGAATGCCCATGTGCTGGCATTGCAGTCATTGCTGAAGGGGGCAGATAGCAATGTCTATAATCTCGGTAATGGTCAGGGTTATTCCGTCAAGCAAGTGATTGCAGCCGCAGAAACCATCACCGGAAAAAAAATTCCGGTGAACACGGGTCTTCGCCGTGCGGGTGACCCGCCCCGGCTTGTTGGCGACGCCGAAAAAATAAAACAGTCATTGGGCTGGTCACCGCAATACGCAGAACTGGTCGATATCGTGGCTACTGCCTGGCAGTGGCATAGACGCGGGAGTAGATGAGTTGACGACTTCCGTTCCGGTCAGCGTGATGATATTTACATTGAATGAGCAGATTCATCTGCCGGCTTGCCTGGATGCCTTGTCATGGTGTGACGACGTAATCGTGGTGGACTCATTCAGTACGGATGCTACGCAGACAATTTGTGAAAGTCGCGGTGCACGTTTTTTCCAGAATAAATTCGACGGTTTTGGCCATCAGCGCAATTGGGCTTTGGACAATACTTCACCCAAGTACCAATGGATATTGATTCTCGATGCCGACGAGCGGGTAACACCGGCTCTAGTCCAGGAGATGGCACGGGTAGCAGAGACGGATACCGAAAATACCGGGGCATACCAATTACGCCGCCGTTTTTATATGTGGGGACGCTGGTTGCGACACAGCAGTTTGTATCCGACCTGGGTGGTTCGCTTTATTCGTTTGGGTCGTGTGCGCTATGTGAATCGTGGTCATGCCGAAACACAGGAAGTGCAAGGTGATATCGGAAATCTTGAAAATGATTTGATCGACGAGAATCTGAAAGGCATCGATGAGTGGTTCGATCGGCAGAATCGCTATGCCAGCAAGGAAGCCGAGTTTGAGCTGGAGCGTGAAAAAGACGGTCTGAAAATTTCCGAGGTATTTTCTTCGGATGCCCTCGTTGGTCGTGCCGCCGTGAAACGATTGGCCGGAAAAATGCCGGCGCGCGGCCTGATCTACTTTTTATACAGTTATGTTTTTCGGTTGGGCCTGCTGGACGGAAAACCCGGCTTTGTTTTTTGCATGATGAAAGCCTGGTACCAGAGTCAGATTGCCATGAAAAAATACGATAGCCGCATGGGTGGCAAGAAGCCGGATGTATCATGAAAATGGATATGGAAAATAATTTATGAGTTTTGTTTTGGGTATCAATGCCTTTCATGGCGATTCTTCTGCGTGTCTGATCAAGGACGGCAAAATCATTGCTGCAGCAGAAGAAGAACGTTTCCGCCGGATCAAGCACTGGGCGGGTTTCCCAAGTCAGGCAATCGCCTATTGCCTTGAAGAAGCCGGCATTGATCTATCGGTCATAGATCATCTGGCCATCAATCAGGATTCGAAGGCGAATCTTGGCAAGAAGCTTGCCTATACGATCATCAAACGTCCGGATTTAAGTCTTGTACTGGACCGCATTCGCAACAAGCGCGAACGCGCCGGCGTTGCCGATCATCTCGCGCAGGCGTTTCCGGATAGCATGTTCAAAGGAAAAGTGCATGCAGTGGAGCACCATGTCGCACATCTTTCTTCCGCCTTCCATGTGTCGCCATTTCAAAAAGCGGTCATTGTTTCGGTCGATGGTTTCGGAGATTTTGCCAGCGCGGCCTGGGGTGTTGGCAACGGCATCGATATCCAAGTTGAAGAACGGGTTTACTTTCCGCATTCGCTCGGTATTTTCTATCAGGCATTAACGCAGTATCTGGGCTTTCCGCATTACGGCGATGAGTACAAGGTAATGGGACTAGCCCCTTACGGTGAGCCGAAATACCTGGACAAGATGCGCGAAATTGTGAAGCTTGAACCCGATGGTGGTTTCAAATTGAATCTGGATTATTTTCGTCATCATAAAGAGAAAATCGATTACGAATGGGAGAATGGTTCGCCTTCGGTCGGCATTCTTTTTTCCGAAAAACTGGTTGAATTGCTGGGACCATCGCGCAGTTCGGATTTACCGCTGGAGCAATACCATAAGGACTTGGCGCGTTCGATCCAGGCCATGTACGAAGAGGCCTTTTTCCATTTGCTCAACACCTTGCACAAGAAGCATGGCATCGATCAACTCTGTATTGCCGGTGGTTGCGGAATGAACTCGGTTGCCAATGGCAAGGTGACTTTGCAGACCCCTTTCAAGGAAATCTATGTGCAATCGGCTGCCGGTGATGCAGGCGGAGCGATTGGCGCCGCATACGCGGTTTGGCATGAGCTGGGTGGTGTTCGAGGTCCCGTAATGGATCATGCCTATTGGGGGCCGGAAGCCAGTGATGCAGAAATAGAAAAACTGTTGCATGAACGTGCCGAAGAAATTACTGCACAAGGCTGTTCGACGAAAAAATATTCCGACGAAATCGTACTTTGCAAAAAAGTTGCCGAAAACGTTGCAGAGGGCCAGGTGATCGGCTGGTTTCAGGGGCGCATGGAGTGGGGCCCGAGAGCCTTGGGCAATCGCTCGATTGTTTGTGATCCGCGTCGTGCCGACATGAAGGACATTTTAAATCTGAAAATAAAGCGTCGCGAATCATTCCGTCCGTTTGCGCCTTCGATCTTGCGTGAGTCGGTAAGCGACTGGTTTGAACTTGATGGCGAAGTACCCTTCATGATGCAGGTTTACCAGATTCGTGCCGAGCAACGCAGCAAAATTCCCGCGGTTTGCCACGTCGATGGTTCAGGCCGTTTGCAAACCGTCTATGAAAAAACAAATCCCCGTTATTATCATTTGATAGAAGAGTTCAATGCCCTCACGGGTGTTCCCATGGTGCTGAATACTTCGTTCAATGAAAACGAACCGGTGGTATGTACGCCTCGGGAAGCGCTGGATTGTTTTTTGCGTACCAAAATGGATTGTCTGGTGCTGGGTGATTGGGTGCTAGAGAGAACGCCATGACTCAGGCATCGACAAAAAAGGAGTATGGCTACGACCACGCACAACTCGGTTGCCAGCATATCTATCTGCTACCGGCCGTTGATGCAGTGATAAAAGAATTGAGTCCGGATCGTATCTTTGAACTGGGCTGCGGAAACGGTTCTGTGGCAGCGTGGTTACACGGCAAGAATATTGAAATAAAGGCGATTGATGTCAGTGAATCGGGCGTCGAGCAGGCAAAAAAGGAATTTCCGGACATCCACTTTGCCGTGCGGTCTGCTTATGATGATCTGGCATCGGAGTATGGTCGGTTTCCGGTAGTGCTTAGTCTCGAAGTGGTTGAGCATTTGTTTTCACCGCGCGACTTTGCCAAAAATGTTTTCAATCTGGTCGAACCAGGTGGTTATGCCGTCATCTCCACGCCATATCACGGCTATTTCAAAAACCTTGCACTGGCCTTGACCGGAAAACTCGATGCGCATTTTACGGCGCTGTGGGACGGTGGACATATCAAATTCTGGTCAAGAAAGACATTGACTGAATTGCTGAAGGAAGCAGGTTTTTCGGACATAGATTACCGCTATGCCGGAAGAGTACCGGCGCTTGCCAAATCCATGATCGCGATTGCGAAAAAGCCGCTCTGAAGCCATGATGCAAGCCAATAGAATCCTGATTCTTTGCGACTGGCTACCGCCGGACTTCGGTGCTGTTGGCCAGTATGCCGTTGGTTTTGCAAAAGACCTTGCAGTGCAGGGCCATCACGTCAGCTTGTTTGGTTTCTCGTCGAAAGAATCCAGCGAAACAAAAGAAGTGTTGCGTAACGGGAGTGTATTTACCTGCCGGATTCATCGCAGCCAGTATGATCGCGGTAATTTCATCAAGCGTGCATTCTGGACCTTCGGCGCCAATATCGCTTTGCTGCTTTCAGCACGACGGGAATTCTTCGCAGCGGATGAAATTCGCTTCACCGGTTCACCACCCTATCTGATTCATTTCGTGATGCCGCTGGCATTGCTGTTTCGCAAGAAAACCCGTTATCGCATTACCGATTTCCATCCCGAGTGTTTGATGGCGACCTATCGCCATGTGCCGCTATGGATGAAGGTGCTGCACCGAGTAACACTTTTTTGGCGGCGCAAGGTCAGCATTATTGAAGTGCTGGGTGAAGATCAGAAGCGCCATATTGTGGCGGCGGGTATTTCGGAGCATCGGGTTCAACTGCTGCGGGATCCTTCGCCGATCAGCTTCGACGGCGAGTATGTGGCGACTGAGGTACCTGAATCGTTGCGGGAACGGAAAATAATCCTGTATTCGGGTAATTGGGGCGTTGCCCACGATCACATCACCTTTGTTGATGGCTTCGAAAAATTTTCGCGAAAGAATCCGGATATCGCCGGCTTGTGGCTAAATGCGACCGGCGGTCGTGCCGATCAGGTCGAGTCGGCGCTTAAAGAGCGTGGCTTGACGTATGTCCGCACTCGTCCGGTTCCGCTGGACCAGTTGCCGGCGGTGTTGCTGGCGGCGGACGTGCATCTGATTACCCTGGTAGATAACTTCGTGGGCTATGTATTGCCATCAAAAGTGTATGCGTGCATCGCTTCAAACAAGCCGATTTTATATATCGGGAGCCGTGATTCCGATGTCCATCTTTTGTCCGAACAAGAACGTGATCAAGATACCTATCAGCAAGTGCCGGTAGGCGATTCCGATCAGGTTTGCATCGCTTTGGAAAGATTGCTGGCTGTCGCCTGAGCCCCAGAAAAGGTATGCTGTCATGCAGCAAAACAGGAGAAATACGTGAGTAGAGTTTTAGTGCTGGGCGCTGGTGGGTTTATCGGCAGCCATTTGGTCAAGCGCCTTAAATCCGAAGGCCACTGGGTTCGTGGCGTTGACCTGAAAAATCCCCGTTATGCCGCTTCGCCTGCGGACGAATTCCAGGTGGCGGATTTGCGCATATACGACAATGTGCTTGCCGCACTGGATGGCGGCTTCGACGAGGTCTACCAATTGGCAGCCGATATGGGTGGTGCCGGCTTTGTGTTTACCGGTGAGCATGATGCCGACATCATGCATAACTCGGCGCAGATCAATATCCATGTGCTGGACGTTGCGAGAAAAAACAAGATTGGCCGGATTTTTTATTCATCCTCGGCCTGTATGTACCCGGAGCACAATCAGCTTGATCCGGATAACCCGAAATGCAATGAAGCATCGGCTTATCCTGCAGCGCCTGATTCGGAATATGGCTGGGAAAAATTATTCAGCGAGCGTCTTTATTTTGCCTACGCCCGCAATTACGGCATGACCGTGCGTGTTGCCCGTTACCATAATATTTTTGGCCCCGAAGGTTCCTGGCACGATGGCCGTGAAAAAGCACCGGCAGCGCTTTGCCGCAAAGTCGCCATGACGCTGGACGGCGATGTAATTGAAATGTGGGGCGATGGAAAACAAACCCGTTCGTTTTTATATGTTGATGAATGTGTTGAAGCGACCCTGCGTCTGATGCGTTCGGATTTCGCCGGCCCGGTCAATATTGGTTCCGAAGAAATGGTGTCGATCAACCAGTTCGCCGATATGATCATGGCGATTGCAGACAAGAAGCTGGGCGTAAAACATATTCCAGGCCCAACCGGCGTACGTGGCAGAAATTCCGATAATCATTTGATTCGTGAAAAACTGGGTTGGGCACCCTCATTGCCGCTCGATCAAGGTCTACGTAAGACTTATGCCTGGATTGCAGAGCAGGTGGACACAAAAGCGAGTGACGCCGACTAGAAACTTAAAGCGCAGACCCTGGCCGTATTTCATAGGCCCGGGAGAAATTTGCAGTATCAAAAAAAAGAAATTGAAATGAATATTCTAGTTACCGGCGGCGCAGGTTATATCGGATCACATACCGTGCTGGCATTGCTGGAACGAGGGCATGCTGTTGTCGTGCTGGATAATTTCAGCAATAGTTCTCCGAAGGTGCTTTCGCGATTGGAGAAACTGGCCGGAAAAACGATTCCGCTCTGCCAAATTGATATTCGTGATCGCGCTGAAGTGTTGAAGGTACTTGTTGGCAACAAGATTGAAGCCGTTGTGCATTTTGCCGCATTGAAAGCGGTGGGTGAATCCTGTGAACAGCCGCTGGAATACTTCGACAATAATGTTGGCGGTACGATCTCGCTTTTGAGCGCGATGCAAGAAGCAAAAATAAATTATTTCGTATTCAGTTCATCGGCAACGGTGTATGGCGATACCGACCAAAATCCGATTCCCGAAAATGCGCCGCGTTCTGCGACCAATCCCTATGGTCGCAGCAAACTGATCATCGAAGACATGCTGCAGGATGTTCGCGACGCATACCCTGAGTTTAAAGCGGCAACCTTGCGTTATTTCAATCCGATAGGCGCCCATCCAAGTGGCTTCATCGGCGAGAATCCGCTCGGCACCCCCAATAATCTGATGCCATATTTATGCCAGGTAGCTGCCGGTAAACGTCAGAAACTCTCTGTATACGGAAACGATTATTCAACGCCGGACGGTACCGGCATGCGGGATTACCTGCATGTGATGGATCTGGCGCGTGCCCATGCGGATGCTCTGGAGTATTTAAAAAAGCAGGGCGAAAATATAACGGTAAATCTCGGCACCGGTCGCGCCTATAGCGTGCTTGAGATGATTGATACCTTTGAACAGGCTAACCATGTAAGGATTAGCCATGAAATTATCGGCCGCCGTCAGGGAGATGTAGCTGCTCTTTATGCAGACACCCGGCTGGCGAAAAAACTCTTAAATTGGCAAACAGAGTTTGACTTAAGCCGCATGTGTGAAGATGCCTGGCGCTGGCAGGTGAATAATCCGCAAGGATACGAAACGTAAAAATAGCGCCTGAAATACCTTGCCCCGAACAGTGGGGCTATTGTTTTCAATAATCTTTCGCGGATGCTGTCCCTACCTAGCTCTCCTCTGTGGAGCAGGGGAGAGGAGGTGCTATTTTTATCAACAGAGGAATTTCCTCATTGACCTTCACTGGCTAAGCACAGTCGGGCGAGCTTTATGGCTCAGAAAATTGCTTCAGCCGGCCTGATATTTCTGGAGAATTTTCAGCGCTGCATCTTGTGCTTCTTGTGTATTGCCGAATCGCTCCGGAAAACCAGTGAGCAATTGCTTGGCAATATCGCCCATCTTTGTTTTTTTCTGTGCGGCTTGAAGAATCTGCAGACTGATCAAGCCATCCTGATTAAGCTCCGGCATAAAGTCGTGGGATGCGAAGCGGAGTTTTCGTTGCGAAATTGGCTTGCTGTTAAAAGTGGATTGCTTGAAGCGGGCCAATGAGTTGTCGGCACTGTCAAAGTGTTCGCTGATCCAGCTATATACATATTCGTCGCCGATTAGTTTTATCGAGAATTTTGTCAGTAGACGCTCGCCAGCTTTCACCTCGAGTGGGTGCTCGAGTGGGAAAAAAGCATTGCCATAGACCAGGCCCGGCAAATTAGGCGCATTGGAATAAGCAGCACCTGGGCCGATGTCGCCATCAAACCAGACGCTGAAGCCATGTACAAAACCATCCCCCGTTATCTGCCAGTCGCATTCGCCATCCAGATTAGGGCTGGAAACATTGGCATAGTCGATCTCACCCCAGCACTTTGGAGCTGCAAGCATGGTCACTACGTCTGTCACTGGTCGGCGCCACCATGTATTCACCAGAAAGCTGCGGCCGGCGCTCAGGTCCAGCCCGTGAACATCACGTGCCCAGGGCTTGTCGATGCTCTTATAGTCTTCCGGCGATTGGATCGGGGCCGCATACAGTACATCGCGCCGCGGCATGATAATGCCGCCGGGTTTCATGTGGCGCTGGACGGCATCGCGCATCGAAAGAATATTGAAATTGTAGAATGGCATGGTGCCGTGCAGATCGCCAATAACGATATCCACTTTTTCCGGCAGCTCTATGGCAGTGGAGATATTCTGCAGCCAGACAATTCTTTCACTGCCAGGATTGTTTTTGACGCAAAGCTTTCCGACTTCTATCGCGTTGTCCGGCTCGACGGCATAGACCTTTTTCGCCCCCAACTTGATGGCCAGTAATGCAAAAAAACCGGCGCCGGTGCCAATTTCCAGCACAACGCTTTCCGGTGTGACGGCATTGGTCAGTGCTGTTACAAATGCTTGGGTACGGGCAGGGTCAGTGACCATCTCGCCGTAGTCCTTTATCGAATAGCCGTCAAAAGTATGCATGGGAATTATTGTTGTATGTGTTGGAGAAGTCGCGCGAGTAGACGCGCATTGTTTTCAAAATTGTGTGGGTAGCTTAAACGATAGGCAGGAACGCTTTGCGTCAATGCAGCGGTCGAAGTCATCAGTTGCCTTGATTGTGCGCGATTATCCAGATCAAGGCGAAAGCTTCGTTCGATGATTTCGATGCAGGTATTGGCAGGGCGCATGTTTTCAATGCTTATATCGCCGGTCACGGTTTCCGGATCCGACAGGAAATACATGGCATGCAGGGGTGGAACGACCTGTTCCCGATCAATTGTCAAAGCCATTCGTTGCTTGTCGGAATATTCCGATACCGGGCTTAATGACGAATCATCGATGAAAATGCTTTCTATGGAGTCGTCGTAAAGGCGCAGGCTGGGATAGGTCGCGATGGCTTGCCATTGCGGACCATTCGGTTCCAGCAGAACGCAATCATCGGAATAAAGTTTGAAGCCGTTCTTGTGAAACAGGGCGGCAAGCGTCGATTTGCCCCAGCCGCTTTTGCCGAGAAACAATACCGTGCGACCCATAATATTAACGGCGCAGGCATGCAATAAGAGATGGTTTTCGTTGGCAAGAAATCGCGGCAGCACCTGATCGACCAGCAGATGTTCGATAGTGTAGGCATCGAGCTCATCATGAGGAATTGCCTGGATAATGCGCTGGCAGGGATCCAGTATGAAGTCGCAAAGCTCTGGAAAACGTAGCAGGTAGCCGTCGGGGTGTGAGGCTATACCGATGGTGACGGTGTCATCGGACTCTTTCCATTCGTGTAGCCAGTGATGGTTTTCCGGCTGACATACCGCCACCAGCTCAATTCGAATCGCAGAAAGAATTACCGCGCCTGATAGGCGCGGTAATTCTTTTAAATCGAGAGAGCTTTGAAGGATTTGATTGCCGAACAGGTAAGTATTCAAACGATATCGACCCTGCCCCTTGTTGCTATGCCTGACATTTATATAGCCAAGCTGGGGGCTCGAACTTAAGCGAACCGCATCAGAGCGGTCATCATGGCACCTTCGGCGAGTGCGCCGGAACCGCCATCGGTAAGCTCACGAAGCTGACCATAGACTTTCAGACTGGGGCTCGTGTAAGGCAGGCGCTGAGTTTTTGCACTGGTTTCAGCGGATGTCGATACTTTTTTTGTATTCATAAATAAAACCCCTAGTGAACGTAAGTCTTGGACTCACCCAAGTTAAGAATTGGTGAGTGAGCTAACAGTTTAACGTGTGTTTCTATATTAACAACAGCTTGGAGGTATTTTAAGGTTAATTTAGGTTGGTTTTTTCGCTCTATCACACGAATTTCACTCAATAACCAGCTCTGTTTAGCCAAAAATTCACAGATGCCAGTCTCAATAAGGGCTCAACGTGGTTTTCGTTGACCACCTCAAGGCTTTGAATATTATGGAGTTCCCGATACCGAGTCTGTTCGGTATCTAACACAGCCTTCTGTAGCCATGGGTGCAGCCGATCTGCCGTCAAAAGTTTGCCCGATTGCAGCCAGAGCCCCTTGTTAAAGGCCCATCCCAAGTGTTCCTTGCCGCACCGCCAGGTAATTTTCTGCGGTAATCGTTCGCTCATTGCCTGGCGCATGGCCCATTTGGGGTAACCGTCGCGAAGCCTGAGTTCAAGTGGCAGCCAGGCACAGAATTCGACTAAGCGACGGTCCAGAAAAGGGTGTCTTGGCTCAATGCCATGCTGGCTTGCAAGGCGGTGGTAGCGCTCAATGGCGTTGACGCTATTGCTCCCGGCCATAACGCTGTAAGCCTGACGGCCGGATGCCTCCGTTTGCTTCAGCCCCACGCTATTGCCTGCCATGGCGCCATAACGGGATTCCAGGTCGACGTATAAGGCAAATTCCGGGCGGATCAGGGCTTCCGCATGGGTACGCAGCGGACGAAATACTCTGCGCAGACCCGCAACGAAGCGACGAATGATCTTGGGAACCAGAAACTCACTGATCAGAGGCCGCAGCAGCGCACCGAGGCTGGCTTCTGAGCCCCAGAAACGCAAGGACGCGCAACTTTCACGCCAAACCCGCCGCCATTGTCCGGCGCGCGCCAGATCATGCAGGTAATCCCCTTCAGTCAATAAAGCATCGGCATCGATGCCGTCCATCATGATTCGAGCGCCGAGCTGGCTTGCGCGAAGGTATTGCGCGTGCACCAAGGTATTGAAAGCCTCGAAGGGCTCATCGAGGTGTGGCCATTGCTCGGTGATGGATTTGAGCAATTCGTGTGATTTATCCGGATCAATTTCGGTGCTATTCAACGCAAATGTGCTTTGCATCAAACGGATTGCCCGTGTTTCGGCGCAATCGGAATTTCCACTGATGGCGGAAAACGTGGATAAATCTTGTTCGCCATCGGCGTTTAGTTTTTTGCAGGCAACCGCAACGACAGAGGATGAATCCAGCCCACCGCTCAACATGGCGCTGATGGGTAAGTGGCTTCGCAACCTGCAATGCACGGCTTCCACAAAGAGTGCTTCAAGCTGGTCCAGCCATTGTTTTTCATTGACCGGAAAAGGTGCTGGCGGATTTTGCAACGGCTGCCAGTATGCATGTAGTTTTAGTAAATCACCTTGCCGCAGAGTCAGTGAATGAGCAGGTGGCAGACGTCTAACATCACGATAAAAAGTGCTTGTACGATCATGGCCTTCAAGCTCGTCAGTCATCGCGTCGGCAAGCCTGCCTTCATCGAATGCGATGGGCTTGGGTAATAGATATCTGAGTGCTTCACTGGTCGTTGCGAAAGAAAAAATCTTGTTTTGGACGTGGTGATAGTAAAAAGGTCTGACACCCAACGGGTCACGGGCACAGAATAATTGCCGGCTTTTCGGGTTCCATATCGCAAAGGTAAAATCACCCAGCAGTTTTTCAGGGCAGGCCTCGCCCCATTTTTGATAGGCTGCAAATATCAATTCGGCATCGCCAACGCTGTCAATGGCGCGGCCGCTTAATCCCAGAGAAGCAGCAAGAATTTCGCGATTATCCAGACGACTATCGGTCACTACAACACAGCCTGTTGCCTTGTCTGTCCAGGGTTGTGCTTCATTCAGGGCTTCTGGTGTCGTTGCCAGCATCGCCTGGCCAAAAGCAGCATTTTCGGACACGACAAATTTTTGAGCATCAGGCCCGCAATGCTGCATGCTTGCTAGCATGTGCTCTATCGTTTCGATACTCGCAAAACTGCCATCGAGCAAAATGAAACCCGCAATCGCACTCACGATTCGCCTCGCTTTGCCTGCAGAATATGGTGATGTTCAAGACTATCCTGCGCCAGGGCAATACCGTTTAATTCAACCCAGGCATGGGCATCGAATAAATCCAGCTCCTTTCGCACGCCAATTTTTATTTCTGCGGCGAGGCCTCGGCGTTTTAGCCAATATTCCAACAACACCGATTGACGCAGACAGGTAGCTGATATCAAGCCATGGCGTCCGGCAATCAGAAGCAATTCCGCATCGCGCTGAGCTTCAGCCAATTCGACCGCATTGGCCTGGCGTAAATCAGTTTTACCAGTAAAGCGGGATAAAAAATTGCGGGTGGGCAAATAGCCGAAACAACGAATGGAAAAAGAAATCCAGGGCAGGCAGAAAATAAATCGTGCCAGCAGGATTTTTTCCTGAAAAACCAATGCATGCCATTTTTTGAAATGGCCTCCCATCACTCATCGACAGTGACTAAACCTGCCTCGGCCAATTGGGCAATGAGTGCCAGTAAATCCTGCTGCAATTTTTCCGGACCGGCATCGTAGGTTTCGCATAGACTCTGGTGCACTTGCTGCAGCGTCAGATTGCTATTGATGAGGCCCCAAATATGGGTGCCGACCGGATCCAGCCCAAAGTAACGCTCGCTGGCGAGGTTTAAAAGGACGGCTTCACCCGCGACTTCCTGGAAGAGTACCTCGTCGTTGGGCCGAGCTTGATGGGCTAAGGTAATATGTTGCATAAGTTACTGATATCTTTATGGTGCGCGACAGGCAGTATTCATTGAAGCCGGGCATTTGTAAATCTGCTTAAATCAAAACGAGTAAATAATGCTGTTTCCAACCGACTTGCAATTCCTGCTGACACAAACCCGGCCGTATCGCGCCAGGCTATGGTTTGCAGTGGCATTGTTGCTGGTCGAAAGTGCTGTGTTGCTGATCTTGCCGTGGTTTGCCGGGCAGGTAATGCAGGCATTATTGTCACAGAGCATACCCACCAGATTATTGTTGATCTGGTTGCTGGTGATGGCGGTGCAAGCGATCATCAGCATGACCAGCAGCTATGTCATGGGCAGTATCAATCAAAAAGTCACGGCCGATCTTGGTTTGCGGCTGTACGAACATTTGCAGGCATTGCCTTTGCCCTGGCATCAACAGCGTAAACGCGGTGAAGTGCTGGCGTTTCTGCATAACGATGTCTGGTACATCAGCCAGTTTATTTCCAATGTGCTGATACCTTTGCTGCCGATGTTATTGAGCTGTCTGGGCGCATTGATCCTGTTGTGCCGGATTGAACCGATATTGGGCTTTATAATTGCGGGCGTGCTGCCGATATTTTTTATCGCGATAAAACTGATGACGCGTTCGTTGCGGCCCTTGGCAAACCAAGCCAGCGAACAGGAAGCAAAGCGTTACGGAATTTCCGAACAAAATCTCGGCACTTTGCCGATTATCAAGGCGTTCACCAGAGAGCGCGAAGAAAGCGCGCGTTACAGCGCACAAACCGAAAAAGTAGTCGAGCTTGAAATCCGGCAACTGCGCATCAATGCATTTCTCACGCCCGCCGTTCGCTGGGTGATGGCCGCTTGCGTGATTGGTCTTTTGTGGCTCGGCGCCGGGCGCGTGGCCGCCGGTAGTTTAACCGCCCCGGAATTGATCACGATGCTGTTATACGGACTCTTGCTGACCAATCCGCTAAGCCAGCTGGCGGATGTTTATGGCAAGTTACAAACCGCGCGTGGCAGCGCGGTTCGCTTGATGGAAGTCCTGAATGAAGATGCCGAAGTGGATAGCGGTACGCGTGAAATAAGCAAACTGCATGGGGATATTCGATTTGAAAATATCGATTTTACCTATCCGGCACGCCCTGCATTGCTGAAAAAGTTTACATTACACATCCCCGCAGGCCAGACGCTGGCAATTACCGGCGCCAATGGTGTTGGCAAAAGCACGCTGGCAAATTTGCTATTGCGTTTTATCGAACCGAATGAAGGAAACATAGTGGTTGATGGCATCAAGGTTCGTGATATTCCGCTTAAGGCATTGCGTTCACAAATAGGCTTGGTCAGTCAGCAGGTTTTATTGTTCAACGCGACGGTGGGTTTCAATATTGCTTACGGAAAGGTCGCACCCACGCAGGCGCAAATAGAAACGGCAGCAAAAGCGGCACATGCCCATGATTTTATTCAGGCATTGCCGGATGGTTATGGCACGATTGTCGGAGACGAAGGCGTGCGTTTGTCGGGCGGACAGAAGCAGAGAATCGCCCTGGCGAGAGCCTTGTTGAAAGATCCGGCAATCTTGATTTTAGACGAAGCCACCGCCATGTTCGATCCGGAAGGCGAGCGCAGCTTCATCGCCGAATGTCATGATTTGCTGCGCAGCCGTACCGTGTTATTGATTACGCATCGCCCTGCCAGTCTTGCATTGGCTGATCGTGTCATTAAATTGGAAGCGGGGCATTGGACGGAAGTATCGTCTGGCCCGGTACTTACTCACTAAACATTCAATGGATTGGGTTGCCGCATGACCGCAAGTTTTTCACTCTCGCATCTGGACAAATTGGAAGCCGAGAGTATTCACATTTTTCGCGAAGTCGCGGCTGAATTCCAGAATCCGGTCATGCTGTATTCGATTGGCAAAGATTCATCGGTATTGCTGCATTTGTTGCGTAAAGCGTTTTATCCGGCAAAGCCACCGATTTCGCTGCTTCATGTCGATACTACCTGGAAGTTTCGCGAGATGTACGCCTTTCGTGATCGCATTGCCGAGTTGTACAACGTCGATCTGAAAGTGCATATCAATCCTGATGGTATTCGTGATGGGGTCGGTCCGGTGACCCACGGTTCTGCTGTGCATACCGATATCATGAAAACCCAGGGCTTGAAGCAGGCGCTCGATTTGGGTGGCTACGATGCTGCCATTGGTGGCGCCCGTCGCGACGAAGAAAAATCGCGCGCGAAAGAACGCATTTTTTCATTCCGAAATTCACAGCATCGCTGGGACCCGAAAAACCAGCGTCCGGAATTATGGAGTTTGTATAACACCCGCATACAAAAAGGCGAGAGTGTTCGCGTGTTTCCGATTTCCAACTGGACCGAACTCGATGTCTGGCTTTATATCTATCGTGAAAATATTCCGGTGGTGCCTTTGTATTTTGCCAAGGAACGACCGGTGGTTGAGCGCGATGGTGCCTTGATCATGGTCGATGACGAGCGCCTACCCTTAATGCCGGGCGAAACACCGGCAATGAAGAAGGTGCGGTTTCGCACGCTCGGGTGTTATCCCTTATCGGGCGGTTTTGAATCCGACGCCGAAACTCTTGAAGCCATCATCCAGGAAATGTTGGTGGCTCGTACCTCCGAACGCCAAGGTCGCTTGATTGATTCGGATGTTGGCGCTTCGATGGAAAAGAAAAAACAGGAGGGTTATTTCTGATGAATGCAAAAACGGAAATCGCCGCCTATTTGAAACAACATGAAAGCAAATCGCTGCTGCGTTTTATTACCTGTGGTAGCGTCGACGATGGCAAGAGCACCCTGATTGGCCGCTTGCTGCACGACACCAAATTATTATTCGATGACCAACTCGCGGCCTTGACGCGTGACAGTCAGCGCCACGGCACACAAGGCGACCAGTTCGATTATGCCTTGTTGCTCGATGGCCTTGAAGCCGAGCGTGAACAGGGAATCACGATAGATGTGGCCTATCGTTATTTCAATACTGAACGCAGGAAATTTATCGTTGCCGATTGTCCGGGCCATGAGCAATACACCCGCAATATGGCGACCGGTGCATCGACCGCCGACGTAGCCATCGTGCTGGTGGATGCACGCAAGGGCCTGCTGACTCAAACCCGTCGCCATAGTTATATAGTGAGTTTGTTGGGCATTAAACACGTGGTGTTGGCGGTAAATAAAATGGATTTGGTCGATTACGATCAAGCCGTCTTTGATGAAATTCTAGAGCAGTACCAGGCGCTGGCACAGCAATTGAATATTGCATCGGTGACCGCCATTCCTTTGTCGGCTTTGAAAGGCGATAACGTTATTCTGAATAGCCAGGCGATGACGTGGTATACCGGCCCAACATTATTGGAACATCTTGAAACGGTCGAGATCCAATCATCTGAATCGCAGCAAGGATTCCGTTTGCCGGTGCAATGGGTTTGCCGACCTAATCAGAATTTTCGCGGCTTTGCCGGGAACGTTGCCGCCGGGCAAATTAAAGTGGGTGACGATATTGTTGTAACGCCCTCGGGTGTTCGCTCGAAAGTCGCTTCGATCATTCGCGGCGATAAAGAGGTTGCCGAGGCTTATCGCGGACATTCGGTCATCATCAGTCTGGCCGATGAAATCGATATCAGCCGTGGCGATGTGATTAGTGTGGCCAGCGATGCCCCGCCGATTTCCGATCAAGTCGCCGCCCATGTTCTATGGTTAAGCGATGCGCCATTAATGCCGGGGCGTGGCTATTGGCTGAAGTTGGCGACTCGCACGGTGAGCGCGCAAGTCAGCGAAATCAAGCACAAGATCGACGTGAATACGCAGGAAACCTTGGCAGCCAAACGCCTGGAATTGAACGAAGTCGGTTATTGCAACCTGAGTTTCGATCACGCGATTACTTTCGAGAGTTATCGTGACAATCCGACCCTGGGTAGCTTCATCCTGATTGATCGGCAAACCAACGCCACAGTCGCCTGCGGCACGATCGATTTTGCCTTGCGTCGTGCGGCCAATCTGCATTGGCAAGCGGTCACCGTCGACAAACTGGCGCGTTCAATCATTAAAGGCCAGACCGCGCGCTGCCTGTGGTTTACCGGTTTATCCGGATCGGGCAAATCGACGATTGCCAATCTGGTCGAGAAACGTTTGCACGCCTTGGGACATCACACCTATTTGCTCGACGGCGACAATGTCCGTCACGGACTGAACAAGGACCTTGGTTTTACCGACGAAGACCGCGTGGAAAATATTCGTCGCGTGGCACAAGTTGCGAAATTGATGACCGATGCCGGACTGATTGTACTGGTCTCGTTTATTTCGCCCTTCAGGAGTGAACGCGATATGGCGCGTGCCCTGTTTGCACCGGGCGAATTCGCCGAAGTCTTCGTGGATACCCCACTGGAAATCTGCGAGCAGCGCGATGTCAAAGGTCTCTATGAAAAAGCCCGGGCCGGAAAAATCCCTAACTTCACCGGTATTGATTCGCCTTACGAATCACCCTTGGCACCGGAGTTTCATTTGCAGACTACCGATGCAAATCCGGAAGTTTTAGCGACACGCATCGTCGACTATATTCGGCAGCAGTGACATTGAAATGGCAGGGGCGCAGCATGCCGCGCCTCTACATCACTACATATACGGTAATCAGCGATATGAGCAGGTAAAGCACTGTCAATGGTGCGCCGGTACGCCAGAATTCACGCGATTGATAACCGGCCGGCCCCGAGATCATTGCCAGCACGGGGTTGGATTGGCTCATGAAATTATTGCTTGCGGACAGAGCTACCAAAAGAGCAAATGCCGTCGGATTGCCGCCCGCTGCCAGGGCCACGTTGATACCGATTGGCACCATGATAATAGTTGCGCCTACATTGCCGATGATCAAGCCGAATAAGGTGGTGAGCAGGCATATCGCAATTTGAAAAACAAATATCGGTGTTTGATTTCCGAAAATTTCCAGTGCGTGTTGTGCCAGCCAGTTGGCCGCGCCTGTGGAATCCATCGCCCAACCCAAGGGAATCAGGCAAGCCATCAGAAATACGGTTTTCCAGCTGATCGAAGCATAGGCTTCGTCCATGTTTAATACGCCGCTTAAAATCATGGCAGCAGCACCCGCCATCAATGTCAGGGACAACGGGGCAATGGCGGTAAGTGCCAGAAACATGCAGACCGCAAAAATACCGACGGCCCAATTTATTTTGTGCGGGCGATGTTCATCTTTTGGATAGTCGGTGACGACAACAAAATCGCGTGCTTCGCTGGCCTGTGCCAGATCTTTCCAGATGCTGTGAAAGACCAGCATATCGCCGGCGCGAATTGGCAATTTGCGGATATCGTCTCTGAATACTTCCTTGCCGCGTTGAATGGCCAGCAAGCTGATGCCGAAGCGTTTGCGTAGTCGCAGATCGGCCTGCGCCCGGCCAATAAAATGCGAGGTCGGCGGAATAACCGCTTCCGAAATACCTGCATGTGAGGGGTTGAACAAGTCGCCCAACACGCGCAGGCGGGAAGAGAATTTCAGCTGCTGTTCTTTTGCATAAGCCTGGACTTTTTCACGCTGGCCCATCACGCCCAGCACGGTGCCAACCCAGAGTACGGTGTCTGCCGGTGGTGCAAGTCGTGATTCATTCCCTGTTTGCAAAGCCAGAAACAAAGGTGCTCCGGTCTGTGCTTCGGCCTCGCCCAGCGGCATACCCACTAAAGGACTCTCTGCCGTTAGGGTGAGTTCAAACACGTCGCCTTCGATGCCATAGGATTTTGCGAAATAACTTTCGGGTGTGCTCGGCATAACACCCTTGTCTTCATCATCGCGCAGCCATTTTTTGCCACGTGTGAAAAAATAAATCAGTCCGGCGGCGAGAAGCAGAATGCCGATTGGCAACGGTCTGAACATGGGCAGGGGCGCCAGCAAGGCGACACCGGAAGGCAGGTTGCTATTGGCCGATAGCAACAAGTCATTCAACATGATCAAGGGCGAATTGCCGATCATGGTGAGTCCGCCCCCCATGATGATGGCGGTCGCCATCGGAATCAGCAGACGCGAGAGCACAATGCCGGTGCGTGCCGACAAACGTGATGCAACCGGCAGGAACAATGCCGTTACGGCAGGGTTTTGCATGAAACCGGACATCACGCCTGCAATGGCGGAATGAAAAAGAATCAGGCGTTCTTCAATGCCGTTGGAGCGTCTTAGCAACCAGCCGGCCAGTCGATTCAAAGCACCCGTGCGTTCCAGACCGGAACTAAGAATCATCGAAGCAATAATGCTGATGACGGCATTGCCTGAGAAGCCGGAAAATAGCTGGGTCGATGGCACTAAATTGCTGACGCCCAGAATAACCAGCACGACCAGTGCGGTGGCATCGCCACGAATGCGTTCGAACACAAACATCGTCATCACAAAGGCTGCCAGGGCCAATACCAAAATCATGTCGCCGGTCAGTGGTGTGATGCTGCTATTCATGTGTGCGAATAAATCTCCCTAGCGTCGCGTGTAAAGCAAGTCCCAAACGCCGTGGCCCAGCTTCAGCCCACGCGTTTCAAAATGGGTTTGGCGTCGCCATTCCGGGCGTGTAGCGAAACCGCGTGCGCCATTGTGGTTTGTGAGTAGTGGTTCGGCATCGCAGACGTCCCACATATGTTCGGCATAGTTTTCCCAATCGGTAGCCAGGTGCAACAAACCGCCCGGTTTTATTTTTTGGCAAAGCAATTTCACGAAGTCAGTCTGGATCATGCGACGCTTATGATGTCTTTTCTTGTGCCAGGGATCGGGAAAGTAAATCCGGACTTGTGAAAGTGCCGCATCGGCGATTTCATTTTTCAGTACTTCAACGGCGTCGTGCTGATAAATGCGGACGTTGTTCAAATTATCATCCGCGACAGCATTCAATAAACGACCCACGCCCGGGCCATGCACTTCAACGCCGATAAAATCGCGTTGCAGTTCATTGACGGCGGCGAAATGCATCTGCTCACCATTGCCAAAACCAATTTCCAGCACAAGCTCTGCCTGCCTTGAAAAAACGGCATCGAAGTTTTTCTGTTCGCCGTTATATTCGATGCCGTAATGCGGCCATTGCTCGGTAAAAGCACGCTTTTGGGCCAATGTGACGCGGCCCTGGCGTAAAACAAAACTTCGAATGCGACGTTTTCTCAGGTCTTCGGTAGCGGAATTCCCGATGTTGTCAGCATCAATTTGCATGTCCTCATTCATGGCTCAGAAAAACAGGCCGTCAATCGGTGATGATGCATTCGCGTTTCTTTTTCTCGGAATACGACCCGCCAGAAAAGCTTCGCGCCCCGCTTCAATCGCCTTGCGCATGGCGCTTGCCATCAGGATCGGGTTCCTGGCAGAAGCGATCGCGGTATTCATCAGTACACCATCGCAACCCAGTTCCATCGCGATGGCCGCATCGGATGCCGTGCCAACGCCGGCGTCGACAATAATCGGCACTTTTGCGTTTTCAATAATTTCGATCAGATTCCATTTGTTCTGGATGCCGAGACCCGAACCGATGGGTGCCGCGAGCGGCATGACGGCAACGCAGCCGATTGCTTCGAGTTGTTTGGCAATAATCGGATCGTCCGAGGTGTAAACCATCACATCGAATCCGTCATGTACCAGAATTTCGGCAGCCTTGAGGGTGTCAATCACGTTCGGAAACAAGGTTTTCGGATCACCAAGCACTTCCAGTTTTACCAGACGATGCCCGTCAAGCAATTCGCGCGCCAGCTGACAGGTGCGAACAGCGTCTTCAACGTTATAGCAACCGGCCGTATTGGGTAATAGGGTGTATTTGTCCGGAGGCAATACATCAAGCAAATTCGGTGCGCCTGCATCCTGGCCCAAATTGGTTCGTCGAATGGCAACGGTCACGATCTCGGCGCCGGCGGCTTCTGTCGCCAGACGGGTTTCTTCGAAATCCTTGAATTTGCCAGTGCCGGTGAGCAGGCGAGATTGGTAGCTTTTTCCGGCGATGATGAGCGGAGCATTAGAGTTAGGTTGATTCATCGTTACATTATGGCGCGAAAGCCGTGCTCTGATAAGACCGATTTTTGCTTGCTGATTCAGCCGCCGCCCAGCGCATGTACGATTTCCACCTTGTCGCCTTCATTGAGCAGATGTTCACCATGGCGAGACTTCGGCACAATGCTCATGTTGACCTCGACCGCTACGCGGCGTTGAGCAAAACCTTGTAGCTCGAGCAGTTGTGCAAGGCTCGTGGCGTCTTGCAATTGAAGGGTCTGGCCATTTAGAAATATTTGCATGCGAGTATTATAGTCAAGGTGCGCGGGTGTAGCTTAATGGCAGAGCTGTGACTTCCCAAGCCACTGACGTGGGTTCGATTCCCATCTCCCGCTCCAGCAGTTTGTTCCCATTGGCCGCCGCATTGAAGGAAACCCCATGAAGCTGGCCATTTTGTCACGCAATGCCAAACTCTATTCGACACAGCGCCTGGTGCAGGCCGCGCGTGAACGCGGTCATACGGTACGGGTTCTTGACCCTTTGCGTTGTTATATGAAAATTGCACCGGGACAATTTCAGCTCAATTACAAAGGTAAGTCGCTCACCGGTTTTGATACCGTTATTCCGCGCATAGGCGCTTCAATTACCCGTTACGGCACAGCGGTATTGCGACAGTTTGAAATGATGGGGGTGTCTACTCCCAACTCTTCCGATGCGATTTTGCGCGCGCGCGATAAACTGCGATGCCATCAATTATTGGCGGCGCAAGGTATTGGTCTGCCGGTCACAGTGTTTGGCGATAATCCGGAGGACACCCAGGACTTGCTGAACTTGATGGGCGAGCCTCCCCACATCATCAAGCTAAATGAAGGATCGCAAGGTTCCGGAGTCATTCTGGCTGAGCAACTGAGTGCCTCGCGAAGCGTGATTGAAGCATTGCGTGGTCTGTATGCCAATTTTTTGGTACAGGAGTTTATTCCCGAAGCCAAAGGTGCTGATATCCGCTGCTTTGTCGTAGGGGATTCCGTGGTTGCCGCCATGAAGCGCCAGGCCGCGGCCGGAGAGTTCCGCTCCAATCTGCATAAAGGGGGCGCTGCTGAAGTGGTTGAGTTGACCCAAACCGAGCGAGACACTGCATTGAGAGCGGCTCAGGTTATGGGTTTGGGTATTGCAGGCGTCGATTTGCTTCGTTCAAGCAGGGGGCCAATGGTGCTGGAAGTAAACTCGTCGCCCGGCTTGGAAGGCATTGAAGGCATCACGGGCAATGATATTGCAGGGGCGATTATCGAGCATCTGCAACAAGCCCACAGCAAGATGGCAGGATTGAAGAAAACAAGGGTTCGGGCAAAAAGTAAATAACTAACTGTTTTTAATATGCTTTTAGTGGTGGAGGGCCGCAGTGGAGAGGCATTTGCTGTTGCAGGAACAGTCAATTTGCCGCTATTTGCAGACTGTGATCGATACTTTCTGACTCGTGATGCATGACTTTTCTCCCAGTGCCGGAACTTGTTAACTCTGGCACAATCGAAAGTCATCTCAACTAACACTAAATTATTGAAGGATAATGTTGATGCGTTCATTGATTTTTGCAATTTTCTCTGTTTTTTTTGCTGGTTCGGCACTCGCTACAGAGGCATTACAGGTGGATTTATCCACGTCTTCAATTGGCCAACAGCAGCAATTGATTCTGAAGGCGATAAATAATGATTCCAAGTATTCCGAAATGACACCTGCCGATCGTGCCTCGGTCGAGGCTGCGCTTGCTGAAATTTCCGAAACGCTCGAGGGCGGCAAAAATATTGCCTCGCTTGATGCACAATCGAAACAGAAAGTGGATTTGCATCAGGAAGAAGTAAATAGATTGTTGTCCAAAGCCTTTCGGGATAGTCGTTTGGTATGTACCAAAGAGGCAGCAATCGGAACCAATATGCTCAAGCGTCTTTGCAAGACGGCAGCCGCAAGAGCGAGAGACAACGATATCAGCCGAGCCAATGGTGTGAAAGTTAATCAATAAGGCGTCAATCCCTATGCGCATTTTAGTCATTGAAGATAATCGTGATATCGCCGCCAACCTGGGCGATTTCCTTGAAGACCGTGGTCACACGGTGGATTACGCGGCAGACGGCGTCGCAGGTCTGCATTTGGCGGTAGTCAATGACTTTGATGCCATTATTCTGGACTTGAATCTTCCGGGCATGGATGGCCTGGAAGTCTGCAAGCGATTACGGGCAGAAGGCCGTAAGCAAACGCCGGTACTGATGCTGACAGCCCGTGACTCGCTTGATAGCAAGTTGGCGGGGTTTGAATCAGGGGCCGACGATTATTTGGTAAAACCTTTTGCATTACAGGAAGTGGAAGCGCGCCTGGCAGTATTGGCACGCCGCGGCAAAGCAGCGCAGCCACGTGTTTTGCATGTGGCCGATCTTGAATACAATCTGGACACACTCGAAGTCATGCGTGGTGGTCAGTCGATTCAACTCAATCCAACCGCATTGAAAATTTTACAGTCCCTGATGGAAGCGTCACCATCGGTGGTAACACGGCTTGAATTGGAAAATCGCGTATGGGGTGAAGAGCTGCCCGACAGCGATTCCTTGCGCGTGCATATTCATGGTTTGCGTGCCGCTATCGATAAGCCTTTCGACAAGGCACTGATTCAAACCCGTCACGGGATTGGTTATCGAATCGCAGACACCGAGTCGGCCTAAGGCTCGGCACGGCGCTACACAATGCAGTATCGGCGCAGACTTCGCACCCGAATCATTCTTTCATTTCTGGCACTCGGTTTTGGCTTAACCGCGCTGTTTGCCGTCTCGAGTTTATATTTGCGCAGCAGGCTTGAAGGCCAGCTGATTAATGACACCATGCAGAAAGAGGTCGACAGCCTGGTCGAACAGGCGCGTGCCAATCCGAATGCCGCTCCGTCATTCTCGCTTTACACAGCCAGGACCTGGAGTGCCCGCGCTGCATACAAGATGCCATTGTATTTGCAGGGCCTGGATACTGGTGTTCACAATATTTCCCAGCTTGATGAAGACGGAAAATTACGACTCTATAAATATGCCATCCGGCGTGATGACGATCTGGTCAGTTATGTACGCTACGACGTCACCGGTGCTTCACTGGGCGAGCAGCAAATGCTGGTTGCGCTTGGCGTGGCAGTTATCGTTTTTTCCGCACTGGCCTGGTTGATTGGTATTTGGTCTTCTTCGCGGGTTATCAGCCCGGTAACCGAGTTGGCACGCCGTGTGGCGGAGCTCTCGGGCAGCGATAAAACACAAACATTGGCGCCGCATTTCGCGAATGACGAAGTCGGCGAACTGGCAGCAACGCTGGACGATTACTCCGGCCGCATGACGCAGCTGGTCAAACGCGACCGTGAATTCAATGCCGATGTGAGTCATGAATTACGTACGCCACTTGCTGTGATTCGAGGCGCCACCGAATTATTGTTGGCGAATCCGGAGTTGCCGGAAAAAACCAAGCTGCGTTTGCAGCGAATTGATCGTGCCGCTTTGCAGTGCACGGATTTAACGACAGCATTATTGATGCTTTCACGGAATGAGCGCGGCATAGGCAACACCGATATTCACAAACTTGCCAACAATCTTGCCGAAGCCAATCGTGCTCAGATGACCAACAAGCCGGTACAGATCGTGGTTGAAGGTTTGAATGACGTATTCGTCAATGCACCCGAAGCTGTATTGTCGGTGGCGCTCGGGAATCTGATCGGCAATGCCTGCAAATATACCCAGGAAGGTGAGGTTCGCATTGTCGTCGAAACCGATCGCGTGATTATCCAGGACACTGGGCCTGGACTGAGCGAAGAAGATGCCGCGCGCTTGTTTGAACGCGGCTATCGCGGCTCCGGAATTGGCGTCACTACGGGCGGCGGAATCGGCTTGTCCATCGTGCGCCGTCTCTGCGATTTGTACGAATGGAAAGTCAGCATCAAACCGCGCGAAGAAAGCGGCGCCGAGGCCTGTCTGGTGTTCGATACCGCGAAATAATTTAAAAGTAGGGGCGCTGCTTGCTGCGCCCAAACTCCTCGACAATCTTTGGGCGCAGCAAGCA
>JBOHYH010000183.1:0-1913 GCA_050737775.1 Arenimonas sp.
TGTGGGTTGGCGGTACTCTTTGAGTCCTCGGCCTAACTAATCAATCAAGGGGACCTCCGCATGGATATGGCATTCAAATCATCAAAATCCGGCGGTTATGCGTCGGTCCCTTATTTCAGGCGTTAGAACCCAAAAAGCAGAAAATGGTTAAGGCTTACAGTTTGTAAGACTCAACGAGCTTTTAAAAAAATATTCTTCGTTTTGTCATCAAAGCTGTTTTCACCAAGTTCAATCGTCCTTGGCTGCCAGTGCAAGGGTTTCATCGGCTTCCAGGCAAAGTTGCAATTCACGCTTCCAATCGGCAAGCTACGTTCTACGGCATTCATGGCTAATTGGCAGCGCAGCAGTTTCCGGCTTCTGGCAGTTCAAACATCGGGTGTTTTGGCTTCTAACTACGCAATCAAGCGGGACCTCCGCATGGACATGGCATTCAAATCATCAACGTCCGGCGGTTATGCGTCGGCCCCTTATTTTGGTTGTTAGGGCTTTCACTTGACAGGCACAAAATCATCCATACAATGTACAGATGATAAAGTTCAGCTGGGATGCCTCAAAAGCTAATCTCAACCTTAAGAAACATGGCGTTTCTTTCGAGGAGGCTCAATCGGCTTTCTACGACGACTTTGCAATGCAGTTCTTCGACGAAGAGCATTCGGACCAAGAAGACCGCTTCTTGTTGTTGGGCATGAGCTCCGAAGCCAATTTATTGCTTATCTGTCATTGTGAACGTGCCAATGGTGGCGTCATTCGTATCATTTCTGCACGTAAAGCAACTAAACGTGAAAGCGTCTTCTACGGTAAGGACTAGCCATGAAAACTGAATATGATCTTTCTAAATTAAAGTCACGCAGAAACCCTTATGCGGTCAAGCTAAAGACGCCTGTTTCCATGCGCCTTTCTGAAGATGTTGTTACTTACTTCAAAGGCATGGCTCAAGAGGCTGGCGTTCCTTATCAAAGTCTAATCAATCTCTATTTGCGCGACTGCGTTATGCAGCATAGGAAAGTTCAAATTGCCTGGCCATCCAAGCCCTAACTAATCAATCAAGCGGGACCTCCGTGCATACATCAGATTCAAATTTTGCATCCGGCGCGTCGGCCCCTTATTTCAGGCGTTAGGCGGCAAGGACAATCCAATGAGCATCATTGCAAACTACGCAAGACTTTCACCTACGCAAATCTCAGAGTTGATCGCTCGGGCCGGCTCTGACCCGCATTCCTTCATCCCCAGACTTTCTGGCGCTGAAGCAATTGACGTAGATCAGTCATGGGGCCCAATGGCTTGGCTCGCTTCGAGCACAAAGCGAATGGAAGACGAGCACAACTGGCGGGTGATGTCCGACCCCGATCTAGACGACGCATTCATCGCCGAGAGCATCGCAAAGTTAGATTCAGCACCAATCGACCAACCTTTAATCGCAATTGAGGGCCGGTCAGAAAATAGAATTGAGGCCCTCGACAACGGTATGGGGCCCGCCGCACTGTTCGAGCCGGCTGAGGTCCAAGCACTTGCTGCGGCTCTGCTCGCCTTGCAAGACAGCAGCCTTCGGAATGCACTTAATCCAACACTCATGGATGAGATGCAAGTATTCCCAGGCCACTGGGAAGAGGAGACTGATTTGCTAGACACATACATTCTTCCAAATCTGCACAAGCTCCGTAATTTCTACGCTGCGGCCGCCAGCGCACGCCAAGCAATTGTGGTCTGGTACACGTAGTTGCCGCCTAACCAATCGGTCAAGGGGACCGCCGTGAAAATACTGCATTCAAATAAACCACCCGCTGCGGCGGTCCCTTACCTCAGGCGTTATGCGCTAGTAATGAAAGCGTAGTTGCGCAATATACATTGAGCCATCGGAAATCTTGTAAACGATTCGGTGTTCATCGTTGATGCGGCGAGACCAATAACCTGAC
>JBOHYH010000184.1:0-2103 GCA_050737775.1 Arenimonas sp.
GGACCATCGTGATCGAGAACCGCTTTCAGCGATTCCATCCATTCACGGGTTTCGTTCGGATCGCGGTCGTTTTCCAGCAAATCACTTAACCAATTCATTCCCTGCCCTCTCGTTCAGCTATTTATTCACCGTATTCGTCTATTGTAACGCAGGACCTAAATTCAAGCTTTAAGCCCAAACCAGCTACGCGGGAAAAACAGCTTGAGCGCACGCTCCAGGCTCTTCCGACGCAGACCCGGCTGCAGAAAACCTCGCCAAATAGGGCTTAGCCATTCCACTCTTGGCCGGTCAAGAATAGCCTCTCTGACCTCGGCTTCAAGTCGATAAATACGGATGATATCGACGGCTATTTTTCTTTTTTCAACATCAAGCGTCGTCCCTAATACGCCAATACAATGCTCCAGGTCATCGGCAGTATCGCGATAAAGTTTTAGCGTTCTCTGATAGCGTCGGCGGAATGCTTGCGGGCTATTGTCGCCACGCGCAAAAAACCAGTTGCTTAAACTCTGTGGGTTTTGGCGATATTGAATATGCACTTGTTTAAGGTTTAATACACGACCTAATAATGCAGCACGAAAAGTCAGCACATTGTCTTCCACGCCGCCTCTTAGAGGTCCGAAACGATCATACAATTCGCGTCTGATTGCCATGGTGGCGCCGAGCAATGTAATCATGCGGCCAGAGCGGGAATAATTTTCGATGCCAAACTCTTCCGGCAATTTCCACTCGACGTTTTTTCGCAGCATTTCGCCCTGCATGCCTATTTCGTCATAAGCGGTGCCAAGCGCAAAAACATCACTACGCCGGGTGAAGTTTTCCATGCTTGCCCGGGCTCGTTCCGGGTAAGCAATATCGTCACCGGCCATAAAGACAAAACATGAGCCTGTCGCCAACTTCATCAATGTATTGACGTGCTCGGTGACGCCCTGGTTTATTTCATTACGCCGCAAAACTAGGTGATGCGGCCCCTGATATGAAGCCAGTTTTCTCTGTGCGATCGCGAAAGTTTCATCAGGCGATGCATCATCGGAAATAATAATTTCACACGGCAGTGTTTGTGACAATGCACCGTCGATGGCGGCTTCAATAGTGGAAGCGGCAGCATAGGCAACCATCAAGATTGATACAGCGGGCTTAGTATGATCTGTCATAGCTGGCAAGTTTAGCGCAAGGCACCGACATTCGCTGCGGTGTGGGTGCCGTTGGGGCGCCTGCTTGCTGCGCCCAAGCTCTGCGACGATCTGAAACAGGGCGCAGCAAGCAAGCGCCCCTACGGATTACATTCGTTCTACGCCATGCACAACCGACAAGCGGCGTACACGACGGATGACATCGGCGAGATGCTTGCGATTCCGGACTTCGATCACGAATTCCATGATCGACATTTGAGCGTCGGGTTCTCGATATTGCACGGAATCAATATTGGAATTGCATTCGGCAATCGCGGCAGCGACCTGGGCCAAGGTCCCTGGTTTATTGTCGGTTTCAATCCGCAGATTAACGCGGTAATCACCTTCGACAATCCTGTCCCAGGCCATTGGCACAAAACGTTCCGGATGCTTGCGATAATCGACCATGTTCGGGCAATCCATGCGATGCACGACCACGCCCTTGCCTGCGCTGAGGTAACCCATGATGTCGTCACCTGGAATGGCATAGCAGCAGGCCGCAAAACTCAATACGCCGCGCTCGCTGCCATTGATCAGGATTTGCTCGCCTGCTCTCGGCATACCGGCATTTTTAGCACCGCCATTCTTCGATAAAGGCAAACTGTTTTCGTCTTGCACCAGAATTTGTGCAACAGCTGCCGGCATGCGATTGCCCATCGCGATATCCGACAGCAATTCTTCCAAACGACGATAGCGATGTTCCTGCAAATAGTGGTCAAGCCCGGCACCGGTGACACGGTCGAGCGAGCTGTCCAGATTTTCAAGCGCGCGATCAAGCATGCGATGCCCCAGATCAACTGCGTTTTCATGTTCGAGATGTTTCAATGAATGACGAATTGCCGTGCGTGCCTTGCTAGACACGACAAATACAAGCCATTGCGGGCTCGGGCTTGCAGATGGCGCGGTAATAATTTCCACCGTTTGACCGCTGATC
>JBOHYH010000185.1:0-8131 GCA_050737775.1 Arenimonas sp.
GCCCTGCTGCATCAAAATCATGACGATCATGGTCAACGCGACCAAAACGAACAACACTTTTAAAAATATATCCAACATATTCAAATCAACCTTAAATCAAACATTTACTGCGCTGCGGCAGAAATGATTGCCAAAAAATCTTGGGCGACCAACGAAGCGCCCCCAATCAGGCCACCATCTACATCGGGCTGTGAGAACAGCTCGGCTGCATTGGCGGGTTTCACGCTGCCGCCATAAAGGATTGACAGCGAATCCGCGATTTTAGCATCGTGGGCACGTAATTCGCTACGTATAAAGGCATGAACTTCCTGAGCTTGTGCCGGAGTCGCGGTCTTACCCGTGCCAATGGCCCAGACCGGCTCATAGGCGAGTACCGCGTCAGCAAAGGCTTTCGGCCCGCAAACGTTAATTACTGCGTTGATTTGCTTCTCGATCGCCCACTCGGTTTGACCGACTTCACGCTGATGCAATGACTCTCCGACACAAAATACAGGAATAAGGCCTGCTTTCTTGGCTGCCGCGAATTTGTGCGCCACCAGTTCATTACTCTCTTCATGGATATGGCGTCGCTCGGAATGTCCGACCAAGCCGTAACGGCAACCGACATCAACGATCATTTGTGGCGATACTTCACCGGTGAAAGCACCTTGTTCATTGACACTATGGTCTTGTGAACCAAAAACCAGACCGGAATTCCCGTAATGTCCGGTTAACTCACTCAGATAAGGCAGTGGTGGCAGAATGGCAATTTCAACACCGCTGGCGGCAGGCTGGGCAATAATCGCATCGAGCAATTCGCGCGCGAAGACGCGGCTACCATGCAACTTCCAGTTACCTGCCACAATTTTCTTGCGCATGGTCTAATCCTAATCTTGCAAAGGGTTAATCAAGTTGTGAATCATACCCCGTGCAACATCTTCGGCAAAATAAAGGCGCCACATGGACAATACAAAATACGCACTCATCACAGGCGCTTCCAGTGGCATTGGCGAGGCCATAGCCCGTGAGTACAGTCGCAGAGGCAAACCCTTGATCCTGACGGCGCGCCGCACGGATCGCCTGGACGCCCTTGCAAAAGAGCTGTCCACGAATGCACCTTGCGTAGTGATTGCCGCCGATTTGTCTGAGCGCGATGCGCCTGGAAAATTATTTGAACAGACCCAAACGCAAGGTTTGCTTGTCGATACCCTTGTAAATAATGCGGGTTACGGCGTGCCTGGCCGTTATCTGTCATCAGATTGGAAAACCCACGCAGACTTCCTGCAGGTAATGATCCATGCCGTCGGCGAGCTGACACACCTCTATTTGCCTGCAATGGAACAAACCAAGCATGGCCGAATCATGAATGTGGCATCTCTCGCCGGACTGGTGCCTTCTTCAGCCGGCCATACCATGTACGGCGCGACCAAAGCCTGGCTAATTCGCTTTTCTGAGTGCCTTGCGCTGGAAACCGCAGCCAAGGGCGTGAATGTCACCGCGCTGTGTCCCGGCTTTACCTATACCGAATTTCATGATGTAAACGGAATGCGCTCATCAATCTCGAAACTGCCGAAATTCCTATGGCTAAGCAGCGAACAAGTCGCCAGGCTGGGGGTAGATGCGGTTGAAAGCGGCAAGACCAAAGTCATTACGGGACGCACGAACAACCTGATCGCATTTCTTTGCAAATATTTGCCTGACTGGCTTTCACGAGCCTTGGTAGCGAGCAAATCCAAACAATTCAGGAACATGGATTAAACGCAGGTGGGCAGCGCCCACCACTTGTCGATCAGGTGGGCATTTCACAGCCACGCTATCCAACGCACTAAAAATTTTCACGCCATGCTGATTGCAAATCAGGGCGCAGCGGCATATAGTTTCATTAATTTCAATAATTACTGAAAATTCAGAATGAACCTAAGTCCACTGACACAGAGTTTTGTACTGCATTTCGGAGAAATGGGCAGCCGCTGGGGCATAAACCGCACAGTCGGGCAAATTTACGCATTGATATTTGTTGCTAACAGGCCGCTAAATGCTGATGAAATCACCGAAAAACTCGGCATTTCGCGATCAAATGTCAGTATGAGCCTAAAAGAACTGATGGCTTGGCGACTGGTTCGTTTGGAACATCTTCCCAATGATCGCCGGGATTTCTTCAGCGCTCCGGGTGATATCTGGGACATTTTTACTACCTTGGCCGAAGAACGGCAGCGTCGGGAAGTCGAGCCCACGCTTTCGATGCTGCGTGGCGCACTGCTGGAAACGCCGGAATCCAATGAAGAACAGCATGCTCAGGCACGCATGCGTGAAATGTATGAACTCATGGAATTGATGACCACCTGGTTCGCGGATGTCAGGAAACTCTCGCCCAAGACGCTCGTGAACCTGATGGCCTTGGGTGGCAAGGTCAATAAATTGCTGGAAATGAAAGACAAGATTTCACTCGTTGGCGGCAACAAGAAAGACTGATTGTTCAGAGCCTGGAGACAAGCGCATGACTGCAAACATACTTATCGCGATCTCGGCCGGCATTCTCTTCCTGCTCGGTACATTGCATCTGCTTTATACGTTTTACGGCCCCAAACTGACGCCGCGCGACGCCCAACTTCAAGCCGACATGAAGTTGGTTTCGCCCGTCATCACGAAAGAAACCACAATCTGGAAATGCTGGATCGGCTTCAATGCCAGCCACAGTCTATGCGCGATCATGTTTGGCCTGATTTACGGCTATCTCGCACTCTGGCATGCCAACTTTCTTTTTGCTTCGTACTTCCTGCTTTCACTGGGCGCGGCACTATTAATCAGTTTCGTGATTCTCGGCAAACTTTACTGGTTCAGCATTCCTTTTCGCGGAATCGTGCTTGCGACATTTTCTTATGGCGCAGCGCTGGCAATAGCATTTACATAATCAACCTGACTTACTGAGAGACAATCATGGATCCGCTCGCACTTGCAAGAATCCAGTTTGCTGCGAATATTTCGTTTCATATCCTGTTCCCGACCATCACCATTGCATTGGGCTGGTTCCTTCTTTTCTTCAAACTTCGCTTCCTGAAAACACAGGATCCGAAATGGATGCAGGCTTATGGTTTCTGGGTGAAAGTCTTTGCGCTGACTTTCGCGATGGGAGTAGTAAGCGGCATCACCATGAGCTTCCAGTTCGGCACCAATTGGCCAGGCTACATGAAGACCGTCGGCAATATCGCCGGGCCCTTACTGGCCTATGAAGTTTTGACGGCCTTTTTCCTTGAAGCTACTTTCCTGGGCGTAATGCTATTCGGCAGAAAGCGGGTTTCGGAACGCATGCATACGCTGGCCACTTTTCTCGTGGCTTTCGGCACCACGATGTCGGCATTCTGGATTCTAGTCCTGAATTCATGGATGCAAACGCCGGTCGGTTTCGAAATGATTAACGGACAGGCACATGCGACCGACTGGCTGGCCATTGTATTCAACCCATCGCTGCCCTATCGGCTGATTCACATGCTGCTGGCATCGGGCTTGACTGCCAGCTTTCTTATCGCTGGCCTGTCGGCTTATCAATATTTGCGGGGGGAACGCAGCGGAGCCGTACTTGCAGCCTTTCGTACAGGCATTTTTGTTGCCGCCGCGCTAATTCCACTGCAAATTTTCATGGGTGATTTGCACGGGCTGAACACACTCGAGCATCAACCGGCAAAAGTCGCCGCCATGGAAGGCATCTGGCAAACCGAACGCGGCGCGCCTGCCCTCGCCTTTGCAATGCCTAATGAAAAAGAAAGACGTAACGATTACGCCATCGGCATTCCGAAATTGGCGAGTTTGATTCTTACCCATGACATGAATGGCGAAATAAAAGGACTGAATGAATTTGAAGGAAGACATCCGCCGGTAGCACCGGTGTTTTGGGGCTTTCGCGTGATGGTCGGCATAGGCGTGTTGATGTTGGCGGCATCATGGTTGTCGGCATGGCAATCGCGCAAACAAGGCGTACCAAAGCCCTGGCTTGCACGCATTCTTGTCGCAATGAGTTTTTCGGGCTGGATTGCCACACTGGCTGGCTGGTACGTCACCGAAATCGGACGCCAGCCGTATCTGGTTTACGGGGTATTGCTGACAAAAGATGCGGCATCGGCAACCGCCGCACCCATCATTGGCTTATCGCTGGGGCTTTATCTCATGCTCTATGCAGTTCTGATTGTTTCCTATATCAGTGTGCTTTTTTATCTGGCGCGTCATGCGCACAAAAAATACTCTCCCATCGCCATCGAGGAGGCAAAGATATGAATGACTTACTGCCACTGATTTTCCTCGGACTCATGGCGCTCGCGATGCTTATTTACGTAGTGCTCGATGGTTATGATCTTGGTGTCGGTATCTTGTTGCGGCGCGCGGAAGATGCCGAAAAAGATCGCATGATCGCCTCGATCGGCCCGTTCTGGGATGCCAACGAAACCTGGTTGGTGTTGGGTGTCGGCATTCTGCTGGTCGCGTTTCCGGTGGCTCACGGCGTTATTCTGGGCGGCTTATATTTGCCGGTAACTTTTATGCTGATTGGACTGATCTTGCGTGGCGTCGCCTTTGACTTTCGGGTCAAGGCGCATGCTGATCACAAGCATCTCTGGAACAAGGCATTTTATGGCGGCTCCTTGCTTGCGGCATTTTCGCAAGGCTTCATGCTGGGTATTTATATTCTGGGTTTTGAGTACACACTCAGCCATAGTATTTTCGCCATTTTCATTGGCCTTAGTCTTGTCGCAGGTTACGCATTGCTGGGTGCCTGCTGGCTGATACTAAAAACTGAAGGAAAATTGTTTCGCAGAGCTGTGCGATGGGCTTACGGGAGTTTATGGCTGACTGGCCTGGGGATTGCCGCTGTATCGATTGCAACACCACTTGTCAGCGCACGAATTTTCGAGAAATGGTTTGCTCTGCCGGAATTACTCTGGTTACTGCCAATTCCTGCTCTGACGGCACTATGTTTTTTTGTTTGCGAACGTCAGTTACGAAAGCTCTCAATGGGCCTGCATGAAAAAATATGGTTGCCGTTTGCCTGCGCCATCAGTCTGTTCGTGCTGGCGTTCATCGGATTGGGCTACAGTCTGTTTCCGTATCTTGTCGTCGATAAACTGCGTTACGACCAGGCCGCATCGGCACCCGAATCACTGTTCATCATGTTTATCGGCGTTGCGATCACCCTGCCCGCCATTTTGTTTTACACCGCATATTCCTACCGGGTGTTCTGGGGCAAAGCGACAGAGCTGAGTTACGAATAACACCGTAGGGGCGCCTGCTTGCTGCGCCCAACATCTAGCAGATCAAGGGCGCAGCAAGCAGGCGCCCCTACATTTCAAATCAAACGCTACCGATAAAATCTTTCTTGCCAACCTGCACGCCGTTATGGCGCAAAATGGCATAGCAGGAAGTCAGGTGAAAATAAAAATTCGGCAGGCCGGCATGATGCAAATACGGTGCACCGACATATTCGCGCTTGCTGCCGTCGCGCATCGGAATTGAAATTGCACGGGTTTCCGAACCTTCAAATTGCTCTGGCGAAATCGTGTTGATATACCCGATAGTCTTGGCAATACGGGCTTTGAAATCCGCCAATGCGACTTCATTGTCTTCGTAGCTCGGCACTTCAACACCGGCCATGCGGGAACTGATGCTCTTGGCAAAATCGCAGGCGATTTGAATTTGTCGACCAAGCGGAAACATATCCGGCGCCAGACGTGACCCCAAAATATTAGCGATATCGCATTTCAGGCTGTCGGCATGTGCCTGGGCTTTATCGAGACAGGCATCAAGGGCTTTCAAACTACGGGTAAAAGCAGGGATCGTGGCATCGTACAGAGGCTGGGACATGGGTGGCTCCTTAAGGGGACTGCATCATCGCATAGCTGTAGCAGGAATTAATTACAGTGCTCCAGGTCTCCGAATGCTGTCCAATCTGACATTCTTTTGATTTTCCAGAGGTTTAGGGGCAGTAAATCATCCCGTTTCTTGAGATAATTCACAGTCTTGACCCCGTAGCTCAGCTGGATAGAGCGGTCCCCTCCTAAGGGACAGGTCGTACGTTCAAATCGTATCGGGGTCGCACCTCATTCTTTTTATTGCTTGGAGCTTCAAATGACTCACCCAGTTTTAGCCGCGCTCGGCCTGAGCGAAAATGAATCCGGCACCTATCTCGGCCACGGCGAATGGTCCAAAACTCAGGATGCCGGTGTGTTGGAACCGATCAATCCAAGCAATGGCGATGTACTCGGCCGCGTTTATGCCTCTAGCCAAGCCGATTACGACATCATCATGGAACGCGCCCAGGCAGCCTTCAAAGTCTGGCGTACCACGCCTGCGCCAAAGCGCGGCGAAGCCATCCGCCTCTGCGCCGATGCACTGCGTAAACACAAAGACGCACTCGGTTCCTTGGTCGCGCTCGAAATGGGCAAGATCAAACCTGAAGGTGACGGCGAAGTGCAGGAAATGATCGACATCGGCGATTTTGCCGTCGGTCTTGCACGTCAGCTCTACGGGTTGACCATGCATTCCGAACGTCCGGGTCATCGCATGTACGAACAATATCAACCGCTCGGCATCGTCGGCATTATTTCGGCGTTCAATTTTCCGGTGGCGGTCTGGGCCTGGAACAGTTTTCTGGCTGCCATCTGCGGCGATATCTGCGTCTGGAAACCATCGCCGAAAACACCATTCAGCGCGATCGCATCGATGCGCATTTGCAACCAGGCCTTGAATGAAGCTGGCTTCCCGGATCTATTCTACTTATTCAATGATGCTGGCACCGATATCGCACAACAATTTGTCGATGACCATCGTGTGCCATTGATCAGCTTCACCGGTTCCACTGCCGTTGGCCGCATGGTCGGCGAACGTGTTGCCAAGCGTATGGGCCGCAGCCTGCTCGAACTCGGCGGTAACAACGCCATGATCGTCGATGAAACGGCTGATCTGAAACTGGCAATTCCTGCGATTGTTTTCGGTGCAGTCGGTACTGCCGGACAACGCTGCACCACGACACGTCGTGTGTTTATCCACGAAAACATTTTTGAAGATGTGGTGGCAAAGCTGGTCACAGCCTACAAACAAGTGGAAACCAAAATCGGCGATCCGACTCTTGCCACCACCTTGATGGGCCCACTCACCGACAAAGCCACTGTACAGCGCTTCCTCAGTGTGCTT
This sequence comes from Arenimonas sp., assembly GCA_050737775.1. Classification (GTDB taxonomy): domain Bacteria; phylum Pseudomonadota; class Gammaproteobacteria; order Xanthomonadales; family Xanthomonadaceae; genus Arenimonas. The sequence goes on from JBOHYH010000185.1 coordinate 7,156, forward strand.
GAAAAAGCCAAAACCCTCGGCGGAAAGGTCCGCACCGGCGGTACCGCATTGGATGGCAAAGGCAATTTCGTGACACCGGCGATTGTCACCGGCGTGAAAAACTCCGATGAAGTCGTGCAAACCGAAACCTTTGCTCCGATTTTGTACGCGATGCCGTTCAAAACCCTGGACGAAGCCATCGACATGCAAAACGCCGTACCACAAGGCTTGAGCTCGGCCATCTTCACCAACAACCTGCGCGCGGCGGAACAATTCCTGTCAGCGGCGGGTTCCGATTGCGGTATCGCCAACGTGAACATCGGCACCAGCGGTGCGGAAATCGGCGGCGCGTTCGGTGGTGAAAAAGAAACCGGCGGTGGCCGTGAATCGGGCTCGGATGCCTGGAAAATCTATATGCGTCGTCAAACCAATACCATCAACTACTCTGATTCCTTGCCATTGGCGCAAGGCATTAAATTCGACATCTAATTTCATAACCAAGGATCGGCAATGAGCACTCCTGCAAAAGAAACAAGCGCCATGGCGATTGTGAGTTTGATCAGTGGAATTTTGTCTTGGACATTGCTGCCGTTTTTTTTGCCAGCGGTTGTGGCAATTATTACTGGTCATATGGCTCGCAAGGAAATTCGCAATAACACCGCGAGCAAAGAAGGGGACGGCTTGGCGCTGACCGGTTTGATTCTTGGTTGGGTCAATATCGCCTGCTGGATACTCGGAATCATTTTCTTTGGCGGCCTGATTCTCGCGGCATTGGGTTTCGGCATTGCTGCATCCAGCGGCGGTTAATGAGTGTACGGACTAGCCCGCCCTTTTCTCTTTTGTCTTGATGCTGAAACGGCCCACGGTGTGGGCCTTAAGGCCATTGAAACCGCTTACCGTCTTGGCCTGAACCCCTTATTGGCTGCCAAGACGCCGCCATTGAAAACAAAGGCCTTCGGAGTCGAATTTCCCAATCCCGTTGGGCTCGCTGCAGGTC
>JBOHYH010000186.1:0-5983 GCA_050737775.1 Arenimonas sp.
TCCCGGATTACGCTGCGCTGCATCCGGGCTACATTCCTTAGCCTGTCTTTAGCGCAGGATTATTACCGGTTCCTGCATTACGGACAATTGCTCCTGTAATTGCGTAATCACGCCTTCCCAATGTCGGGAGGATTCAAACCAGGGAAAGGCTGCGGGAAACGCCGGGTCATGCCAGCGTCTGGCAATCCAGGCGTGGTAGTGGATGATTCGCATGGCACGCAGGGCTTCGATCAAATGCAATTCGGCACGATTGAATTTCCAGAAGACTTCATAACCTTCCAGCAGCCAGCCCAATTGCTGCGCACGGGTTTCGCGTGAGCCATTGAGCAGCATCCATAAATCCTGCATGGCAGGGCCCGTGAGTGCATCATCCAGATCAACAAAATGTACCGAGTCATTTCGCCATAGCAAATTACCTGGATGGCAATCGCCATGCAGCCGCAAGGTGTCGAACCTTCCTGCACGTTGCCAGGTGATTTCGATTTGGTCGATTAGCTGATTGCAGAGCGAAATAAAATTATCTTCGAGTTCGTTCGGCAGCCAATGCGCTTCAAGCAAATAATGCACGGGCTCTTCGGCCTTGCTCTCGATACTTAGTTTTTCACGATGCAAGAAGTCCTTGGATGCGCCGACCGAATGCAGACGACCCAAAGCACGACCAATATGAATCAGGGTTTCCTTGTCGCCCGGTTCAGGTGAATGGCCGCCTTGCATGGGGAACAAGGCGAAACGCAACGCTTCGTCGTGATGCAGAGTTTTCCCGTTGATCAGCATCGGCGCGACCACGGAAATATCGGCTGCCAATAATTCAGCACTGAACGCGTGTTCTTCCACAATGGCCTCATCGGTCCAGCGTTCTGGCCGGTAGAACTTGGCCACCAAGGGCAAATCGTTTTCGCGGCCAATTCGATAAACGCGGTTTTCATAACTATTGAGTGCCAGCACGCGGCCATCGCAAACAAAGCCGAGTGATTCCACGGCTTCAAGAATACGGTCTGGGTCAAGATCGGCGAACGGGGCTTGAGGGTCTTCATGGTCTTCGGACATAGTTCGCTATCTTATCCCGTAATGCAGCATTAACTACTTGGTGTCGGGCCCGGTTCCATCCTGATGAGCAAGGGGATAGACTCAGCACAGCTTGTTTGTGACGGTGTATTGCCGGTCTTCATTCGGCGGTACGTAATGCAACATCATCGAGGCAGCGGAGGAACTGAGTTCTTATGCAACCCACAGATATTCGTGACCCGGCGTATTTTTTAAAAGTTGTTGATTGCCAATTGGCCTGCCCAGCGCATACGCCAGTTCCCGAATACATTCGAATGATTGCAGCGGGCCGTTACGACGATGCCTATATGCTGAACTGGGAATCGAATGTGTTTCCCGGCATTCTGGGGCGAACCTGTGACCGACCTTGCGAACCGGCTTGCCGCCGCAGCCGTGTCGAAGAAAATAATGGCGAGAAACCGGAACCGGTAGCCATCTGTCGGCTCAAGCGCGTTACCGCCGATTTCAAGGATGACATCCGTCATCGCTTGCCTAAAGTGGCAAAACCGAATGGCAAGCGCATCGCCTGCGTGGGTGCGGGGCCAGCCTCGCTCACGGTCGCAAGAGATTTGGCACCGCTGGGTTATCACGTCACGGTGTTTGATAGCGACCCTAAAGCCGGTGGTTTCATGCGCACACAGGTACCTCGCTTCCGTTTGCCCGAAGCGGTGATTGATGAGGAAACCGGTTACATCCTTGATTTGGGCGTGGAATTTCACGGTGGTAAAAAAATTGAATCACTGAAAGCATTGCTCGCCGAAAATTACGATGCAGTCTTCGTGGGTTGCGGTGCGCCGCGCGGACGCGATCTGGATTTGCCCGGTCGTTGGGACGCGAAAGAAAATATCCATATCGGTATTGATTGGTTGTCGTCGGTGTCGTTCGGCCATATTACGAAAATCGGCAAGCGCGTCATCGTATTGGGCGGCGGCAATACCGCGATGGATTGCTGCCGTTCCTCGCGACGCCTGGGTGGCGATGAAGTCAAAGTCATCGTACGTTCGGGCTTCGACGAAATGAAAGCCTCGCCGTGGGAAAAAGAAGATGCGATTCACGAAGGCATTCCGATTATCAATTTCATGGTGCCGAAAAGTTTCGAGCATCGTGACGGTAAATTGACCGGTATGCTGTTCGAAAAAGTCAAAGCCGTGGTGGATGCGAAAGGCAAACGCAGCCTCGTGCCGACCGGCGAGCCGGATGAGTTGGTCGAATGTGACGATGTCTTGATTGCGGTCGGTCAGGAAAATGTTTTTCCGTGGATTGAACGCGATATTGGTATGGCTTTCGATGAATGGGGCATGCCGGTGGTGGACAAGCACACCTTCCAGTCGAGTTTGCCGAAAGTATTCTTCGGTGGCGATGCAGCATTTGGACCGAAGAATATTATCTGGGCAGTGGCGCATGGCCATGAAGCCGCTATTTCCATCGATAAATTATTGAACGGTGAAAGTGTTGTTTTGCGTCCAGCTGCGATGATGAATCTTGTTTCACAGAAAATGGGCATCCACGAATGGAGTTACGCCAACGAAATTTCGCCGGACGAGCGCTTCAAGGTGCCACACGAGAAAGCCGAGAAAGCCCTGAAAAGCATCAGCATCGAAGTGGAACTGGGCTTTGATTTGAAACTTGCCTTCAAGGAAGCCGAGCGTTGCCTGAACTGCGATGTGCAAACGGTATTCGCAAAAGATGCCTGCATTGAATGCGATGCCTGCATGGATATCTGTCCGATGGATTGCATCAGCTTCACCACTAATGATGAAGAAGCCGATTTGCGTAAACATCTGACTGCACCGGCAGTGAACTTGTCGCAGGATTTGTATGTGTCAGGGTCTTTGAAAACCGGACGCGTAATGGTGAAAGACGAGGACGTTTGTCTACATTGCAGTCTATGTGCGGAACGTTGTCCGACGGGCGCTTGGGATATGCAGAAATCGGTGTTGGATTTGACGCGTGCCGGTCCCGGATGCCGTAGTAAAACAAGGCAGGTGGCATCAGCATGAGCAAGCCTATCGAAGCGATAAATGATTTCGTCGTCAAGTTCGCCAACGTCAATGGTTCAGGCTCCGCCTCCGCCAACGAGATGTTTGCAAAATCGATTTTACGAATGGGTGTGCCGGTCAGCCCGCGCAATATTTTTCCGTCAAATATCCAGGGTTTGCCGACTTGGTATGAAGTGCGTGTCACCGAACAAGGACATCTTGGACGCCGAGGTGGCGTTGATTTGATGGTAGCGATGAATCCACAAACCTGGGCTGCCGATTTGAAGGAAATCGAACCCGGGGGCTATCTGTTCTACGACAATAGCAAACCGATTCCGGCCTCGCGTTTTCGCGATGACATCCATGTGATCGGTGTGCCGCTGACTGAAATTTGCAATGCCGCCTATACCGATCCACGCCAGCGCCAGTTGTTCAAGAACATCGTCTATGTTGGTGCCCTGTCGGTATTGCTGGATATGGAATGCGCCGTCATCGAAAAACTGATTTCGGAGCAATACAAAAGCAAACCGAAATTACTGGACTCCAATGTGCAGGCGCTGCATATGGGGCGCGAGTATGTACAAAAGAATTTGTCGCATCCGATTGGCTTGCAGGTGAAGCGTGCCGATAAAGTCGGGGATCGTATTTTTCTGGAAGGCAATAGTGCTGCAGCCTTGGGTGCCGTTTATGGCGGTGCGACGGTCTGCGCGTGGTATCCGATTACACCATCGTCGTCATGTGCAGAAGCCTTCCAGAGTTACTGCATGAAGTATCGTGTTGATGCCGAAACCGGCAAAAACAAGTATGCGATAGTGCAGGCCGAAGATGAAATCGCATCAATCGGCATGGTAGTAGGTGCCGGCTGGAATGGTGCGCGTGCCTTCACCACAACATCGGGCCCTGGTATTTCGTTGATGACGGAATTTATCGGCTTGGCCTATATGGCCGAAATTCCGGTCACGATAATCAATGTGCAACGTGGAGGCCCATCTACCGGCATGCCGACACGCACGCAACAGGCCGATATTCTTTCCTGTGCCTATGCCTCGCATGGCGATACCAAGCATGTATTGCTGTTCCCGGAAGATCCGCGCGAATGTTTTGATCATGCTGCTGCTGCACTGGATCTGGCAGATCGGTTGCAGACGCCAATTTTTGTCATGAGTGATCTCGATATCGGCATGAACCAACGCCTGTGCGAGCCTCTGCAATGGGATGAGAGCCGCGGTTTTGATCGCGGTAAAATCATGACGGCGGAAGAGCTGGAGTCCGGCAAAGAATTTGGCCGCTATCTCGATGTTGATGGTGACGGCATTCCTTATCGTACCTATCCTGGAACACATCCGACCAAGGGTAGTTTTTTTACTCGCGGAACGACGAAAAATGCCTATGCCGGTTATTCGGAGCAGGGGCCGGATTATTTATACAACGTGCATCGGCTATTAAAAAAATTCGATACCGCCAAGGCGCTCGTGCCACAACCTGTTATCAAGAAAGCAAAACAGGCAACGCAGTTTGCCGCGATTTATTTCGGTTCGACCAGTCCGGCCATGTCGGAAGCCATTGAAGTACTCGAAGCCGAACATACCCATCTGGATATTTTACGTTTGCGTGCGTTTCCGTTTCCGGATTCGGTCGCGGAATTTATTGCCGAGCATCAAACCGTATTTATCGTGGAGCAAAATCGCGACGCACAGATGCGAAGTTTGCTGGTGAACGAATTCGGTATCGATCCGGCCAAATTGCTACCGATACTCCATTACGACGGCACGCCGATCACAGCACGTTTTATCGGACGCGCGATTAGCTCCACGATCAATGCCATGAATCTTTCGGCGCCACAAACCTACAAGGTGGCTACACCATGACCTATCTCGCCAAACCGAAAATGCACCATCCGTCCTTGACCGAGAACAAGGCATGCCGTACTCGTCGCGATTACGAAGGTCGTATTTCAACCCTGTGTGCCGGCTGTGGCCACGATTCGATTTCAGCCGCGATTATTCAGGCCTGCTGGGAAATGGATGTGGAACCGAATCGTGTTGCAAAGCTTTCAGGCATAGGATGTAGTTCGAAAACACCGGATTATTTTCTGGGCAGCTCGCATGGTTTCAATACCGTGCACGGTCGCATGCCATCGGTGCTGACCGGCGCGAATCTGGCAAACCGCGAATTGTTGTATCTGGGCGTATCAGGTGATGGCGATTCTGCTTCGATTGGTATTGGCCAATTCGTGCATGTGATGCGGCGTGGTGTGAATATGGTGTATATCGTCGAGAATAACGGCGTGTATGGTTTAACCAAAGGACAGTTCTCGGCCACGGCAGATCAGGGCTCGACTTCCAAGAAGGGTGTGGTGAATGCCGATAGTCCGATCGATATGGTTAGCTTGGCATTGCAACTCGGCGCGACATTTGTAGCCCGAAGTTTTTCCGGCGACAAGAAACAATTGGTGCCCTTGATCAAAGCCGCCATTGCCCACAAAGGTGCCGCTTTCCTGGACGTCATCAGCCCCTGCGTGGCGTTCAATAACCATCCCGGCAGTACCAAGAGCTACGACTATGTGCGTGAGCACAACGAAGCGGTGAATCGCATTGACGTGATCGAAACCAAACAAGAGATAGTGGTCGACTTCGCTGAAGGCGAAGTGGTCGACGTTGAACAACATGATGGTTCGATATTACGACTGCGTAAGTTGAAAGCCGATTACGATGCCACCAATCGCATTGCCGCCATGAATTACGTGCAACAGCATCATGCCAAAGGCGAAGTGGTGACCGGTTTGTTATATGTCGATAGTGAAGCGGGGGATATGCATGAGCATATCAATACGACCGATACCGCTTTCAACAAACTGACCAGCCAGCAGCTTTGCCCGGGTGCGAGTGTGCTCGACAAGATCAATGCCTCTTTGCGATGAGAGAAAATGTATCGTAGGGGCGCCTGCTTGCTGCGCCCTG
>JBOHYH010000187.1:0-9943 GCA_050737775.1 Arenimonas sp.
CAGGGCGCAGCAAGCAGGCGCCCCTACGAGCTTATTGAAATCCGGGCTTGCCGACTTGTTCTTTGAACTGAGGTACGCGTTTAAAGCCTGTGGTCTTGTAATCGTAGTTCTCGAATTTCTTTATCAAGCTGTCGTATAACGCGTCATCCATATTGGCATCGCGCGCCATTACCCAGCCCATTTCGCGTTTTGGGTGGCCAATGATTACCCAGGAGTAATCCGGGGCGACTTCAAGAATTTCATAATCGGCATTCAACATTCCGAAAAACTTGATGCTCCACTTCCTGTTTCCGGTATCGGGCTTGACGGTGGCAAGCGCTTTCCATTGTTTTTCCTTTTTATCGAAGCTTTTCTTGAAGCCGTAGATATTGTCAATGCGGCCATCTTCGCGAAGCTTGTATTCATCATAAGTCGCCACTTTGCCGCGCTCGGGAAAATAAGGAATATTCGCAACGACGTACCAGCGCCCCATATAACGTGCAAGGTCGATTGTAGTAGCCGTGCTTACTTCATCGGCGCGCAGTTTGTTCATTGAAGTAAGCCCCAGTGCAATAAACAGGAAAAAACGGATAAGCGATGTGTTCATGGTGGTACTCCCTGCATGCATAGTGCAGGAAGCGATTTGAAGGTCATGTGCACAAATCTCATGTTTTGAGAAAACGCTCTTGCAAGCTGTACCCAGACCCAAGCACAGCCCATAGGAGACAGCCATGAATGACATGATTGATAAAGACCGCATTTCGCGTTGCTGTTGGCAGCTATTGGTACTGAGTGCATTGGCGCTCAGCATTTTTCCGGAAACGTTCGTCATTTCACACTGGCTGGGACAAACCTGGCTCTGGCTAATCGCCACTCCGGTTTCGGTCTTGTTCGTTATTCATCGTCACCGCTTCGCGGCGGCGTGGTCGACTGCCCTCGTCTACAGTCCATCACGTCGCCGCAGGCAAAGCTCGCAGGCGCAAGCGCGCCGAAAAGGTTTTGGCAGAACCGGCGTGCGCCAGAGTCCGATGCGGGCTGCGTGAAATCCGTGCGCTAAACGGCCGCGAATCCATGACTTTCGTCATACATGCCCGATATCGTCAGCGTGTTACTTTGTAACGCTGGAAATCAGGAGTAAGGTATGCGACTTTCATCTATGGCTTTTTTGTTTTCAACCGCTATGGCAACTGCAGCAATCGCACAATCACAGACAGCAGAAGATCCGTATCTATGGCTCGAAGATGTCACCGGTGAAAAAGCCCTGTCATGGGTAAAAGAACAAAACGCGGATTCGAAAAAAGCACTGGAAGCACGACCCGGGTTTACGCAATTGCGTGATGATATCCGGAGCATTCTGGATTCAAATGTTCGTATTCCCTACGTTGAGAAACGCGGCGAGTTTTATTACAACTTCTGGCGCGATAAAACCAATCCAGCCGGCATTTGGCGTCGTACTACGCTGGCGGAATATCGCAAGACAGAGCCGAAGTGGGAGCTCCTGCTGGATCTGGATGCATTAAATAAAACCGAAAAGGAAAATTGGGTTTGGCATGGCGATAGCTGCCTGCGACCGGCCTACACGCAATGCCTGATTTCATTGTCGCGCGGCGGTGCCGATGCCGATGTTAGCCGTGAATTCAATCTCGATACCAAGGAATGGGTGAAAGACGGTTTTTTCCGTCCGGAAGCAAAAGGAAGTCTGGGTTGGGTTGATGCAAATACGGTATTCGTCTCGACCGATTTTGGTAAAGACTCGATGACGGAATCGGGTTATGCCCGGATTGCCAAAATCTGGTCGCGCGGCACCCCGATGAGTGCAGCAAAAACCGTCTACGAAGGTGAAATGAAAGATCTGGGCGTAGGTGCCTATCGCGATGACACACCGGGGTTTGAACGGGATTTCATTTCGAGAAATATCGCTTTTTACAACGACGAATTATTTTTGCGTAATACCGACGGCAGCTTGACGAAAATTGATGCTCCCAATTCGGCCAATAAATCGGTTTACCGTGAATGGCTGAGCCTGGAGTTGCGCGAACCTTACACCAGTAACGGAAAAACGTATGCCGCAGGTTCGTTGATCGTCACCCGATTCGACGATTTCATGATGGGCGGCCGCAACTTCGACGTCTTGTTCGAGCCAAGCGAAACCACGTCCTTTGTTGGCATGAGCCCGACCAAGAATTATTTCATTCTTAATGTATTGGACAACGTAAAAAATCGTCTGTATGCCGTGAAGCATGATGGCAAAGCTTGGACCCGCGAGCTGCTGAAAGGTGCGCCAGGCTTTGGTACCGTGAGTGCTTCCGGGGTCGATCCGGAAGATTCTGATGATTATTTTCTGACGGTTACCGATTACGTGACACCCACAACGCTGATGCTGGGCACGGTCGGGAAAGCTCCGGAATCACTGAAGCAATTACCGGCCTTTTTCGATGCCAAGGATTTGAAGATCGAGCAATTCTTCGCAAGCTCGAAAGATGGCACCAAAGTGCCGTACTTCATGGTGTCGAACAAGAACACCAAGCTTGATGGAAAGAATCCCACCTTGCTTTATGGCTATGGTGGTTTTGAAATTTCGTTGACGCCGAATTATTCGGCAACGGTAGGACGCGCCTGGCTAACGCAGGGCGGCGTATACGCCGTTGCGAATATTCGCGGCGGTGGTGAATACGGTCCGCGCTGGCATCAGGCGGCATTGAAGCAAAATCGTCATCGTGCCTATGAAGACTTCGCGGCAGTTGCTCAGGATTTGATCGCCAAAAAAGTTACCAGCCCGAAACACCTGGGTATGCAAGGTGGCAGCAATGGTGGTTTGTTGATGGGCAATATGACCGTGATGTATCCGGAGTTGTTCGGTGCGGTCGTTTGCCAGGTGCCATTGCTCGACATGAAGCGTTACAACAAATTGCTGGCCGGTGCTTCCTGGATGGCCGAGTACGGTAATCCCGATACCGATGACTGGAAGTTTATCCAGACTTTCTCGCCCTACCAAAATGTCAGCAAGGACGTGAAGTACCCACCCGTACTTTTTACCACGTCAACGCGTGATGACCGCGTACATCCCGGCCATGCCCGCAAGATGATGGCGCGTATGAAAGAGCAGGGGCATGACGTTACCTATTATGAAAATATCGAAGGCGGCCATGGCGGTGCGGCAAACAATGAGCAGACTGCTTATATGCAAGCCTTGTCGTATACTTTCCTGAAAGAAAAACTGTTCGAAAAATAACCTGCTGAGTAGAAAAACCATGACAGATATCACCCGTGAAGAACTAGAGTCGCTCGTCAGTTTTTCTGCACAAGAAGAACTGGTTGTCGGTGCACTAAAAGCTGCATTTTCCGACCCGGTCGGGCGCGTACGTTTTCTTGGCCGCTACACCAGCTGGAATGGCTTTTTCGGATCGGGCGTTGCCACCTTGGCCGGTAAAATTGGACGTTGTCGTCGGGCGTTCCTAGATCCGAACCAGCCAGTCCATGCACTGGCAGATCGCTCGGTCTATGTCGCAAGTTTTTTCTTTGATGCGGCACGCGATGAGTTCGATGATCGTGACACGGTGCATCGCGATACACACAGGTGTCTGGCACAGTCCACGCTGAAAGGCCTGATCGATTTTGAAATGCAGAAAGGCGTTGAAAGCCTCGACTCCGTGTCAAAAATAAACGCGCTTCTTGATGAGCCGGACTGGTTGAATGCGCTGAATATGCGTGTTGCGAAAGGCTATGGTTCACAGTCCGCCGATGATCTGCCTTCAATATTCCACGCCATCGGTTACCATCTTGGCTCGGAACTGCTGGCCGATCGTGAATTCTCGATCATCGACGAAACATTGCGGACAAGCGCTGCCGAACTAACCGCTTATCTACAATCCACCAAGGTCGAAATCGCCGGACAAAGCCATGTTGCCTATCAATGGGTCGGAATCCATTCAGGGCATGGCGGTGGAGCAGAAGCCGATCATTTCGACTGGGCTACTCAAGGTGTGAAACTTGCGCTGCGATTTGTACCCGCGGAACAGCACCTTGCATTAAAGGCGAATTTGCATGAAGGTTTCCGCGCATTCGCAAAAGACCATCGCGAGTTTTTCGAGCGAACGAACCAGAATTAAATCCGTCAGTAAAATCATACTTATCCATCTGCCAAACAGCATCCGTTGCGAAAGCACGGATGCTGTTTCTTTAAGACATTAGGAGTGTTCAGTGAAACCCTTTTTACCGCTTTCCGTTGCCATTGGTGCCTTGTTGATGTCGGGCTGTGGGCGAGGTCCGAGTGATCAGGCCGGTGGTATTGCCGATAATGCGAAAGCCGCATCGAACTCATCGCCGCCGGTCGCCGCAAAAAAACCTTATGAAGTCGAAGGCCCGAATGGCATCAAACGCCAGGACGAGTATTACTGGTTGCGTGACGATACCCGCAAGAACCCGGAAATGTTGGCTTACCTGAATGCCGAGAATGCCTATTCCAACAGTCTGATGGCACCGCTGAAAGCATCGCAGGAAAAGATTTATCAGGAAATCATTGCGCGGGTAAAACAGGACGATAGCTCGGTGCCGTATTTCGAGCGTGACTACTGGTATTACACACGTTATGTGCCTGGCAAGGACTATCCGATCTATGCGCGCCGCAAAGGCACTATGCAGTCCGCCGAAGAAATTATGCTTGACGGCAATGCAATGGCAGAAGGTAAGGATTTTTTCCAAGTCGGCGACTGGGTGGTTAGCCAGGACAATAAATTGCTGGCCTATGCCGAAGACACCAGCGGTCGTCGCGAATACGTGATTCGGGTAAAAAATCTGGAAACAGGCGAAACCTACAAAGACAGCATCACGGACGCCGAACCGAATCTGGTCTGGGCCGACGATAATAAAACCCTGCTATTTGTCGAAAAAGATCCGGTGACCCTGCTTAGCAAACGCGTCAAGGCGCATGTGCTGGGCGGCGACCCAAAAAAAGCCGCGCTTTTGTATGAAGAAAAAGACGATAGTTTCTACATGGGTATCGGTCGCACGCGTTCGGATCAATACATCTGCATTACACTCGAGAGCACCGTCAGTACCGAGCAGCGCTGTACATCGGCCACCAGACCAGGAAAGTTCGATGTTCTGGCACCGCGCCAGCGCGATTTTGAATATGACGCCGACCATCTGGATGGTCGCTGGGTAATCCGCACCAACTGGGACGCGCCGAATTTCCGTTTGATGACGGTTGCCGATGGCAAATGGGGCGATCGCAACCAATGGAATGAACTGGTCGGTCACGACAAGTCTATTTTCATCGACAGTTTCAATGTATTCAAAACGTTTATCGCGATCGAGGAACGTTCGGACGGTTTGCAGAAACTGCGCTACTTTAATCTCGACGGCAAGAACCCCAGCTTCGTGAAAACCGACGAGCCGGCCTACACGATGGCTTTGAGCGTCAATGCCGAAGCTGATACTGACTGGTTGCGTTATAGCTATACCTCGATGACCACACCGGCCAGCACGATCGAAGTGAATGTCAAAACCGGTGAAAAGAAGGTGCTGAAGCAGGACCCGGTTATGGGCGACTTCAATGCGGATAACTACGTGACCGAACGGGTTTGGGCACCGGCAAAAGACGGCACGAAGATTCCGGTGTCATTGGTGTATCGCAAAGGCTTCAAGAAAGACGGCACGGCCGCCATGCTGCAATATGCTTACGGCAGCTATGGGATTTCGATGGACCCGAGATTCAGCTCGCCGTCGCTCAGCATGTTGGATCGCGGCATGGTCTATGCCATTGCCCATATCCGTGGTGGCCAGGAAATGGGGCGCGCATGGTATGACGGTGGCAAGTTGTTGAACAAGAAAAACACCTTTACCGATTTTATCGACGTGACCGATTTTCTGGTGAAAGAAGGTTATGCCTCGAAAGACCGTGTCGCCGCACAGGGCGGCAGCGCAGGTGGTTTGCTAATGGGGGCGATCGCGAATATGGCACCGGAAAAATACCATCTATTGATTGCGCAGGTTCCGTTTGTCGACGTGGTGACTACGATGCTGGACGAGAGCATTCCCTTGACCACCAACGAATTCGACGAATGGGGTAATCCCAAAGAACAGAAGTATTACGATTACATGCTTTCATATTCGCCTTATGACAATGTGGCGGCGAAGAACTACCCTGCCATGTACATTGGTACCGGCTTACATGACTCACAGGTGCAGTATTTCGAACCGGCAAAATGGGTAGCGCGGTTGCGTGCGAAGAAAACCGACACCAATCCCTTATTGTTCCGCGTGAATATGGAAGCCGGGCATGGCGGTAAATCCGGCCGTTTCGAGCGTTACAAGGAAACTTCGGAAGTCTTTGCTTTCATGTTCCAGCAGCTGGGCGTGAAGTAAGCGCCGGGCCATTCGCGAGCGTGTGGTGAAATCAAACCCCTCTTTGAAAGAAGAGGGGTTTTTAATTCCGGCAAACCTCGTCAAAGCGCGCTAAAATGCCGCATTATTTTTTGCGGACATGCCCATGAAACTCGGTTCACTCAAAGCAGGCGGTCGTGATGGCAGCCTGGTTGTCGTCTCGAAAGATTTAAGCAAGGCCGTCACCGTTGGTGATATTGCCAAAACTTTGCAAAGCGCATTGGAAGATTGGGCAAATACCGCACCGCGTTTGAACGCCGTGTATGAAGCGCTGAACCAAAGCAGTGCAGCAACCATCAACGGCTTCGATGTGTTTGCGCTGAATATGCAAGACTTGGCGGCGCCGTTGCCGCGTGCCTACGAATTTGTCGATGGCAGCGCCTACTTGCCGCATGTGGAACGTGTGCGCAGGGCACGCGGTGCGGAAGTACCCGAAAGTTTCTACAGTGATCCATTGATGTATCAAGCCGTCAGCGCCGGTTTTTATGGCCCGCGCGATCCGGTCATGGTGCCGAGTGAAGAATATGGCATCGATCTCGAAGCCGAAGTCGTGATCGTCACCGACGACGTGCCGATGGCGGTATCGCCAGAACAGGCGGCTTCGCATATTCAACTGGTCGGTTTGGTCAATGACGTCAGCCTGCGCAATCTGATTCCAAACGAACTGGCAAAAGGTTTTGGTTTTCTACAATCGAAACCACGCTCGGCACTCAGCCCGGTATTCGTAACTCCCGACGAGCTCGGTGATTTGTGGCAGGACAGCAAGGTACATTTGCCGCTGCTCACCCATATCAACGGGAAATGGTTCGGCGCGCCGCTTGCAGGTGTCGACATGCAATTCAATTTTGCCCAGCTTGTTGCACATGCAGCAAAAACACGTCCGCTATCCGCCGGTACCATTGTCGGCTCGGGTACTGTTGCCAATGAAGATACTTCTCTGGGAGCCTCCTGCTTCGCCGAGCAACGCACCGTAGAGACTTTACGTGATGGCAAGCCGAGTACGCCTTTCATGAAGTTTGGCGATGTCGTACGCATTGAAATGCTGGATGCCGATGGTCAAACAGTCTTTGGTGCGATCGAACAAAAGATGCAGTCGCTCTAGGGTGCGCGTGTCGCACACCCGACGATGATTCCCGGCGTGATGCCGGGAATTTACAAACCGCTTCCTTCCCAGCCAATTGCGAGTTAGCCTAAACACCTAGCCCGGGTAGGAGTGGTGTGATGACATCAGGCAATCTTCGTCTTTATTCCTTTTGGCGTTCCAGTGCGGCCTATCGTGTACGCATTGCCTTGAATCTCAAGCAGCTCGCTTACGAAATCGAACCTGTGCATCTGGTCAAAGACGGTGGTCAACAACATAGCGCCGAATTCAGCGAGTTGAATCCGCAGGAATTTGTCCCGGTGCTGTTGCACGGGAACCGAATTCTTCGGCAATCAACCGCGATCATGGAATACCTCGACGATACCTGGCCGGAAAATCCCCTGCTACCCGCCGTGCCGCGTGATGCCCAGCGCGCACGTGCGATTGCACAGATGATTGCCTGTGATATTCATCCACTGAATAATTTGCGTGTAATGAATTATCTTGAATCGCAATTCGGCGCGAATCAGGCAAAAAAAGACGAGTGGATGAAGCACTGGATCAGTGTCGGTTTCGACTCCCTGGAAAAAGTGTTGGCGAATAATCCATCGACCGGGAGTTTCTGCGAGGGTGACATTCCGACGGTTGCCGATTGTTGTCTTGTCCCTCAGGTGTTCAACGCCGTGCGCTTCAAGGTGTCGTTAAAGCCATACCCGACCATCAAGCGTATTAATGATGAATGTTGCGAGATGGAAGCTTTCAAACTCGCACATCCCACCGCGCAACCGGATGCCGAATAAGCGAATCCCGCAAAAACAATTGCCGCCATCCGCAAATGGGGCGGTCCGGAAGAATAAATCGGATCGCCCGTTTGCAGTTCTTACTCAGCCAGTGTCAGCAAGCTCGCGTTGCCACCAGCTGCGGTGGTGTTGACGGTCAGCGTGCGTTCGCTGGCAAATTTCAACAGGTAGTGCGGGCCGCCGGCTTTGGGCCCGGTGCCGCTGAGGCCTTCGCCACCGAAAGGTTGCACGCCGACGACGGCACCGATTTGATTGCGATTAACATAGCAGTTACCGACGCGAACGGATTTGGCAATATGCGTAATCGTCGAATCAATGCGCGAGTGGATGCCTAGCGTCAGACCGTAACCACTGGCATTGATCTGATTGAGCACGTCATCGAGTTGCGAAGCTTCGTAACGAATCACGTGCAACACCGGTCCGAAAATTTCGCGATTGAGTTGTGACAGCGATTTCAATTCGTAAGCACGTGGTGCGAAGAAACTGCCATTGGCACAAGCAGCCGGCAATTCGACGGCTTTGATCAATTTGGCTTCTTTGTCCATGCGCTCGGCGTGAGCAACCAGAATGGCTTTGGCATCTTCATCAATCACCGGGCCGACATCGGTCGATAGCAAGCCAGGATCGCCGACCACCAGTTCCTCCATCGCACCGCCGAGCATATGAATCACCTTGTCGGCAATATCGCTTTGCACGAACAAAATACGTGCGGCTGAACAACGTTGTCCGGCAGAATCGAATGCAGCCGTAATCGCATCCTTCACTAATTGTTCGGGCAATGCTGACGAATCGGCGATCAGTGCATTTTGTCCGCCGGTTTCGGCAATCAAGGTAGCGATTTGCGCATTGCGTGCCGCCAGTGTGCGATTGATGGCCCAGGCGGTTTCGGTCGAACCGGTAAAGCAGACGCCGGCAACGCGTGGGTCTTTGGTCAATGCCGCACCGACTGTAGCGCCATCACCTGGCAAGAACTGCAACACTTTTTCCGGCACACCGGCTTCATGCATCAGCTTCACGGCGAAGAAAGCCATCAAACTGGTTTGTTCTGCCGGTTTTGCGATAACGGTGTTGCCGGCGGCCAAGGCAGCGGCAATTTGACCGATGAAAATGGCAAGCGGAAAATTCCAAGGGCTGATGCAAACGAATACACCGCGACCATGCAATTGCAATTCGTTCGACTCGCCGGTGGGGCCAGGCAATTTTTCCGGGTGAGCAAATAATTTGCGTGATTGCACGGCGTAGTAACGACAGAAGTCGACCGCCTCGCGAACTTCGGCAACCGAGGCAGACATGGATTTACCGGCCTCCTTCACGCACAGTGCAATCAATTCCGGCATGCGTTGTTCCATCAAATCCGCAGCGTGCTCGAGAATTTTCGCGCGCGAGGCGGCAGGCGTATGATCCCAGCCCTGAAATGCGGCATGGGCATTATCTAAAGCTTGTTGCACTTGCGAGCTGTCGGTGGATTGCCATTGGCCAACGCTTTCCTTGCGATTGGCGGGATTGGTGACCGCGTTCATCGCACCGGTATTTTTGCTGCCTGGAATCAATGGTGTGGCTTGCCAGTTTTTGATGGCGGCATTCACGCTGTTGGCGAGTTCGGCTAAAGCGGAATCATTGGCTAAGTTGATGCCCATAGAATTTTTTCTCTCATCGCCAAACAAATGGCCAGGGGTAGGAATGCGGGGATGTGCTTTAC
>JBOHYH010000188.1:0-1233 GCA_050737775.1 Arenimonas sp.
TTTATCTGGATAACGCGGTAAAGCGTGCACAGGCATCAGGCGAGTTAAAAGATATCAAGACATTGGACGCCGCGCTTACCGATGGCGCCTTGCGTCGTGTGCGACCCAAAGCGATGACCGTAATCACTATCCTGGCAGGCTTATTGCCGATTCTTTTAGCCACCGGTGCCGGTGCAGCCACCATGCAGCGCATTGCCGCGCCCATGCTCGGTGGCATGCTCAGTGCGCCTTTGTTATCGCTGATTGTAATTCCCGCCATTTACAAATTGTGGCTGAGTCGTGGCTTGCGACCGGCACATGAAAACGTCCAGGGAGCTGTGCCATGAAACCACTTTTGATAACCGGTGCCATGACACTTGGCATCTTGTTGGCTGGATGTGTTGCAACACCGGTGCGTGATGATTCGCGTGTTCAAAATACTATCGCCAATGTCGGCATTGGTGCGCCAAGATTGCCAACGAACGGCGAGTCGTATTTAGACGATGCCTGGTTTGCAGAACCCCTTAGCCTCGAACGTGCCGTGCAAGCGGCCCTGCTCAACAATCCGCAGGTGCGTGCTGAACTGTCGCGTTTGGATGCCGCGCAAGCCGAACGCATTCAAGCCGGCTTACTACGAAATCCGATGGGCTCGCTCATGGTATTGCGACCGGAAGGCGGTGGTCGTTATGAACTCGATTACAGTTTGGTGCAAAGTCTGTTTGATTTGTTTACGCGCTCAGGTCGAGTTGCTGTTGCTGATATTGCACAGGAACGCGTGCAAGCCGAAGTGATGATGCAATTGGTACTCATCACGCAAAATACCGAGGTTGCGTATTACGAGGTGATGGCGGCAAAAGATGCCTTGCACTTACAACAGGAAAGACTGGAGCTGGAACAAAACACCCTGAACTTGCAAACGCGCCAGGCACGTCAAGGAATAGTGTCGAGCAGTGTTGTCCTCACACAACAAACCGCCGTTTCCATGCAAGCGCACGCACTGCGTACCGCAGAGACCGAGCAGATCAAAGCCATGTCGGCACTGGCACAACTACAGGGCCTGTCCAGTACGAAATCACTCCTCTTGCCAGAGCATTTACCTGCTTTGCAGTTCGCCGATTTCAATGAGCCCGAGCTGCAGGCATTGGCGATAAAACATCGACCCGACCTTATCGCGGCAAATGCCGGTGTTGATCAAGCGCGTGCCGAGAAACAATTACAGACCGGTGTGTTGCGCGCTACCGATCCATCGCTTGG
>JBOHYH010000189.1:0-1058 GCA_050737775.1 Arenimonas sp.
GGCCACCATGCAGCGCATTGCCGCTCCCATGCTCGGCGGCATGCTCAGTGCGCCCTTGTTATCGCTGATTGTGATTCCCGCCATTTACAAATTGTGGCTGAGTCGTGGCTTGCGACCGGCACATGAACACGTTCAAGGAGCTCTGCCATGAAATCACTTTTGATAAGCAGTGCCATGACGCTGAGCATTTTTTTGACGGGATGTGCTGCAACACCGGTTCGTGATGATTCGCGTGTTCAACAAACCATCGCTGGTGTAGGTATTGGAGCGCCAAGATTGCCAGCGAACGGCGAGTCGTATTTAGACGATGCCTGGTTTGCAGAACAACTTACCCTCGAACGTGCCGTGCAAGCGGCCCTGCTCAACAATCCGCAGGTGCGTGCTGAACTGTCGCGTCTGGATGCCGCGCAAGCCGAACGCATTCAAGCCGGCTTACTACGCAACCCGATGGGCTCGTTGATGGTGTTGCGGCCAGAAGGCGGCGGACGTTTTGAACTTGATTACAGTTTGATGCAAAGTCTGTTTGATTTGTTTACACGCTCACGTCGGGTTGCTGTTGCTGATATCGTGCAAGAACGCGTACAAGCCGAAGTGATGATGCAATTGGTACTCATCACGCAAAATACCGAAGCGGCCTATTACGAGGTGATGGCGGCAAAAGATGCCTTGCACTTGGATCAGGAAAAACTGGCGCTGGAACAAAACGCCCTGAACTTGCAAACGCGCCAGGCACGTCAAGGAATAGTGTCGAGCAGTATTGTCCTTGCACAACAAACCGCCGTTTCCATGCAAGCGCACGCACTGCGTACCGCAGAGACCGAGCAGATAAAAGCCATGTCGGCACTGGCACAACTACTGGGTCTGTCCAGTACGAAATCACTCCTCTTGCCAGAGCATTTACCTGCTTTGCAGTTCGCCGATTTCAATAAATCCGAGCTGCAGGCATTGGCGATAAAACATCGACCCGACCTTATCGCGGCAAATGCCGGTGTTGATCAAGCGCGTGCCGAGAAACAATTACAGACCGGTGTGTTGCGCGCTACCGATCCATCGCTTGG
>JBOHYH010000190.1:0-5562 GCA_050737775.1 Arenimonas sp.
GGCCACCATGCAGCGCATTGCCGCTCCCATGCTCGGCGGCATGCTCAGTGCGCCCTTGTTATCGCTGATTGTGATTCCCGCCATTTACAAATTGTGGCTGAGTCGTGGCTTGCGACCGGCACATGAAAACGTTCAAGGAGCTCTGCCATGAAATCACTTTTGATAAGCAGTGCCATGACGCTGAGCATTTTTTTGACGGGATGCGCGGCAACACCCGTTCGTGATGATTCGCGTGTTCAACAAGCCATCGCTGGTGCAGGTATTGGAGCGCCAAGATTGCCAGCGAATGGCGAGTCGTATTTAGACGATGCCTGGTTTGCCCAACCCCTTAGCCTCGAAAATGCCGTGCAAGCAGCTCTGCTCAACAATCCGCAGGTACGCGCTGAACTGTCGCGTCTGGATGCCGCGCAAGCCGAACGCATTCAAGCGGGCTTACTACGTAATCCGATGGGCTCGCTCATGGTATTGCGACCGGAAGGTGGTGGTCGTTATGAACTCGATTACAGTTTGGCGCAAAGTCTTTTTGATTTGTTTACGCGCTCACGTCGAGTTGCTGTTGCTGATATTGCACAGGAGCGCGTGCAAGCCGAAGTGATGATGCAATTGGTACTCATCACGCAAAATACCGAAGCCGCCTATTACGAGGTGATGGCGGCAAAAGACGCCTTGCACTTACATCAGGAAACACTGGAGCTGGAGCAAAACATCCTGAACTTGCAAACGCGCCAGGCACGTCAAGGAATAGTGTCGAGCAGTATTGTCCTCACACAACAAACTGCCGTTTCCATGCAAGCGCACACACTGCGTAGCGCAGAGACCGAGCAGATCAAAGCCATGTCGGCACTGGCACAACTATTGGGCCTGTCGAGTACGAAATCACTCCTCTTGCCAGATCATTTACCTGCTTTGCAGTTCGCCAATTTCAATGAGCCCGAGCTGCAGGCATTGGCGATAAAACATCGGCCCGACCTCATCGCGGCAAATGCCGGTGTTGATCAAGCGCGTGCCGAGAAACAATTACAGACCGGTGTGTTGCGCGCTACCGATCCATCGCTTGGATTGGGCGGCATTCGCGAAAGCAGCGGCTTATCTCTCAATGGTCTTACTGCACAAATCAGCTTGCCGATCTTTGATACTGGCCGAGCCCGTGGTGCTTTAGCCGATGCACAAATTGCACAAGCGCAATATCGTGCAGAAGCTACTCGTCGTTCTATTCCTCTGGAAGTCGAGCGAGCCTTGGCCACCCTGATTGCCACCACCAAAGCACTTGAGCATGCCGATCACCACGTCCGACAACAGCGGCAACTCGAAAAATTAGCCTTGCGAAATTACCAGCAAGGCAATGGAGACTACCTGAACGTGGCGGAGGCAAAACGACTACGCTTCGCTTCGCAAAGGGAACAACTGCAAGCACAGCTAATACAGCGAGCGGCCTACGTGGACCTGGAACGAGCAACCGGTGTAGCTGCCAACATATTCAATAACCACTAAAACGAGAACAATCAAGGTTTTGTGCGTCAATATGGGTATCATGTTCTTTATTGATGTCCAGTTATTAGGAGAGATATATGCTCAAGCGATTCGACGGAGAAGCTGGACGACGATTAAGAGTAGACGCGCTGTTGAGTCAGAAACTCGTGGCTGGAAATCTAGAATTAGCAGAAGCCATATCTGATCGCGTCCAACTTGAGGCTGTCACTATAGGGCAGCCCATTATCGAGCAGGGCGCTAGCGACAATGACGTCATTTTGATTTTTACTGGAACATTCGACATTGTGGTTAACGGCCGAATCGTCGGACGTCGGACGGCAAATGATCATGTTGGCGAAATGGCGGCCATAGAGCCTGCGCAGCCTCGTGCAGCAAGTGTAATTTGCGTAGACGATGCGGTTGTTGCGAGGCTGCGCGAAGCTGATTTGGCAGAACTTGCGAGTCGATATCCAGAGGTTTACCGCAGTATCGCTAAAGAGCTTGCACGAAGACTTTTGCAACGCAATGCACTCGTAAACACCACTAGAGAGAATATCCGAGTGTTCATAATTTCTTCAGTAGAAGGACTTGATGTTGCTCGTGCAGTGCAAAATGCATTTGCACATGATCGCTTCACAACAATCTTATGGACTGACGGAGTTTTTCGGATTGCGAACTACACGCTGGAAAGCCTTGAGGATGAGATTGATCATTCTGATTTTGCAATCGCTATCGCTCATAGCGATGACATTACGGAATCGAGAGGTAAGTCATGGCCTGCGCCTCGTGACAACGTAATTTTTGAACTTGGGCTTTTTATGGGACGACTGGGAAAACAAAGAGCAATATTGATGGAGCCGCGAGATGAAGGGGTTAAACTTCCAAGCGACCTCGCTGGCATCACGACGATCCCCTACCGTTTTCAAAAGGGAGCAGATGCTGCAGCAATTTTAGCGCCAGCATGTAATGCGTTACGCGATCATATCGTTCGACTGGGGCCCAACAATTAATCTTAATCCCAAAGACGACAGAAGCTACCGATGGCATTAAAAGATGACTTAGTCAATGAGGTGAAGGAAACCTTCACCTCTCAGTGGGATGTGCAGAAGACCACAGCCGTACCTGCGGAAGCTGATCTGCGTCTAAACGCTAATCATGCAAAACATCTTGAGTCTGCAACTGTACTTTATGCAGATTTGGATGGCTCGACCAAAATGGTAGACAACTATGACTGGACTTTTAGTGCAGAAGTCTACAAAACATTTCTTCGATGTGCTGCGGAAATCATACGAAGCGAGAATGGTGTGATTACGGCATACGACGGTGATCGCGTCATGGCGATTTTTACAGGAGATTCGAAAAATAATTCTGCTGTCCGCTGCGCACTCAAGATTAATTTTGCAGTATGCGAAATTATTCGACCTGCTTTGAAAGCCCAATACCCATCAAAGAATTTCGTCTTAAAGCACGTCGTCGGAGTTGACACGAGCCCGCTTCATACCGCCCGTATCGGAGTAAGAGGCGACAATGACTTGGTTTGGATTGGTCGAGCAGCTAACTATGCAGCCAAGCTGACTACGTTATCTCAAAAGTCGACATGGATTACGAAAGCGGTTTACGACAGATTGAATGATGAACGGAAATATGTGAATGGCGTTTCCATGTGGGAAGCTCGCACATGGACGGCAATGAATAACCTGCCAATCTATAGCTCGAATTACTGGTGGCGTATCCCTTAATCTTTACCAGTCGAAGGCTGCAATCAGATCAGAAAAATCACTAGCGAAGCCGCCCATGGAAATATGGAAAGCAGGAGGGCTTGATAGGCTTTTTTTAAGCACTCAAATTTAATGGTTAGGATCTTGGAGTTTCGCCAGGTCTGTCCAAGATAATCATTAGATAAATCCGTTTGCGACAAGTTTGAAAAGTGTTCCATAAATCTACTTTCGACTTGCGAAGCTATTTCACGAAAATAGAGCAGTGAATTGGTGCCACCGTCAAGGCTCGGGAATGAACCGCGGTAAACCTGCACAAGCCCATATGCAAGGAACATGAAATAAATGATTAAAGACACCCAGCCGACATTATTAATCTGCTCGACTGTTGTCGCACTCTTTGTTAGAAAGGCTACCATGGCTAAATTTAAGCTGAGCACCACAGACAATTTAGTTTCGATGCGCGGAAAAAAACCAAGTACCAATGTAAGACTGCTTTGAGCTGCTTTCAGCCGATCTTCGACATTCATTGCATTGTTTGGCTCAGTTGGATTATTCATCATGATGGCCTTTCATATCGACTGTTCGCATCGGGTGCGATGACGGTAGTGGACACGCAGTCAATGTTCCACAACACCGTGTCCCGCTCGTAATCAGGTCTTCGATAAATTGCTTTTCTAAAGTCATCCATCGATACTGCGCAAGTATAAAAGCAGCAAGGCTCTGTGCGTGGTTACCGCAAGCGCCAATCGGAGTCGGAACCGCCATTGAATCATCACAAGGACAGGGTGTAGCCAAAGTCACCAAGTCCATAGTCTTTAAGAAAATTCGGGCGATTCGCTTATTTTCTCGATACAGTTCTACACGTGGATTAAATTTTCTCTGATCATGATCAACGGATAATTTTCCATTACGCAAACTTAGTGCGAACTGCTGGCCGAGGACCAGCGCCAGTCGTTCTGCTTCAGCTTGAAAAATGGCAGCGTCACCATGAGCGCGAGCGTTGGCGGGTGCAGGCCAACGCCTTAATTTTGAGGCGGCCTCTTGCAGATGCAGAAAACGAACTAATCGTGTCCACCATGCACGTGCTGATTCAATGTCGGTCACACTGGTAGCGCAATCGCCCTGCCAAGCAAGGCAAAAGGTGCTGTCATGATTGATGTGTCGTTCAACGCAATGTATTGGCAGACGATTGGGGGCACGTTCTTCAGCGCTTACACGATCACCATTGGCTTTGAATAAAAGCAAATACTGCTGAAGTCGATCTCCTGGCATGGTGATCGTGATATCGACCGCGGCCTCATTATCGGAGAGTAATTCTAAAGTCGCAGAATACTCCTCCGACAATGCCGCTAACGCTCTCAGAGGGTGATCTGACTCCATATTCAAGCCATATGGGGACGCACAGGTTGATCGAGAGACTTCACAATAGCTGGTGCGCTTGCTTTATATGCGGCCGCTTCCGCCAGTTTCGCTGTTCTGTCACCATCAGCGGCGAGCGCTGTCACAGCGGACTCATAATCCAAATTCGCAACGCGGCGATTCTCAGAAAATAGTACACGTACTGCGTCGTTTGCGGAATCATGAGCACTCTGACCAATTTCAGTTTCTACCCCGTTGCACGATTGCTGAGCTTCTTCAGAAGCGAGGACACTTCGACCAATAGCACACCGAATTTTTGCGCCTTTTATACCCAGTCTAGTTACGCTGATTGGCCCAAAGTCTAGACCGATGGCCAGGCCTAAGTCTGTCGCGTCTTCCCCTTCATCCGCTAGATGCTTAAGTGCCAATTCAAAACTGCTTCTCAATGCACCAGAGCACATTATGGCAGTACTAATAGTGGATTCTGCATCAGTCGAATACGCCGTACCCTCTAGCAGTAATCCATGCACGCAGTCACCGACAAAACGAATTCTGCGACCTTCAAACTCAGTATGAGGGTCGGCCGGGATTTATGCTAAATGCAGCCACTTACCCACTAAGGCTTTGATTGTAGAGAATTTTCTCGCTCGAAAGATGTATATATGGAATCAGTTTGCTGTTTATTCCCGCGATAGATTGAATGCATCTGAGTGATGCAATCAATCTGGACCTAAGCGGCATCGCTCGATCGCTACCGACACTCATTTGTGCGGCGCCGAATGCCAGATCAGAACTCAAAATCATTCAATCAGCATAGGTGACACTGGAGTTTTGGTATTGATTTTCAATCAGTTGGAAACATGTACGCCGCATACTCTACCGTACACTTGACATAAGGCGAATTTCATCACAGTTTGTGGGCACTGCGGGGACAGCGTGCAGTACGTGAATTCAAATTTTGTTTAATCAAACCATTTGGAGATTTCATATGCTTAATCGTTCAAGAGTTCTGAAA
>JBOHYH010000191.1:0-9630 GCA_050737775.1 Arenimonas sp.
CCCACTAGGATTCCCTGCGGTTATCAGCCTGCAGGCTGATAACCATCCGGGCATGCAAATGCGATATGGCTCACAAGCAACAAGATTAAGGCTGTTGGTATTTTCATCTTCAATCTCCGAACTCAAAATCAACCTGTTCCGCATGGCAGGGCGGACAAGCCATTGCGGCATTACAAGCAAAAAAATACTAACTAAAAAGTGGATTTTTTTGCGTACATATGACGGTGTAGCGTCCTCTGTAAACCCAACACCTAATAAAAATACTTTTACTGCATGCAAAAACATTACTGAACCCATACTGCTGGACTACAGTCTGCATAATAAATTTTGCAGTTAGTTGTTTCTAGATTGCATTTTTGCATGCCTACTTTAGTAGCAATTTCAATATTCTCAGCAGATTGCGCAAGATATTTGGTATCGCCAGTTACCAGCACCGCGCATTGGTTGTAGTACGACACATCTATTTTGCAAGCTTTTCCGCCTTTTGATCGGCATTGCGTTAATGCAATTTTCTCCGCCTTGCGCTTGGTATTCATGCTAATCGACGTACCTAAGCTAGCGCTCGGACCATCTGTTGCGATTGCTCCCCAGCGGGTTTCCCATCGACCTCGAGGTACTTGAGATTGATTTTGTGAACTACCTGGATATGGCACGCAACCACTAGGATTGCCCGATGTTGGGTTCCCAGCCGGTTGCTGCCCTTCAGGACAAGCTATTGCCGAATTGCTCATAGCAAATGCAATCAACATAAATAGTGTCTTAATCATCATTAGTTTCTCGACAAATCAACCTATCCCGCCACGCGGAGGACCCACTGGTCCAGCCGTCGGAGGTGGCTGCGGAACTTGGGTTGAACCAGTACCTTGTTGCTGGACTCCGGCATTACCCAGTCTTGTTTCAGTCGCACCACGAACATCACCACTTACAGGAATTTGAGATTCACCTCGATATGGCTGAAGTGAAGGGTCGTTAAAACGACCTGTTTGAGTTTGTCCACCAGCCTGAGTACTACTTGCCGGCCCCCCACCCGGATACCCCGGATGGCCCGGCTGATATCCACCGCTACTCTGCTGTTGCTGTTGCGCTTTTGGTGGTGTGCTGTAACCAGCGGCGCTATTAAAGCCGGAATAGGGTGTGAAGCTTCCGAGTACACCACGGAAAAACTGTGCCGCAATCGGCGGTGCGCTGATAATCAACATGGTCAATAACAAACCAAGGCCGCCTTGCTGCATGGCCATGCTGTTGACGCCTTCACTGCTGCCGCCCATAAGTTTGCCGACCCAGAAGGAGGCGGATACAGCAATAACAACATCCAGCGCGAGCGCGACCATTACGCTTAATACGGCGAGCGAAAACATGGTGCCGATGCCGTAGAACAACCAGTTACTGAATAATTGTTTGGTTTGGTCAAACAGCAAGGCCAGAATAAAAATCGGGCCGAGACCGATAAATAATGCCATCGCAATTTTATTCAATAGGAGCATGACGCCTGCGGTAATCGCAGGGCCGCCAGTGCCGACACCGGTGAACCACATGGCGCGTGATTTTGCTTCGTCAACCTGGGCGCTCTCGCCATCTTGCACAGCATCAATGCTACTGAACGCGAGCTGCATATAGCCGAGGCTTTTATCGATATTTTCGTAGGCGCTGGTGTCACTGCCGGTGACAACTTCATTGATATTGGATTGCAATCCGCTACCCATCCAGTCAAACAAGCTGCCGCCCATGATGCCCCAACCGGTCGCAATGCCGACTATCAAGGTAGCCTTCAGCGAATTGCTGACCAGGCCCATCATAGAATCGCGCGATTGACCGGTAATGATCCGGAAACCCTGAATCATGATCCAGATGGTCATCAACACGAGCACCACGCTACCGACCCAAGCCATGGTGCGGCCGAGTAAGTTGACGCCAAACTCCTGGATTTCGCGGTCCAGAAAATCGTTGATGAGTTTGAAGAAAAGCAGATTGCTACCACCCAAAGCACTCGACATCATGTCCTTCAACGCTTGCAAGCTGTGGTCGGTGCCGAACAGTTGGCTGGCGATTTCAAATGTGCTTTGCATAGTATTTCCGTTATGTATTGGTGAAACAAAAAACGCTAACTAACTTTTGCAAGCCGCTTTCACAAGCGGCTATCTTTTCCAAATTAAGACGTGGTGCGTTGAAACCGAACTTCTTGAATCAGCGATCCCTGTCGGACACTGTCTCAAGCGCTGTTTTCAACACTGCACCTTGTACAAATTTCCGAGTAACCGTATCGGCAAAGGTTTCACTACCATTATTGCCAGTGAGCGCCTGTTTGCCCAGCATGCTCTGGCTTTGCTGCAGAGTTTCAATATAGGTGCCATAAGCTGCAATCAATGTGGCCGAATATTGCTGATCGCGGTTGGAGTCCGCCTGATATTGCTCGAGCATTTCTTGTACACCCTGCAATCTACCGGCACTGTCGCCCACTTTTTGACGTTCTGCTTCAATCGCTTTCAGTTTTGCACCTTGTTCAGTGCGCAGATGCCTGAGCATTTTTGCCGCTTCGTTATACTGGGCATTTCTAGCAAGCACGATACGTTGGCAGATTTCTTTTTGCTGCTTTTTAATATCGCCTTCCATATTAATGGCGAGCGAACTCATCAGATTGGTCAAACTGAAAGCGCCTGCTCCTGGACATGCGACATCCATTCCGTAATCGGCCGGGCGCTCTTCGAACTTGTCGGTCATTTCAAGTCCACTACTCTTTAAACCCTGTACTGCAATCAAGTTCTTTTGCAAATTGGCGTAAGTGTTCTGGGCTTCGGTGAGCTGTTTTTTGGCTTCGGCAATTTGTTTGGTCAATTGGGCAAAAGTTGCACCGTGACCAAGTTTGGTGGCAATGGTGTGCGGCACATCGGTAAATGCCTGCACGGTGCCTGCGGTAAAAACAGACGCCAGTGCAATACACATCCACAGCTTGGAGGATGAGAATGATTTCGTTGCAGTTCTGAGTTTCATGATTAATTACTCCTTGGTCTATTCATGTCGCATGGCAAACAATTACAACTGGCCTAATGACTCGTTACAGAAACACTTTCAGTACAAAAAATAAATCCCATTATTCCACCTGACTCAATGCACCGGCTCTAGTGGTCGACGTGCCTGATGCCAGCTTTCCGGAACCCTTACGCTGATCATAAAAATGTTGCAGCCATTGTTCAGGCGTAAGCTCCGAAGGCAGCACGCCTTCGATCTTCGCGCGCTGTTCCAGTACGCGATGCATGATTTCGATATTGTCGGTAGACGCCGATATCACGGCCAACTCGTCATCCATGCCGCGCAAATTGAGCTGGCAGACACTCGAGGCATGGCCTTGTTTGACCAAGAAGCAACGCGAGCGCTCATCCAGACTTTTCACGACCAGATATTCGGATTCGGTCAGCTTGAGGCCATTGACGTAATCGTCGCGGCTGGCGTTCGGATTCGGCAGCAAAATCATGGTGGCGGTTTGTTCGATCAAGGATGCGGCGATGTCGCTACGCAATGCGTCTTCTGGACTTTGGGTCGCAAAAATTCCCAAACCGTTTTGTTTACGAATGGTTTTCTGTTTGTTCTTGGCGAACTCTTTGAGGCCACCCTTGCCGTCAAGAATTTTCCAGAATTCGTCCATGACGTAAATCAGTGGACGCCCGTCGATAATCGCCTCAAGACGATGCAGCAAATAATTGATGACCGGGACGCGAACTTCAGGATTGTCGATAATGTCGGTGTAATCAAAGCCGACGATATTGGCCTTGGTCAGGTCAATGGTATCGATTGCATTGTCGAACACCCAACCCAGTGAATTGCCTACGGTCCATTTGCGCATGCGCGCGAACAAGCCGTCGTCACCCATATTCGGCAAGCTCTTCTGGAAGTTCGTCATGTTGCGAAGACGCATTGGCGTATCCAGCATGTTCTCCACCGCACGGAAGATATCTTCTTCATCCCGCGAGGTGTAGCTGGTTTTGCCAGCCAGCACCTTGATCAGATCGCCCAGAAACTGGATATTGGCTTCGTTGCGTTCACACTGGAACGGATTGAACCCTGTTGGCTGACCATTTTCGAGTGCGAGATAATTTCCTCCGCAGGCACGCACGAAAATTTCCGCACCTCGATCTTTATCAAAGAAGAAAATCGTTGGTGACGGCTTCAGTTTTTGAGCCTGACTTAGCAGGAAGTTGATCAAGGCGGTTTTACCAGTACCGGACTTACCGATGACCATGGTGTTGGCAATTGCTTTTTCGCCTAGCGAATTTTCTGCCGGATGGGTAGCGTGGAAATTGAAGTAATAGGGCTGCCCGTTGGTAGTTTGCAGCGTGGTGATGCAATCGCCCCAGGGATTATTCTCTTTTTTGCCAGTCGCAAAATTATGCAGTGGCGACAAGCCCAGAAAATTTAGCGAGCTGACATTGGCGATACGCGTACGGTATTTCCAGTTGCCCGGGAACTGCGAGTAAAACGAGGAAGCAATCGCAAGATCTTCCTTGGCTGACACGAAACCGGCGTTCGATAATTCGGCTCTTGTAGTCGCAATTTGCTTTGCGAGTTTTTCCTGCGAATCGGCATACACCGCAATAATGAAATGATACTGCCCGAGCACGAAATTTCCGGATGCGAGTTCGTCCATCGCGTGATCAAGTTCGACAATCTGGCTCACGGCTTTGTCGCCTGAGGAAATCATCATGCCCTTGGTGCGATCCAGAACTTTCAGTGCATCCTGTCTGCCTATGGGACTGAAAGAGTGGGTAATGACATATTCAAAGTCCAAATATTTCAGACCATTCAAAATACCCGGATAGGTGCCATCGGCATATTCCTTGATATTCAGAATGGCGCCAAAGTGATTGACGCCTTGAGGTGTATTGATAATGAAATCGCCGGTCTTGGCCGAAAACATGTGGCGACTGACCGGAAGATAGGAGCTCACCGGTGCTTTCAGCACAGGCACTGCTTCATCAAGACGGTTTAATAGATAACCGAAGAACTCCAGCGTTTCGGAAAAAACGACACCATTTGCAGCTTCATACATGCCCAAGCGATAGGGCGAATAATCTTTTAGAACTGCTTCGACGTTACCGGCAAGCTCCTGGATTTTTGCGATGGCCTGGTCTTGTTCCGATTGCAGCTGGGTAATGCTGGTGGATTTTTCCATCATGCGTTTACCGGACACGACCGGGCGATAAATCATAGTGAGATACAACTCGTTCTGCATGATTTTCTGAGCCGACAATGCTGTGAAGTAAGCATCGGACAACCCCTGGTTAAAGGCATGATCAAAACGGTTGTTATTGCTTATGCGGCGCTTGCGGCGAACATCGTGAACCCAGAACGCCAGATTGACGAAATCAGGAGCGCGAAGTGTTTGCAGCATGCGATTGAATGTATTGTGCCGGTGTTCGATATCCCATTCCTCCCGACCAACGAAGGGCAGACCGCCCAAATGCCAGGTCAACAGATAATCTCCACCAGTGGTTTTAATCACCGAGGGTGAAACATGTGTCGAAAGCTGGATAAATTCGCTGATCGGTGTGTCTGGGGAAAGCATGAGCTCGAATTCCAATATATGGGTAAACAACTGCATGGTGCCGCGTGATTGAAACGTTAAACTGTCGAGTCAAGCGGTGACGCTATTGCGTCACCGCCGGACATCATTGACTATTTGTTACTTTCCGATTTGTCTCGATAACTATTGGGCGTAAACACCCACATCCCGGAATGATGTTTCACATTGCGTGCCCTGAACTTGAACATCCAGCGCAGACCCAACAAATTGAAAATCATTTCGTCGCGCCTTGCCATTTGACGCATGATAAAAATGACGGCGGGAATGGCCAGCAACCAGAAGAAGTTGAAGTACATCGCCAACAGCAAACCACCGCCCGCCCCGATAAAAAAAGGAATATAGGGAACACCCATGAACATCGCAGGGCGCGTGCAGCCTCGGAACAGTACGTTTTTTTGCATTTTGTTTACCGGCTCTGCTTACGCAGCGGCACCAGGAGTGCCGATCAACATGACGGCAATTTGGGTTGCCGCGCCGATCAACAGGCCGCCAATCAAAATCGGAGCCACGTCGGCAATACGCTTATTGGCAAAAGCGATTTGGTAACCGGCGAAAATAATTGCAATGGTCACGACCACGATGGATACGGCATCAAGAATGGTTTTAATATTGTCGAAAAAGCCTTCAACCTTGTCTGAGGTTTCACCAGCAGTTTGCGCCATGGCACCGGAAGCAAAGGCAAGTGCATAGAGGACAAATGCAATGGTGAAGAAGTAAAAGAAACGCTTTGATTGATCGCTGGATGACTTGTTTAAGATCGATTTCATTGATTAGTCCTTTATTTTGACGTTTTTACAATTGAACTGCCGTGATGGAGCGGATGAAACATTATTGATAACCAGTACTGCGTTTAAACGAATTCAGAAAACGAAGGCATTGTCGACAGCAGGCTTTGTCTCCTGCTTGACTGTCTCCACCGCTTTGAGCTGAGTCGGGACAAGTTGCTGTGGTACAGAATCGACCGCGGCAATTTGCTGTGGCAACGGGGTAGTAATTTGATTGGGCTGCACAGCAGCCAATAACGGCATGGTTGCCAGTAAATTGGTCGGCGTAGCAGCGGCTTCAATACGCTGCTGCAGGCGAGGCTGAGCCGATACTGCATAAACCGGATGCCGACTGATGCCAACAACGCGGCGCGAGGGTTTGGCCACGACTTCTATGGCCGTGCTGAATGATTTGCTTACGGCTTGGTCATCGGGTTTTTGCATGGATGCAAAAACTTTTTGCACATAACCATGACGAAAACCGGTCACGCTATTGCCCGAGTAATAACAACTGAAGGATTTACCCCAGTCACCACCAAGACGCTTGTAGCACTCGGCGAGAATACGCGAACCGGCTTGCAGGTTCGGGCATTCCTGAAACGCTTTTTCATAGGAATCCAGACCGTATTTGCCGAGGTTGTAACGATTTACCTGTGCCAGACCGAGGGAAAAATTGTAGCCACGCGTTTCCAGCATGCGGACCGTTGCCAAAGCTTCCGACAGGTTTTTGGGTTGGCGAACAAGATGACCTCCTACGACGCCAATCGCATAGGGATTATGGGAGGACTCGACACGCACAACGTGTTGCATGACATCCATCGAGACGGCCATGTTCTGACACTCCAGCAGTTCCAAACCTGGTAGCAAATCCCTTCTCCTATATACCTGTCGGGCTGCGCTCTGACGAACTCCACAAGCGATTGATTCGCTTTGTATTTTTCTTCAGTTTACAAGTTGTAACATCTTTCATCTTATATCCTCTAGCCCTTGAAACTGTCAATGAAATGTCAAGCATTCAACACACTCATTGCACCGTTTATTCGCTAAACTTTCTTTGCGGATCAAAATCAATCCCAGTGATGTATCGACGTCCGGCGTGAGCCTTGATATGGACCAATACGTCAATCGTCATCATCAACAAGCGTTTGATCGTCAAAAATTCGAGACCGGAACCTTCTGTCGATGCTTTCACCATCAAGGCCAATTGATCCCAAGTCTGTGCTGTGCTGCCAGCATGGCAACTGGTAATCGAACCGGGATGGCCGGACGCACAGTTACGAATAAAATAAAAAGCTTCGTCACCACGCAACTCGGCCAGAATGATTCGATCCGGTTTCATGCGCAGGCAGGCTTCCATGCAACTTTTTGCTGTCACATTGCTCGCGCTCTGGCCACCTTTCGAATAGAGCAGATGCACGGCATTAGGCTGGGCAATAAACAATTCGCGTGCGTCTTCAATCGTGACCAGACGCTCGTCGTCCGGAATATGATTGACCAGAGATTTCATGAAAGTGGTTTTACCGCTACCGGTTGCACCCGATACCACGATATTTTTTTTGTACAGAACGGCCTTACGGAAAAATTCGGCGTAGTTTCGTGAAAGTTTGAGTTCAAGCAATTCACGGTCGTGATCACTTAATGCTCCCGCCTGCTCCAGTACCTGATCGAAGAAGCCGTCTTCCTGATATTGCTGCAGGGTCTTCATATGCTTGGACGGCAAACGAATCGTGATCGACACCTTGCCAGCGTCGCAGGCAGGTGGAATGACGAACTGTGCACGTTGCCCAGTGGGAAATGTCAGCGATACAACCGGATCCGTGTCGGTGATGCGCTGGCCAGTATTGCTTTCATTGACCACCGAAGTACAAAACTGTCGTGCCCGCTCGAAGTTGAGCGTAGGTACTTCTACCCGCTCCCAACCGGTTTTGGTTTCGAGATAAAGCTCACCCGGTTTATTGATACAAATTTCAGTCACGTCTGGAGACGCCATGTACTCCAGAATACCGAGCACTTCGTATTGATAGTCGAGGAATTCGTTTGAAATCCTCGCAACAGGTGAGTTATCGATGTCCACGTCAGTGCTGCCGCTCTATCGCGCCACTACGCCGGCGAAACTGACATCTTTCGCCACGTAAATATTGACGACCGTACCTTGATTGATGGTAACGGTAGCCGGACGGGCCATATTGCGTTGCACTACTTGGTTGGCCATACGCTCAATGGTCTGCGCAGTATTACTTTCGAATGGCTGAGTGATGACCTCACCACCGGATGTAACGGTTTGAGTCTGAGGGCCGTACTTCTCTCCCGCATATTTGAATGCATCACTTACAAGACTGATAAATAAGGCCGAGCTAAGCTTGCTTGCCCAATGAGCGTTGTATTGACCAGGATGACCCGCGCCACCGAGGTTATCGATACCCGGGCTTGCCATCGTGACATCGATGCCGTTCGGCGTGGTGATGCGATCCCAAATCACCGATACGCGTGGGATTTTTGGATCTTCTGTATTGTATTTTCCGGACACCTTGGAGCCTTTCGGTAACAGCAAACGGCGACCATTGATT
Organism: Arenimonas sp.; assembly: GCA_050737775.1. Lineage (GTDB taxonomy): Bacteria > Pseudomonadota > Gammaproteobacteria > Xanthomonadales > Xanthomonadaceae > Arenimonas. The sequence goes on from JBOHYH010000191.1 coordinate 8,907, forward strand.
GAATACACCGGCTCGGTAACCACGCATGAAGTGAAGCCTGGAATGTCGGTAATAATTCTGGTTTCAAGTACGCAGCGAATATAGGTGCCGCGCACCAACAATGAATCCGCATTATTCAGAAACTGTGCGCTGCTCGCTTTTGCTGATTCCGAATTGTTGGGGCCCGCTGTCCCACTTTGCGTACCGGCAAGCAAGGCTTGCAGAGTTGGATCCATAGGCGCTGGAGCACCCACTTCGGAATTTCCCATGCCCATGCGACGCTCGGCCAAAGTCGGTCCGCGCGGCGCAACTTCTGCTTCCATCTGTGCCGATGCTGGCGCTTCGTTCAAGTAATTTTCCGGCGGTGGAGGCAACTGCGGTGGCATGATGATCGTCGGCTCTGCGAGAGGGATTGGCTCGGCCGCTACCACATTGTCAGCACCTTTCGGCAGCTCGGGAATAATGACGGTTTCTTCACGTGGCTTTTTTGCAACATCTTCATCGCTTGATGTCGCCCTGTTCACCAGCCAGATTGCCATCACCAGCAACAATGCAATGATGCCGGCCAAAAAGACCATGGCCTTGCGATTCAAGCGTTGCAGTTCGTTTGCTTTCAGGCTTGGTGCGTTCGCATCAAGATCGGGCGCCGCCGATGCTTGCTGATAGCCGTATGAACTTACACGCGGCTCGCGATCAGCATCGGTTACATAAGGATTATCCAGATCGTTTTGACCCGGTTGATTAG
>JBOHYH010000192.1:0-25093 GCA_050737775.1 Arenimonas sp.
GTACAGTACAAGGTCGAACGGGTATCGTCAGTGCGGCTGGTGGTGAAGCCAACCTGATTATTGATGACGATATGCATTGTGCCGCCGACTTTAAAGCCCCGCGCCTGCGACCTCTGGAACAGTTCCATGATCACGCCCTGGCCGGCAAATGCCGAGTCACCGTGAATCAGGATAGGTAAGACTTTTTCGCCATTCGCATCTTCGCGACGCATTTGGCGTGCGCGCACGGAACCGGCCACCACCGGATTCACGATTTCAAGATGGGATGGGTTGAAGGCAAGTGCCAGATGCACCGCGCCGCCAGGTGTAGCAACATCGGCCGAGAAGCCCATGTGATATTTCACATCGCCGGAATGGGCAGGATCATCAATGTGATCAAACTTGCCTTCGAATTCGGCAAACAATTTCTGAGCAGGCTTGCCCAGAGTGTTGACCAGAACATTCAGACGACCACGATGTGCCATACCGATGACAACATCTTTCGCACCCGCCGTACCAGCTTCGCGAATGACGGTGTCCATCAAGGGAATCAGTGAATCGCCGCCTTCGAGCGAGAAGCGTTTCTGGCCGACATATTTGGTATGCAGATAACGCTCAAGACCTTCGGCTGCGGTCAGGCGCTCAAGAATGCGTTTCTTTTGTTCCTTGTCGAAACCGAATAAGCCTGCTGCGCCTTCAAGTCGTTTTTGCATCCAATGGCGTTGGGTGGCATCGGAAATATGCATGAACTCGGCGCCAATCGAACTGGAGTAGGTGGCGGTAAGTTTGCTAAGCAAATCACGAAGCTTGTATTTTTCTGCACCGAAATAGCTGGCAACGGCAAATTCGGCATCCAGGTCATTATTGCTCAAGCCATGAAATGCCAAGCCAAGATCAGGCGCGTCTTGCTGCGGCATCATAGCGAGTGGATCGAGTTTTGCGCTCAAATGTCCACGTGAACGGAAGGCGGTAACCAGCTTGCCGACGGCGGTTTGCTTGCGGGCGCCTTCTTCATCAACCGAACCAGTAGCGGTTTGATGCTTGGCTTGCGCAGCAGTGCGTTGAACTTGCGCCATGACGGCAGAATGGGGAATGTCACCGGCCTCTCGGCCTTTGAAGGCATCGAAGTAGGTTTTCCATTTGGGACCAACGCTGTCGGCATCAAGCAAATACTGCTCGTAGAGGTCTTCGATAAAGGCGGCATTGCCGCCAGATAGTTGAGAGCTTTGACTAAACTGTTTTAACAGACTATCCACGTTCCTGGCCCGACCCGCAGCATGTGCGGCTAAGTGATTGTTGTGATTAGGGTTGTGCCCAAGGGGCAAGCCCTTGGCAAGAACGCAAATTATAGCCTGAGCCGGGATTCTTGTGTAGAAGCGACGCCCTACAAACCCAACGCGCGAAACTCCGTGCATGGCCTGCTGCGTTCCCACACACGGGCAAAATGCTCTACCAACTGTTTGTTGCGCGCAGGAAGATCAGGGCTCCAGTCACCTTCGTAGCGGCCATCGAGCAAGCGGAAGCAGTAAGCGCCGGTGTCGCTGGCAATAAATGCGGAAGGGTATTGCTGGTCTTCCGGATCTACTGGCGTACGAAATTGAAACACACTCGGCAAGCGTTGCGACAAGCCCAGTAAAGGATGCGGTTGGCTTCGGGCTGCCATGGTGTCTTGAACCACTACTTGCGCAAGACCACCGCGGCTTTGGATCCCGAATTGTTTTAATGCCTCGACGACATCGTTCTGCGCATAAAGGCTGTGCTCAAGATCGCGGCTATAAATCCACAGACCACGTTTGGCTGTCGCTATGACCTGCAAAGTGACTTCCAGCAATTGTTGGGAAGAATCAAAATCGAGCATACGTGCCGTCATGCCTTTGCCTGGCGGGCGTTGGGCGAGCTGAAAGGGCTCCAGCGTGAGCTTCATCTTTCGATGAATGATGCCGGCTTCTTCAAACTCTTCACCATAACTGACAAAGCCAAATTTTTCATAAAAGCCAATCGCTGAAACCTGGGAATTCAAACTGACTTCGGACCAACCCAGTTCTCTCGCCTTGTCGATCAGGGTTTGTAACAGTGCCGCTCCAACTTCCTTACCACGCCATGCTTTCAAGACGGCCATGCGGCCAATTTTATGTTCCGGTGTTAGTCGGCCGGTACCAATGGGTTTGTGATTGGCATCGCGGGCAATCACATGGTGACAAAGCGGGTCGAGCGCGTCCCATTCTTCTTCAATCGGGACATTTTGCTCGATCACGAATACCGGTTCACGGACAGCACGCAGGTCCTTGAAATCGACTTGATAGTCGGCTGGCTCAACACGAAAGTCAGAAATTGTCATGCGATGATCCGGCTCAAAAAGTAGTGGTTTATTTTTGCAGCACCAAATAGCCACGTTCAATCAGTTCGAAAATCAGGCCACGTTCCGAAAGCGGAATTTCTGCAAAAGCCATCGCATCGAGGCTTGCCGCTTGCGAAAGTTTTGAGGCGACAGATTGAGTGGTCGCGAAACTATGGCCTTGCACGAACAGAACAGCATCACGCCCGTCTCTGCACCAGGCCCAACGGGCAAACGGATGCGGTTCGAGTACCGCACCTTTGCTTATCCGTTCGAGTATTTTTTCGGGCTTCGGCATTTTAGGTGGTGCAACGATTTCCATCGAATTGCGATAGCTCGTGACAAATCGCCCGAAGAATTGTGCGGCAGCAGCTTTGGAGTCAGGTACGTGTTGTTTGAAAATAGCCAGTACACGTTCGCACGTGGCTGCATCAATTTCGGCATTGTCTTTGGCGGCACTTAGATCCTTGTCGTTATAACGGACATCTTCGCTGACGCGTTCAAACAAGCCATCGGCCCAATCGTTGAGAAGCTCCGCATGAGACGGTGCACGCATACCCAGCGAAAACGTCATGCAGGCATCCACTGCTTCGCCGTGATGCGGTACACCGGGTGGTAAATACAATATGTCGCCTGGTTGCAAGGTCCAGGCTATTGAAGGCGTGAAGTTTTGCAGTAATTTGAGTTCGGTTTTTTCACGGAATGTTTTGTCGGCATGCGGATCGGCGTCGATTTCCCACCGGCGCTGGCCATGGGCTTGTAGAAGAAATACATCGTATTGATCGACATGCGGTCCCACCGAGCCGCCGGGTGCGGCAAAACTGATCATCACGTCATCAACGCGCCAACGCGGTAAGAAATCGAAGGATGAAATGAGTTGGCGAACATCGCCATCCCATTTGTCCATGTCCTGGACGAGCAGGGTCCAGTCTTTTTTTCCGAGCTTGGGGAAAATGGATTCCTTGAACGGGCCGGTTTCCAGCGAATAATGATCTTTTTTACGGTCATGTTTGACCAAACGAGCAAGCACGCCTTCTTCGCAAGCAATACCAGCAAGATCTTCAGGTGCCAGTGGCGCCTCATAATCAGGAAATGCCTGGCGGATCAATAATGGTTTCTTCTGCCAGTAGTCGCGCAGAAATTCTGCCACTGGCATGCCGAGAAAATGTTTTTTGCTGGCGGTGACTTCGATCATGATTATTGATTGCTTCTTTTTTGTTGGTAGGAGGAGCTTTTAGGCCCCCAAAAACTCTTCAGATTTCGATCCTCGTCATAGGCCGTTCGCGGCTGACGCCGCTCCTGCCGGATCAAATTTCTCCGGATCAAATTTCTTTTGCCAGTTTTTCAGCCAGGCCGACATAGCTTGCCGGCGTCATGGTAATCAAACGGGCTTTCGCCTCGTCAGGCAGATCAAGCGTATTAATGAATTCACGCATCGCGACCTCATTGATGCCGTGACCGCGGGTTAGTGCTTTCAACTGTTCATAAGGATTCGGAAGGCCGTAACGGCGCATGACGGTTTGTACCGGCTCGGCCAATACTTCCCATGCAGCATCAAGATCTGCAGCGAGCTTTTCAGGGTTCACCGACAGCTTGTTCAAGCCGCGTTGCAGGGAATCGACAGCAATCAAGCTATGGCCAAACGCGGTACCCAGTGCACGTAACACGGTTGAATCGGTCAGGTCGCGTTGCCAGCGGCTAATCGGAAGTTTTTCCGAAAAATGCGACAGCAGGCCATTTGCCAATCCGAAATTGCCTTCTGCATTTTCAAAATCGATCGGGTTCACTTTATGCGGCATGGTGGAAGAGCCCACTTCACCGGCTTTCACGGCCTGCTTGAAATATCCGAGTGAAATATAGCCCCAGATGTCACGGCACAGATCTATGTTGATGGTATTGATACGGCGTTGCACATCGGCAATTTCCGCGATGCAATCATGTGGCTCGATTTGCGTAGTATAAGAATTGAAAACCAGCCCCAATGATTCGACAAATTTCTTGGCAAAACCCGGCCAATCTACAGTGGGATACGCCACGATATGCGCGTTGTAATTGCCGACCGCGCCATTGATCTTTCCCAGTAACTCGACCTGGTTCAATTGCTTGAGCTGGCGTTCAAGTCGGGCCAGGACATTGGCCATTTCCTTGCCGACGGTACTTGGCGATGCCGTTTGCCCGTGTGTACGTGACAAAATCGACAAGCCTGCATATTCATGCGCCATGCTCCGCAGCTTTGTGGCGAGTTGCTGTAGGGCAGGTTGCATGACCGTTGCACGTGCTTCGCTCAGCATCAGGGAGTAGCTCAGATTATTAATGTCTTCCGAGGTACAGGCGAAGTGGACAAATTCGAGCGCAGGCCCCAGTTCTGCATCATCCTTGAGTTTTTCCTTGATGCAATATTCCACGGCTTTGACATCGTGATTGGTGGTGCGCTCGATTTCTTTCACACGAGAAGCATCTTCAACGGAGAAGTTGGCTGCCAAATCGCGTAATTTTTTTGTGGCGTCGCCAGAAAAAGCTTTCAGCTCTTCAATGCCGGGTTCATTTGACAGCGCGATAAGCCACTCTATTTCTACCTTGACTCGTGCCTTGATGAGTCCAAATTCCGAAAATATCGGACGAAGTGCATCGCATTTACCCGAGTAACGGCCGTCGAGTGGGGAAAGGGCGAGTAAAGTAAATTCGGACATGATGAGTGATTTTAGCGGTCTGCGAAGACTGCAATTGTAACGCTGAACGGGGTTATGATCTCTACATTCCCCTCACCGCGAGGCAAACATGAGCCAGAAAATGCGTCTTGAGCACGACAGCATGGGGGAATTGCAGGTTCCGGCCGATGCCCTGTATGGTGCACAAACTCAGCGTGCGCTGGAAAACTTCAGTATTTCCGCTTATCCCATGCCCCATGAATTTATTACGGCATTGGCATTGATCAAGGCTGCGGTGGCTAGCGCTAATGGCGAGCTGGGACACTTAAGCAAATCGCAAGCTGCGGCAATCACAAAAGCGGCAGAGCAGGTGGCCAATGGCCAATGGCGTGAGCATTTTCCGGTAGAAGTATTTCAAACCGGCTCCGGTACTTCCAGCAATATGAATGCCAATGAGGTCATTGCTTCGTTGGCATCGAAATCCGCAAAGCTGAAAATCCATCCCAATGATCACGTTAACGCAGGGCAGAGTTCAAATGACGTAATCCCTTCTGCCATTCACGTTTCTACAAATTTACTTGTCCATAAAAGCTTGTTGCCAGCCTTGAGACATCTGCGAAAAAATATTGACAAACGGGCGCGTGAGTTATCCAAAATCATCAAGACCGGGCGCACGCACCTGATGGACGCCATGCCCTTGAGTTTCGAGCAGGAATTATCCGGGTGGTCGGCACAGATAACATCCTGCATCGAACGTTTTGAAGACACCAGCAAGCGCTTGCAGAATTTACCACTTGGCGGCACTGCGATCGGTACCGGCATTAATGCGGACCCAAAGATGCCGCGACTGGCTTGCCAGTATTTGAAAAAACAAACCGGTGTCAAATTCAGCGAAGCCAAAAACAAGTTTGAATGTATTGCAGCGCAAGACCATGTCGTCGAGCTGTCTGGTCAATGCACTGCACTGGCAGCTTGTCTCATGAAGATCAGCAACGATCTGCGCTGGATGAACTCCGGGCCGCTGGCTGGACTTGGTGAGATTGAATTGAAAGCATTGCAGCCCGGTTCATCGATTATGCCGGGCAAAGTAAATCCGGTGATTCCGGAAGCAGTTGCCATGGTCTGTGCTCAAGTGATGGGCAATCACACGACGATCATGATTGCCGGCCAAAGCGGGAATTTCCAGCTTAATGTGATGTTGCCGATCATTGCCCACAATATTCTGGAAAGTTTGCGATTGTTGTCATCAGCGGCTACTTCGTTGGCAGACAAAGCAATTGCAGGGTTTACTGTTCGTACCGATCGCATCGCCCAGACCTTGGATCGCAATCCCATCCTGGTGACGGCATTGAATCCGATTATCGGCTATGAAAAAGCCGCCGCCATTGCAAAGCGTGCTTACAAGGAAAGACGTCCGGTCCTCGATGTGGCAATCGAAATGACCGATCTTGGCGCCGTGCAATTAAGAAAGTTGCTTGATCCCAAATTACTGGTGTAGAAGTCCGCTTGCTGGCAACGAGTAAAAAATTTTTTACGCAACATCAAGGATGAGGCCAGCAACTTTCGTTCATAGTCAATGCAAGTTGCTGATTGCTAATCCGATGCGCGCAAATCTGGTTTCTAGTGCAGGGGGTTACCCATTTTTGTATTGCGATTTGGTTCTCAGGCAGTACTAGGGATGTTGTTTGATAAGGGCTATGTGCAGTGGCATCGCAGATCTGTCCCCTGTAAGCGGGCTGCTATGGTAAGGGTTGTGCAAGGAATTTCCGGATTTCATTACGATAAACCTCTGGCTTGTCCCACCAGATGATATGCCCAGCATCAGGTATGAATTGATAGCGCGCATTCGGGAATAATGCGACGTACTCATACGCATCACCGTAGGCAATGAAATCACACCCGCCCTGCAGTACCAGCACAGGTGCCTGCATTTTCGGCATCAAAGGCCTGGGATTGTCTGAATCTTGGTAGAAATTACTGCCGATACGGCTATACATACCGCCGCCACCTTCTTCAGGTTTGACGTTCTTGGGGTCGCAAACCATATGCTCGGTGAAATGGGATGCCATGGTATTCAGTGTATTGTCGACCTCACTGTCGGGTGCAAATTTTCTGTTGAATACAGTAGCTATCATCAATGAAACGATTGCACGTACGGGCATGGCATCGATATCTTCTTTCGCGCGTGATTCATTGTTTGGATCCGCGGTGCGAAAAACCAGGTTGGCAGGCGCTTGGTAGCGTAGATCATTCAATGGTTTGCCTTCCTCGTTATATTCACCAGGCATGATGGCGCCGGGCGATGACAACACCAGTTTTTCGATCAATTCCGGGTAGCGGGCGGCAAAGCCGCTGGCGAGCTGGCCGCCATAGGAATGACCAATCAAGACCACTTTTCTAGCTTTCAGGTGCTGAGTGATTATTTCATGCAGGTCTTCGACGTGGCCGAGCAGGGTGGTGTCTTTTGGATACGCTCGTCTATCGGATAAGCCGGTGCCGGATTGATCGTAGAAATAAACATCGCGACCACTGGCGGAAAGTGGCGAAAGTGTTTTGATGATTTCGCTGTGGATGTAACCACCAGGCCCCCCGTGCAGAAAAATCACGGGAGCCAAAGCAGCAGAATTACCGGTAGATACTTTTTGATAGGCAATGCGGTAAGCGCCTTCGATTTTCCAGTAGTGGGTCTGGGGATTTGCCTGAATCGGTTTTATCGTGGCAGGTATAGGCTTGAAGGAAATTATTGCCACGGCAACGAAAGCAAGCAGAAAGAGCATGCCTAGATACTTGAAGGTTTTTTTGAGAAGACTTTTCATGTAAGTGTTTGAATTGATCCGGGTTGATTTTTTCTTAAAAAGGCCGGTTCATTTCAATCAGCCAATTCCGTTTTAGTAATTGCACCTCTTCAGTAATTACCTGCCATCACTTTTTTGTAATTATCAAAATCGCTCAGGTATTTTTATCGTCTAGTCGGGACGCAGTTGATGGGCTAATGGCTGCCGGTTTGTTTATTCTTGTCCTTCAAGGACGTCGCATGTTTCCAGAGCGTATCAAAGATGGCTCCTGATACCCGCTGGTCGGGACCGCTGAGTGAGGTATTCGAGAATAGTATGACGCCGACCTCTCCCTTGGGATCCGTGAGCATCTCGGTCTGAATCCCCGGATCATTGCCGCCATTACCCAGCAGTTTTCCGTTGAACTTTGTGCGCCTGAAAAGCCCGAAATATCCTTCCGTTGCCATCAATGCTTGAGTTTTATCTGTAGCGGCGACCTGGGAGAAAGGAAGAAGCTTGCGGCTGTTGCGATAATCGCAAGCATTTTCGTGGCGTACATATAAGCTCTCATAAGCGATTATCTGATGGTGACTTCCTGCTTGCAGTCATCGAAGTCATCGGTCGTCATTTTTGCGTAGGGTTTGTACTCGGGGATGGCAGCGGCAAGTTTTTCCTGTGATGCGAGTAGACGCGGTAATTCGCTACAAAGCGCATCGGCCGAAGCTTCTATTTTCTTGGTTTCAACTTCGACATTCTTTTCCAGTTGATCGGTATCGCCAGTGAATATGCTTTTGATGGCACCGCCAGCCGCCTTGCTGGCTAGATCTACGCCTTGGACACCTATTTCCATGCCTGAGATGGCGATTTTTGTCAGTATCTCGCGATGGATGATCAGCAACTGACGTTGTGCTGGCGTAATCGCGATGGGCTTTGAATCAATCAGCAAGTCGCCCAGCGGGGTGATTTCCGCTTTGGCTTTGCCGTTCAGTGTGCCCAGGCTCATATTGCTCTGAGCAATTTCCACACGCGCTTTTGCTGCCGCCTCGTTCATTTTATTGCTTACCGAAGCAATTGCTTCGCTGGCTTCAGCGGTTTTTTCAGACGCAGATTTGTCGCAGGCGGAAAGCAGTGCAAGCGAGAGTAAAAGTGTCGAACCAGTAAATGTCTTTAACATGGGAGCTCCATTGACCGCTTGGATTTTGCATGATGCGCCCTTTGAGGACGCATCATGCTTCGTTGATTGCTTAACCTTCGTCGCGGTAACGACGAATGCGAATCGAGGCGTAAGTCATGGCGCATCCAATTGCAGCGGCGATCCAGACTTTTGAATACCCCAGGATTGCCCAGGAGGCCTGCAGAATTTCAGCACCACCCGGGGAATCATTTCTTTCGGCTATATGGGAGCTGACATCAAAGAAAGCCAACCAGGTACCAGGTACGAAACCACCAAACATGCGTCCTACAATATTCTCCCAGTACCATTCGTGTGGAATATTCAGACCAGTAATACCGGCCGAGAAAGAAAGCAGCACACCAATGATTACCGGAATTCCGACAGCCCACAAAATTGGAAATCTAGGAGCCCAGGCCGAGACCATCATGAACCAGGCGACTGAGGGGAAAGCCCAAAGTATGTAAATCGGCAGACAAGCCAGAACTTGCAGCGGCAGCAGGTACAGATCACTCATTCCCAATGCAGGTCCCGCCAGATTTACGCCCAGGGTTTGTGCGGCAATGGCAAGCGTCGTAAATAGAATCAGAAATATGAAAAACCCGATGATCAACGGTACCAAGGGTGTCACCACGAGAATACTGAACAGCTTGGATAGCACTGTCTGGGTATCCGATACCGGCATTGATTTCCAAAACAGAATGCTCTTGTCTTTTCTATCATCATAGAGGCTGGACAAACTGTAAAAAAACACCACGAATGCCAGAACAATCAATAATGGCGCGACACTGGGTAAATAGGTAACGGCCAATCCTTGTGCTGCATGTTGCTTGTCCTCTTGGGTCATGTGGGCCGATAAATCGTGCACACTGACACCATTGAAATTTGCACCCTCGCCATGTTTTACAGTGAACATGGCAATGATGATGCCAACCACCAGCATCAATGCATAGAAACCACCGACGATGGCCTGAGCCCAGAAAATACCGCCTTTGTTTTCCCAGTATTCCCGTTTTACGAGCATTTTCATGGTGTTCATGCATAGGTTCCTTTCATTGTTGCCACAAACAAATCTGCAATGCCGACATTGCGGGTATCACCCAGACGGCTCAGTTCACTTCGCGCCATGCCATCGAACAACATGACGGACTTGCCGAAAACCTGACGTTCATCAATCGGGTTCAAGGCTTTTGCGCTTGCATAATGTTCCTGGGCAACCATCACTTCAACGAAACGATCCGCCACTTCATCCATCGTTGATGAAAGCACTATTTTGCCATCACGGATGAACATCAAATCGGTAAGGATGTGTTCGATTTCTTCTACCTGATGTGTGGTAACGATAATCGTCTTGTTTTCGTCGAAATAGTCTTCCAGCAAATTTTGATAGAACTGCTTGCGGTAAAGAATATCCAGTCCCAGAGTCGGCTCATCCAGAACCAGTAGCTTCGCGTCGATAGCCATTACAAGGGCAAGATGCAACTGCACCACCATGCCCTTGGACATGTGTTTGACTTTCATGTCGGGCTTCAGCTTGGTGTGGGCCAAATAGGCTTCACACTTGGCACGATTGAATTTCGGATGTACGCCAGCAACGAATTCGATGGCTTCGCGAACTTTTATCCAGCGTGGCAGTACCGCGACGTCGGCGATGAAGCAGACTTCTTTCATCAATTCATCGCGCTGCGTTTGCGGATCAAAGCCCAGGACATTCAACTGGCCTTCGTATGTCGAAAGGCCAAGAATCGCTTTCAATGCGGTTGTTTTACCGGAACCGTTCGGACCGATCAAACCGATGATGCGACCAGCAGGAATTTCGAAACTAATGTTATTAACTGCAACAGTATGTGTAAAACGCTTGGTTAAATTACGGGCAGTAATGACGGCGCTCATTTTGCACCTCCAGTGCGCAACAGGGCTTCAGGATCAAGACCCAGACGTCCAATGCGTTCGATTACCAGCGGCCATTCATCCTTTAAAAAACGTTCGCGTTCAGAAGCTAGCAACTGATCGCGGGCGCTGTCTGTCATATACATGCCAAGTCCCCTTCTTTTTTCTACTAAGTTTTCATCTGCAAGCTCTTGATAGGCACGCGAGACGGTAATCGGATTGAGCTGGTACTCGGCGGCAATTTGCCGAACCGAGGGCAGGGCATCGCCGGGCTTCAGGACACCGTCGAGCATCATGCTCACGACGCGGTCTTTTAGCTGGCGATAAATAGGTGCGTTGTCATTCCATGCAATGCTCATAATTACAGGCCTTGTCTTGGCAGCGCGCGGCTGAACGAGAAATAAGGCATCGCTAATTGCCGACGCAGACGTTTGTCATGCGCTTTGCTGGCATCTTGTGAAGTATCCATCACATCCAATTGAGCGGTGTATGCGATATTGTTGAGGTCTGACTCAACTTTCGCTACGAGGGGATCTTGGCCCAGCAAGCCACTAGCGGTGACAAAACTAAGTGCAACCAAGATGCCGGTCATCGTGCTTTTAACTTTGTGGTTCATATCGACCCCCTTGAGTGAGGTAACGGTTAGGTGTTGTAGATAACTATAACACTATATTTTTAATCGTCAACTACTTTTTGACTTTTCCCACCCCAACTAAAGACACATATCCAGATTCCACTGCTAGAAAAGGACTAAGACTATGAAATTATTGAAAACTTTTGCTTTGATCAGCTTTGCTTTTGTAGCTCCGTTGCAGGCTAAAACAGGCTTGCTGGATCAAAACTTTCGTCCTCTGGCGGGAAAAACACCCGTCAACCTGCAAAAAACCTACGGCGGCCAAGTGCTGTTGGTGGTCAATACAGCCAGCAAATGTGGCTTTACCCCTCAATACGATGGTTTGGAGGCCCTGCACAAGAAATTGAAGGGCAGAGGCTTTGCTGTACTGGGATTTCCATCGAATGATTTTCGCGGGCAGGAGCCTGGTAGCGAAAAGGAAATCAAGGAATTCTGCCGCCTTACTTACGGCGTGAAATTTCCAATGTTTGAAAAAACAAATGTAGTCGGAGAGCAGGCATCACCATTTTATAAATCATTGACTGAGTCCACCGGTGTTGCACCAGGCTGGAACTTTCATAAATATCTGATTGATAGAAATGGCAATGTCGTCGCAAGTTTTGGTAGCCGAGTCAAGCCGGATGATGCTGAAATGCTCGGCAAGATTGAAGTATTGCTGGCGCAGCCTAAACCGAAAAAATAAAAAATTCTTGCGAATAAAGGGTGTTGCGAAGGTGCACGCTATAATCTTCTGATAACGGCATTAATCAGCGAGCCTAATATAGGAATGTGCCGGAATAAACCGTCCGTCGCATTCCAGTAATCCTGGTGGTAAACCACCAAACCTTCTGCATTGAAGCGCAAGTGGCTCATGCCTACGGTCCAGGTGTCCTGGCCTTTATTGAATTTTTTGAAACGAATCATCATTTTCCAGCGGAAATAATGATCGTTATCAGCGTTGCGACTAACATCAAGAACTTCAACCCGGCATTCTTCCACGGCTTCTGCGCTTTCCTTCAAATAATGCGCGAGTTCGTCCAGACCGCGAATTGTTTTCAATGTGTCATTGAAATAGATATCACCGGCATAAGTTGTTGCGAGCAATTTGTCGATACGATCAACGGCGAAGCTTGAAAAAAATTGCTTGAAATTTTCAATCGCAGCAGCTTCGGCAGCCGTGCCTTCAGCTGGAGTTTGCGGATTTTGTTTGCGAATCGTGTCGAGTATTTTTAAAGTTTCCATGTGCTTACTAAATAGCATGGAAAGTGAGTTCGCTGTGAAGCATTGCTTTAGATTAGGCTAGGGCAGCACAGAGCCAATAAAGTTCCGCACAGCCTCCAGAAGCGGATTTGTCGACAAAAAATGGCGGTTTTCTTACATCAAGGGTTCAAAAAAGCCTTCAAATGATTGCCGTCTGGCCCATAGACCGCGACAATAGAGGTTCCAGCGCCAGCAGGTGGCGCCTACACATGGAGTTTTTCCCCAATGATTTTGAATGTTCGTAATACGCTCGCACCTTTGGCATTGGTCGCCGTGATTCTTGCTTCGACTGCCTGCAAAGGCGACTCAACCGGTGCAGACAAAGAAGCTTCCAAAGATGCTGCGAAAAAAGAAGAAAAGCGCGAGCCGGTAATCAAAGGCATTGCAAGTCTTGATACAGAACGCAAACAATTCAGTTACATGATTGGTATGGATATCGGTAAATCGATTGCACCAGTCAAGGACGAAGTCGATATGGAAACACTGGTCGAAGCCATGAAGACCGTCATGAAAGACGGCAAACCTTTGTTGACAGACGAGCAAGCAAAGCAGGTCGGACAAGCTTTTGGCGAACGCATGATGGCCAAGCAAGTTGCCGAACGTGAAATCGCCGTCAAGAAAAATCTTGAAGAAGGCGCCAAGTTCCTTGCGGAAAACAAAAAGAAACCGAATGTCAAAACGACGGCAAGCGGCTTGCAGTACCAAATTCTGCGTCCAGGCAATGGTCCTAAACCAGGCCCTACCGATACGGTATTGGCACATTACGCAGGTACTTTTCTGGACGGTAAAGAGTTCGACAGTTCCTACAAACGCGGTCAACCAGCCGAGTTTGCATTAAATGGCGTAATTCCCGGCTGGACAGAAGGCTTGCAGCTGATGGCTAAAGGTAGCAAGTTCAAGTTCTGGATTCCTGCCGATCTGGCTTATGGTGCAGAAGGCCAAGGCGCCATGCCACCTAATGCAACACTGGTCTTTGAAGTAGAGCTGCAAGACGTTAAAGCAGGTTCTGCTCAAGCAATTCCTCAACAATAAATGACTTAAACGTACCCGGGCGTTAGTGCCGCCCGGGTAACGGGAGATTGCATGCGCGTTACAATTTTTGGTACTGGTTATGTGGGTCTGGTTACCGGCACGTGTTTGGCCGAGGTGGGTAACCATGTTGTGTGTGTGGATGTTGACAATGCCAAAGTGGATGGTTTGAATAATGGCGTCATACCGATTTATGAACCTGGGCTCGAGAGTCTGGTGCTATCGAATCATGCCGATAAACGGATTGAATTTACGACGGATGCCGCAAGTGGCATTGACCACGGTGAAATAATATTTATCGCCGTCGGCACTCCGCCGGATGAAGATGGAAGCGCTGATCTTCGTCATGTGCTTGCAGTGGCAAAGACCATCGGCATGCATCTCAGCAAGCCTGCGGTTATCGTGAATAAATCCACCGTGCCAGTGGGAACTGCAGATAAAGTAAAGGCTGCGATTGCCGAGCAGTTGCTAGAGCGTCAGGCAAATATCAGTTTCGAAGTTGTTTCAAACCCTGAATTTTTGAAAGAAGGCGACGCCGTCAAGGATTGCATGCGCCCTGATCGTATCGTGGTGGGGACGACGAGCACCCATGCGCTTGAACAAATGAAGCGTCTGTATGCGCCATTCAACCGCAATCATGAGCGCATAGTGGCCATGGATGTTCGCTCTGCCGAACTAACCAAATATGCAGCCAATGCGATGTTGGCAACTAAAATCAGTTTCATGAATGAAATGGCGAATATCGCCGAGCGTGTCGGTGCCGATATTGAGATGGTAAGGCATGGCATTGGCTCAGACCCGCGGATTGGCTATTCGTTTATTTATCCTGGTGCCGGTTACGGTGGCTCGTGTTTTCCGAAAGATGTACAAGCTCTCGAGCGTACTGCAAAACAATATGGCTACACCGCCCAAATTCTTGAATCTGTCGAAGCGGTTAATCAGCGTCAGAAATCGAAATTGTTCGAACTGGTATCACGGCATTTCAATAATGACCTCAAAGGCAAAACCTTCGCAGTATGGGGGCTGGCATTCAAACCGAACACGGACGACATGCGCGAAGCTTCCAGTCGTACTTTGCTGTCTTTATTATGGGAAGCCGGTGCAAATGCGCAAGTATTCGATCCAGAAGCCATGCACGAGACCCAACGGATATTCGGTGAACGTAGTGATCTGGTCTATGCCGATTCGCCCGCAAAAGCTCTGGAAAATGCCGATGCTTTGATTGTGGTAACAGAGTGGAAAACATTCTGGAGCCCGGACTTCAAAAAAATCAAAGCTGCATTGAAAACTCCTGCCATTTTCGATGGTCGAAATATTTATGATCCGTTGGAAGTGGAAGCTGCCGGTCTTGCCTATTACGGTATTGGCCGTGGCCGTACAATTAATAAACAATGAGTGCCTGATGCCCGTGCCCGATACCAATCTCGAGTTTCAATTTGACCGGCGTTTTGCCGACCTTGAAACGCGTGTCGCATTCCAGGAGCAAGCCTTGAATGAAATGAGTGACGCACTCGCTCAATCACGTAACGAAGCCACAAAAAACCATGAGCTACTAGTACGGGCCCTTGATGATTTGAAACAATTGCGTACATTGCTTTATTCAGATCCATCCAATGAGCCGCCACCACCGCATTATTGAGCTTGCAGGGCAGTTCGCCCGCGCAAGCACGGTCATGCTACAGGCTGATTAACCGGTGGCGGTGATTTTTTTAATGACGGCTTCATTCAAATAACATTGATGATTTAAAAGTATTTATGAGTAATTCACTACGCGATCAACTCCTGGGTCTTGGTTTCAAGACGGCACCCAAGCCGGAAAAGAAAGCCGAGCCTCAGCTTTCCACGAAGCCTGCCGGCCGCACCGAGCAAAAACAGCATCAGAATCCGCGCGCCAATGGGCAGCACCCTCATAGACCAAAACAACATGTAAAACCGGCTGCTGCAAAAACCCAGGAAGAGATCGATTTGGCCAAGGCTTATGCCCTGCGCTCTGAAACCGAAAAACTGGAGCGTATTGCAGCCGAAAAACGCAAACAGGAAGAGGCAAAGCTCAAGCGTGAGCTCAAACAGAAAGTAAACGAGCTTTTGAAAGATAAAGCGCAAAATATCGAAACGGCCGAGCACGTACGTCATTTTGAATACAACACAAAAATTCGCCGTGTATACGTAACTCCCGAACAGTTAGGCGAGCTGAATAAAGGAGTTCTTGGCCTGGTCCAGCTTGATGGACGCTATTTGATCGTGACTGCCGAAATTGCACAGCAGGTCAAAGAATTGTTGCCGGGCATCGTTGCATTGCTGGTAGATCCCAATGCACCTGCAGCAGATGATCCATATAGTGATCCGCTCTACCAAGTGCCGGATGATTTAGTCTGGTAAATCACAGTATCGGATAAGCAAAATCAAGAGGCCCGGGGATACCAGGCCTCTTGAAACACTTAATCAGAAGTTCCAACCCAGTGTCAGATCAAACCCACTGGTTTTCAATCTTGCGTTACGGTTACCCAAGCTGCCTTGTGTGAACCCTTCGTCCTCGACATCGGAGTTCGTGTCGCGTGTATCAAATCCATTCACACTACCCAGCGTATAGCCAAGACTCAAACTGAGTTTATTGTTGGCAGATACCTTGAATCGATGGCCGATTGCAAACCTGGCGCGCCACTGATTGACCGAAATATCTTCACGCGTAACCAGTGTTTCCGTATCGGTGACAGGAGCTCCGTCTGGTATCGCTTTGAACGATCTTCCTGTGATTGCCGTTGGCAGCGAAATGGAGCCTTCGTCGTCATCTTCGTCGAAGCTGTATTCGGTATCCATGATGGTGCGTATTCGCGTGCCGCTTGCGTATGAGTAGGTAAAGTCGGTGCTAACGAAGAATTGACCGAAATCTCTTTCGGTACGCAATCCCAGCACAAAGCCGGTCTTCTTGAAGCGGGAGTTATCGACGATGAAGTCGTTAAAGCCGCCGGTTAGTTGATCATAAAGATAATCAACAGCACGATTATCTTCGATTTCGACTCGACGAAGCCCGGCATAAGGTTGCAAGGTCCAGAACTCGTTTGGCGCAAAGCTCCAGCCCACGATAAGGTCGGTTGATTTAACCTCGCTCTCGAATCCGATCGCTGCATCATCGAAACAATCTGAAATTAAGCCCGCTGAAGGCTGGATCGTACAGTCATTGGTTCCACCGTTTCCCCCAAAACCGGTTCCATCAAGCTGCATGCGACTTCCGGAAAGTTCTATAAACATCTTGTTGTCGAAACGTAGGCCTAATTGCAGTCCAGCAATTTCCCCATTGCCGTATTCCGTACCCAATGGGCTGTAATCACCCGTATTGGCGCTATCGAATAGTGCATAGTTAATCGTATTGTCGCCACTCGTTGTTGATTCGCCATAATTAATGGCAGCATAAAACTGTGGTCCGGCCATCGCTGTACCGCTTAAGCCAAAAGCCAAAGCACAAGCGATAAATTTCGCAATCGCATTTCTTTTCATTGTTAAACTCCTGCATTGAATTGATGAACACTACTTGCAATTGTTTCGCTCATTAACATTTGGCCGCTTCGTTAAATAATCGGCTGCATAAAGCAAATTTTTGTAAGTTCTCAAATACCAGACACGCAATGAGAGCCTAAAGAAGGCCAAATATTAATAAATTGTTTTGTGGCTTATCTGCCGGAGGTTGCGAGATTGCGCGTCGCTGAGATGGCTTTGTCGAGTTAAGTTTTTGATTTTTAAGTGCTTAACGGAAAATACTTACAGTAGCTCTGTATTGGCCAAATCTATTATCCGTTGCCCAATGGATTTTCTCGGGCCCTTGGGCTGCTCGCGAATCAAATGATAGGCGGTGTGAGGTTGTGGTGTCTGAAACAAGTCATGTGGGGTGATGTTTTTTGTCTCGACGTTCGGCTTTAAATCAAAATTAACTGCATCAAAACAGTGCTGGACCATGGCAGAGCAATAAAGTGCCCCTTCTCTGGCCAGCAAATTCTCTTTTGAACGCAGACTGGTATTGCTTAGCGACATGAGTGTGCCAAGTAATTCAGCCAGCGAATAGGTGGATAAACCCGAGAGTAGATTCAGACCTTCGGTCAATACCGATTTGGTTTGTTCCGGCGTCAGCTCGAAATCAAGGATGGCAAGATTGGGATATTCTGCCTCGTCATAATATTTTGACATCCGGTTTTCCTGCACGCCGAGTCGAATTTGTTTGTGACGAAAGTCCAGATCGGACTCCAGAACCCAGAATTCACCATCACTGCGGCGCTCACTGAACATGAAGGCATGCGACCAGGGACTGCGACGGCCATCGGCGGTAACTTGCCATTGCAGTTTACGAATTGCCTTGTTGATGAACTCCGTACCGCCGCAAAGCCCGACACGAGCTGATCCGACATAAGTTTCAAGAAATTCACGATTGCTGATTTCCGGCTTGATCACAATGTGTTTCATAGGTTTCCTCTGGCTGGGAAATTCGCAAGTCGAGCGCTGAGAATATCAGCTCTCCATATGAATGCAGCGACAGACCCCGAGAAAATTCAGTCGGGGTCGTAATCCAGATTCGATGCCAGCCAACGCTCGGCCTGGACCAGGCTGACATTTTTACGTTTGGCGTAATCCACCACTTGTTCCCGCGACATCCGCCCGACGACAAAATATTGCGATCCTGGATGAGAGAAATAATAGCCAGAGACCGATGAAGCAGGGTACATGGCGTAGTTTTCGGTAAGCGATAGCCCGATATTCTTTTCGGCTTGCAGTAGTTTGAACAGCATGCTTTTTTCACTATGCTCGGGACATGCCGGATAACCGGGAGCAGGGCGAATGCCGCGATATTGCTCGCGGATCAAATCTTCGTTGCTCAGGTTTTCTTCGCTGGCATAGGCCCAGGTGTTTTTCCTGATTTCGCGGTGACACCATTCCGCGCAAGCTTCGGCAAAGCGGTCAGCCAATGCTTTCAACATGATGGAACTGTAGTCATCGTATTCGGCTTCGAATCTCTTGATATGCGGTTCGATGCCGATGCCTGCATTGACGGCAAAACCACCGATAAAATCGGTAACGCCGGAATCTTTGGGCGCAATGAAGTCCGCCAGGCAGAAGTTGGCTCTTTCTTCCGGTTTTTCCGCCTGTTGGCGCAAGAAATGAAAAGCCGATGTTTCGTCCGTTTCCGGGATGAAAACCGCGACATCATCGCCGATGCTTTGAGCTTGCCAGAGGCCGCAAACTGCTTTGGCCGTCAACCAGTTTTCTGCAATGATTTTATCCAGCATGGCATTGGCATCGCGGAATAATTCAGTCGCCTGGATGCCGACAATTTCATCTTTCAGGATTGCCGGGTAACGACCGGCCAATTCCCAGGTCTGGAAGAACGGTGTCCAGTCAAATATTTCGCGTAAGTCTGCCAAAGGCACCTTGTCGAAAATCGTGATTCCAGTTTTTTTCGGTACAGGCGGTATGTATTCCGACCAGCCGCCATCGAATTTTTTTCTGCGAGCACGTTCCAATCCCATCAAAGGTTTGGCGTCACCTTTGTTGGCGTGGCGGGCTCTCACATCGGCATAATCGGCTTCAATTTGTGCAAGCATCGGGATGCGCATTTCGGGGCTCATCAACGATGTAGCGACACCAACGGCCCGCGAAGCATCTTTCACCCAGACCGCTGGTGATTTGTAATGCGGTGCGATTTTCAGTGCGGTGTGTGCACGCGAAGTGGTCGCTCCACCGATCAGTAACGGCAAGGTGAAGCCTTGGCGCTGCATTTCTTTTGCGACATGGCTCATTTCTTCAAGCGATGGCGTGATCAAGCCAGACAAGCCAATCAGATCGACGTTTTCGGCACGGGCACGATCAAGAATGGTTTGCGTTGGCACCATCACGCCCAGATCAATGACTTCGAAGTTATTGCAGGCGAGTACGACACCGACGATATTCTTGCCGATATCATGCACATCGCCTTTAACGGTCGCCATCAGCACTTTGCCCTTGCTCTGGCTGACATCGCCGCTCGCCAGTTTTTCAGCTTCGATATACGGCAATAGATGAGCAACCGCTTTTTTCATGACGCGTGCGGATTTCACGACTTGCGGCAGAAACATTTTACCGGCACCGAACAAATCACCGACCACGTTCATGCCGTCCATCAGGGGGCCTTCGATCACATCGAGAGGACGTGTCGAGGCTTGTCGTGCCAATTCGGTATCGGCTTCAATAAAGCTGTCATTGCCGTGTACCAATGCATGCTGCAGACGTTCCTTGATCGGCAATTCGCGCCAGGCTTCGTCACGCTTTGCATCTTCCTTGCGCTTGCTGCCTTTGCTTCGGTCGGCAATGGCGATCAAGCGTTCGGTGGCTTCGCTATTTCGATTCAATACGACATCTTCGACCGCTTCACGCAAATCGGCCGGCAGGTCGTCCATGATCGGCATGCCGCCAGCATTGACGATGCCCATATCCATGCCATTCTTGATCGCGTGATACAAAAAAACCGAATGGATAGCATCACGTACCGTGTTGTTGCCACGAAAACTAAAGCTGACATTGGAAACGCCACCGGAAATATGGCTGAGCGGGAAACGTTTTTTCAATTCTGCCGTCGCCAGAATGAAGGCACGGGCGTAGTCGTTGTGTTCTTCGATGCCGGTGGCAATCGCGAAAATATTCGGATCAAAAATAATATCTTCCGGCGCAAACCCGGCTTCTTGAGTTAGCAGCTCGTAAGCACGCGAGCAGATTTCTACTTTGCGCTCGTAGGTATCGGCCTGGCCGGTGGTGTCGAATGCCATCACAACGACAGAAGCGCCATAACGCTGTACTTTTTTCGCTTGTTCGATAAACGCGGCTTCGCCTTCCTTCATCGAAATGGAATTGACAATGCCTTTGCCTTGCACACATTTCAGACCGGCTTCAATCACACTCCATTTCGAGCTGTCGATCATGATGGGTACGCGTGAAATATCCGGCTCGGCAGCGATTAGATGCAGGAAGCGTTTCATCGCGGCTTCGGCATCCAGCATGCCTTCGTCCATATTGATATCAATGACTTGGGCGCCGTTTTCTACTTGTTGACGTGCGACTACCAATGCATCGTCGTAACGGCCTTCCAGAATCATTTTCTTGAATTGTGCTGAGCCGGTGACGTTAGTGCGTTCGCCAACGTTGACGAAGTTGGTCTCCGGTGTGATCACAAAAGGTTCAAGGCCCGACAATCGCGTGTAGGCAGCAGGCTCTGGAATCTGACGGGGTTTCAGATGGGCGACTGCATCGCTTATCGCCTTGATGTGCGCGGGTGTTGTGCCACAGCAGCCACCAACGATATTTAACATGCCGGCTTCGGCAAACTCGCCGAGAACCTCCGACATTTCTTCCGGGCCTTCGTCATAACCGCCGAAAGCATTTGGCAGGCCGGCATTGGGGTGGCAGGAAATATAGGTTTCGGCAATTTCAGACAGCATATCGATATGGCAGCGCAAATCCTTGGCACCAAGCGCGCAATTCAAGCCGACCGAGATCGGCTTGCAATGGCGAAGCGAGTACCAGAAAGCTTCGGCAGTTTGTCCCGACAAGGTGCGGCCAGATTGATCTGTTATCGTGCCGGAAATCATTAGCGGCCAACGCGCTTCAAGATCATCGAAAACCGATTCAATCGCAAAGGCGGCCGCTTTCGCATTCAAGGTATCGAATACGGTTTCGACCATGATGATGTCGCTGCCGCCATCAAGCAAGGCAAGAGTGGATTCTCGATAATTGTCGACCAGTTCATCAAAACTGATATTGCGGAAACCGGGATCATTGACATCTGGACTCAGCGAAGCGGTACGACTGGTTGGACCAAGAATGCCGATGACGAATCTTGGCTTGTCTGGATTTTCAGCTTCAAATTCTTCGCAAGCTTCTTTGGCAAGTTTTGCCGCTTCGAAATTGAGCTCGGTGACGAGATGCTCGAGTTTGTAATCGGCTTGCGATACGCGAGTCGAGTTGAACGTGTTCGTCTCGACGAAATCGGCACCGGCATCGAGATACGCGGCGTGAATATCGCGAATGATTTTCGGCTGGGTCAGCGTGAGTAAATCATTATTGCCTTTCAGGTCGCTATGGCAGCCACAATCGTGGCCGTGCCGATGGCCTTCCGAATACTGCAAGCCATCGTTGCCATGCTGAAAACGCTCGCCACGATAAGCCGCTTCATCAAGATGGTGCTGCTGGATCATGGTGCCCATGGCACCATCAATAATCAGGATCCGTTCGCGTAGTGCCTGTTCAAGTTTTTTTACGCGGTCCGGAAACTTGTAGGGAAGCTTACTCGTCATGCTTTACGTGCCAACAATGTCAGTACTTCAAAATGGGGAGGACGTTTTTCACGCGTGACTGCTTCAAAAGCCAGAACTTCCAGTCCGGCCTTGTCGACAAACTTGCGCAATTCTTTTTCATTGAAACCGAGATTGACATGGCCATAGGGAGTCACCACAGCGCGATGCTCGTGTTTTGCCAGGCAGGTTAATAGCAGGCGGCCGTTTTTCTTTAGCACACGTCCTGCTTCGGTGATCGCAAGCGCTGGTTTATCAGCATAAGTCAGTGCATGCATCAATAAAATCAGATCAAAGCGGGAATTTTCAAATGGCAAAGCCTGCATGTCGCCTTCAATCACTTCGACATGCGGTAATTTTCTCAGACGTGAACTGGCTGCCATCACGACTTTCGCGCTGCTGTCGAGACAGATGTATTTTTTTGAATGCGGCGCCAGCAATTCGGCTAGCACGCCATCACCGGATGCAATATCCAAAACTTCACCCGGTGCCAGCAAGGGCAGGGCAGAACGTGCCAAAGCTTCCCAGGTACGACCTGGCGAATAATGTCGTTCCATGTCGCCGGCAACGGAATCGGCCCAGTTCTGGTCATTGGCACGCGAGCTCAATACCAAAGGTAGACGCTCGGCATCCTGCCGCAACAAGGGATCATCGGTGGAATCACGCAGGGTTTCCCACAGGCGTTTTTCGCCGGGATCGAGTTGATCATCGTTAAATCGGTAATAGGCAGACACACCCGCACGGCGATCAAGAACGAGCTCGGCGTCTTTCAATTTGGCCAAATGTGTCGATACCCGTGGTTGCGCCAGACGGGTAATCGAGGCCAATTCCGCGACCGTCAGTTCCTCATGTTCCAACAAGGCAAGCAATCTGACCCGAGTGGGGTCGGCAAGCACGTGCAAACAGGCTGACCAGGCTTCAAGATCCATTATATCTTTTCATCGCGATTTTAAGATAAAGCAGATTAGACGCGCTTTGGCGTCTGGTCAAGCGCATTTTTCAGCTAAGCCTGACTAACCGTTAACATCACAAACCGTTACAATGGGCGCTTGAATTAACTTGTGAGGCTGCCGTGGATTTTAATTTCACCGAAGAACAACTGATGATCCAAGACGTCGCTCGTCGAATTGCGCAGGAAAAAATTGCACCCAGCGCGGAACATTTCGACAGGACCGGTGAATTTCCGCTGGAAAACATCCGATTACTGGGTGAAAACGGTCTGATGGGAATCGAAGTGCCTGCCGAATACGGCGGTGCTGGAATGGATCCCATCAGTTACGCATTGGCCATCATTGAAATCGCCGCAGGTGATTGCGCGCATTCCACCATCATGTCCGTGAATAATTCCCTGTTCTGCAATGGCATCCTGAAATTCGGTACCGAAGCCCAGAAACAACTTTATGTTCGCGCCATTGCCGATGGCAGTGCGATTGGTGCATTTGCATTGACCGAACCGCAGTCAGGTTCCGATGCGACTGCGATGAAATGCCGCGCAGTCAAACAGGAAGATGGGACCTACGTCATCAACGGCAAGAAAAGCTGGATTACTTCAGGTCCGGTCGCCAAATATCTCGTCTTGTTCGCAATGACAGACCCGAGCAAAGGCGCTAAAGGCATTACTGCTTTCATGATTGATGCCGACAAGAAGGGTTTCTTTCGTGGCAAAACGGAACCAAAGCTGGGTATTCGTGCGTCGGCCACTTGCGAAATCGAATTCCAGGATTATGTTGCAGAAGCTCACGAAGTACTGGGTGTTGAAGGCGAGGGATTCAAGATTGCAATGGGCGTGCTGGATGCCGGCCGTATCGGTATTGCATCACAGGCCGTTGGTTTGGCACGTGCTGCTTATGAAGCCAGCGTTGCCTATGTGAAAGAACGCAAAAGCTTTGGCCAGCAAATCGGTAGTTTCCAGATGATTCAGGCCAAGATTGCCGACATGAAGTGCAAACTCGATGCCGCCACCATTTTGACTTTGCGTGCTGCATGGGCCAAAGCTCAGGCCGATAAAAACGGCGGTCGTTTTAGTACGGAGGCATCCGTTGCGAAACTTACCGCATCTGAAAATGCGATGTGGATTACCCACCAAGCCGTGCAAATTCACGGTGGTATGGGCTATTCGAAGGAAATGCCGCTCGAACGTTATTTCCGCGATGCGAAAATTACTGAAATCTACGAAGGCACCAGTGAAATTCAGCGTATGGTGATCGCTCGTAACGAAACCGGATTGAGGTAAGCCCATGTCACACGCAAATGCCGAATTACTGGAAAAGTTCTATAACGCGTTTGCGAATCTTGATGCCGAGACCATGACGAGCTGTTATCACGAAAATGCTGAGTTCGAGGACCCGGCGTTTTCTTTGCACGGCAAAAAAGAAGTCGTCGGCATGTGGACCATGTTATGCACGACGGTGAAAGAAAAAGGCCGCGATGTCTGGCAGTTTGAGCATTCCGATATTACTGCCGACGATTTGCAAGGCAAGGCCCACTGGGAACCGCGTTACCGCTTCAGTGCGACCGGGCGAATGGTGCACAATATTGTCGATGCGAAGTTCCGTTTCAAGGACGGCCTTATTATTTCGCACCAGGACCATTTCGATTTCTGGCGCTGGTCCAAGCAGGCGCTGGGTACTCCTGGCGTCATTTTGGGTTGGTCTTCCTTCCTGAAGAAGAAAGTACGTAGCCAGGCTGCCGCGAATTTGGCGGCTTTCATGGCGAAGAGATAAAAAAGGTATTCGCCATGTTTGATTACAACTCGGCAGAGAAAGCGGTTACCGAATTGCTTGCGAAAGTAGCGCAACAAATAGACATTGAATTAGTGATCTCGGACGTGATCGAACAAGACTTTGGCTGGGTTTTTATTTATGAGACCCTGGAGCATATTGAATCCGATAATCCGGATTCTTCTTTGTCGGGTAGTGTGCCGCTGATTTTCGATAAATCTGACGGCATTATCTACACCAGCGAGAAAGCATCTACGCTAGATGCCTATCTCGCGCAATACCGCCGCGGGATCAGAATCCCCGCATAGCGGTAGTTGTGTCACTTATTCCAGCTGCGCTTTCGCGTGTTCAGCATCGAGTTTTTCCAT
>JBOHYH010000193.1:0-5297 GCA_050737775.1 Arenimonas sp.
GCCTCGGCTTCGTCGGCCGAGCCGTAGCGCGCGATGATTTCCATCGCGACTTCGTTGGCGCCGCCGTGCTTTGGACCACGCAATGCACCTATACCACCGGTGATGCAGGAAAAAATATCTGAGCCGGTGCCGGCAATGACGCGACAGGCAAAGGTGCTGGCATTGAATTCGTGTTCTGCATAAAGCACTAGCGAACGATCCAGCGAACGTGCATGCAAATCACTGGCCGGCTCACCATGCAACAGATGCAGAAAGTGGGCAGCGATCGAATCATCATCGGTTTCGCAATCGATACGGCGACCATTGCGGGTGAAATGCCACCAGTACAAAAGCATCGAACCGAAACTGGCCATCAAACGATCAGCGATGTCGCGCGCTTCATTTTCCGGATGGGTATCGCGTTCCGGCAATACGGTGCCCAATACGGAGCAGCCGGTACGCAATACATCCATGGGATGCGCATTCGCAGGAACCAGCTCCAGTGCTTCTGCCACCAATACCGGCAAGCCGCGCAGGCGCTGCAATTTTGTTTTGTAGGCCACCAGTTGCGAAGCAGTCGGCAATGCACCGTGTACCAGCAAATGCGCGACCTCCTCGAAACTCGATTTGGTTGCCAGATCGTGAATATCGTAGCCTCGGTAATGCAGATCGTTGCCGCTACGTCCGACCGTGCAAAGCGCCGTATTGCCTGCGGCAGTGCCGCTCAATGCGACCGATTTTTTTGCTTTAGGAAGTACTTGTTCGCTCATAAATTCCTCAATCGTTTTTGCTTATATCAACCCATCGCATTCAGGCAGAAAGCGATGGCAATTCCAAAAATTCCGGTGTTCGTTCTAATGCTTCCAGTGCTTTGCGCAATGCCTCTGGTGGCACTGTCAATTTGCGTTCACGCAAATCCAACCACCCTCCTTGGGTGACCAAAGCTGCGGCGTGAACATCGTCTTCGCGATAAAAATCATTGCATATGATAAACCGCGCGCCGTCCTGACTCAGGCCGCCGCAACGCAATTGCACGCGAAACTTTTCCTGCAGGCGAATTTCACGCATGTAGCGGATTTTATCTTCCTGCACGACGGGCCCAATGCCATGGGCCATCAATTCTTTCGCCGGAAATCCGCATGAGGCAAAAAACGCCAGACGCACATCGACGGCATGATCAAGAAATGCGGTGTTGGCGAGATGACTGTTGAAATCCATATCGCCCCAGCGCGCCGTCAATGTCATTTCAAATGCAGACATCTCAATCCGGCTTTTGCACAAACAAACTGTCGAGCTTATCTTCGTAACTGTGATAATTCAGGAAGTCGTACAAATCGGCGCGGCTTTGCAAGGTGTCGATGATATTTTTCTGGGTGCCTTCGCGTCGGACGGTTTCATAAAAATTCAGCGCTGCTTTGTTCATTGCGCGATAGGCACCGCAACAATACAGTGCGATATCAACACCGGCATCGCGCAGTTCATCCGTGGTGAAAAAAGGCGTTGAACCGAATTCGGTCAAATTGGCAAGAATCGGCACCTTCACTGCACTCTTGAAACGACGATAGTCTTCCAGGCTTGTCATCGCTTCCGGAAAAATCATGTCTGCACCGGCTTCCACATAGGCACAGGCGCGTTCAATTGCCGAATCGATACCTTCTACTGCAGCCGCGTCGGTACGCGCCATCAATACAAAACTGGAATCGGTTTTGGCATCGACGGCCGCTTTAATGCGATCCACCATTTCCGACAACGGAACCACTTCTTTACCCGGCCTGTGGCCACAACGTTTTTGCCCCACCTGATCTTCCATGTGCACGGCGGCTATGCCGGTACGAGTGCAGGACTTAATGGTGCGTGCAATATTGAATGCACCACCCCAGCCGGTATCGATATCGACCAGCAATGGCATGTCGGTAGCCTCCACGATGCGACGCGCATCGGTCAGCACATCTTCCATCGAGCTGATACCCAAATCAGGCATGCCCAGCGAATTGGCGGCAACGCCACCGCCGGAAAGATAAAGCGCTTTGTAACCAGTACGCTTCGCCATGAGTCCTGCATATGCAGTGATGGCGCCCATTACTTGCAGCGGCGATTCTTCTTTGATTGCGGCGCGAAACTTTGCACCTGCGGAGTTCGTCATTATCGTTTCCTTAAACTACGAGGCGACCCAGTGGTCGCCTCGAATTATCAATTACAGCAAATCTGCTACGCCGGCGCGTTCTTCTTCAAGCTCGTTGAGCGTGAAGTTCATGCGTTCGCGACTGAAGTCGTCGATTTCCAGACCTTGCACGATTTCGTATTCGCCGTTTTTACAAGTTACCGGGAAGCCGTACATCACGTCTTTCGGAATGCCGTACGAACCATCGGAAGCGATACCCATCGTGACCCAACCGTCATCGGTACCAAGTACCCAGTCATGAATATGATCAATAGCGGCATTGGCAGCTGAAGCAGCCGACGACAAACCACGTGCTTCGATAATCGCCGCGCCGCGCTTGCCGACTTTCGGAATGAAAGTTTCCTTGTTCCAGCTTTCATCGTTGATGCTGTCTTTTACCGATACCCCACCAATGGTGGCGAAACGATAATCGGGATACATGGTCGGGCTGTGGTTGCCCCAGACGACTAACTTCTGGATATCGCCAACCGGCTTGCCGGTTTTCGAGGCCAGTTGCGACAGCGCGCGATTGTGGTCCAGACGCAACATGGCGGTGAAGTTTTTCGGATTCAAATCTGGTGCCGATTTCATTGCAATATAAGCATTGGTGTTGGCAGGATTGCCGACGACCAGAACTTTCACATTGCGCGAAGCAACCGCATTCAATGCTTTACCTTGAACGGTGAAAATCTTGGCGTTTTCCAGCAGCAAATCTTTCCGTTCCATGCCCGGGCCACGCGGACGCGCGCCAACCAGCAATGCGATGTCAGCGTCTTTGAACGCGACCATCGGATCATCGGTGCCGACCATGCCAGCGAGCAATGGGAATGCACAATCGTCCAGCTCCATCATCACGCCTTGCAAGGCGGCTTGTGCTTTTTCCATCGGCAATTCCAGCATTTGCAAAATGACCGGTTGATCTTTACCCAGCATTTCGCCGGAAGCGATACGGAAAACCAGCGAATAACCAATTTGACCGGCAGCACCGGTAACAGCAACGCGAATCGGGGATTTCATATTACGGCTCCAAATAAATAAGAAAAATTCTAGATTTTTAGCCGTGAACGGTGAGGTGTGAGCGGCAACAGCTTTTCCCGCTTACTAATCACCGCTCACCGCTCACCGCTTTGGCTTTCAGCTCAACTCTGCAAAAAACTCTTGAATGCGCTTCAAACCCGGCTCCAATTGTGGTGTTGGGCAGGTGTAGGAAATGCGCAATGCTTTCGGTTCACCAAACGCCGAGCCCGGTACGCAGGCAACGCCTTTTGCTTCGAGCAACACATTGCAAAAATCGATGTCGTTGTGAATGTCTTTCACGCCATGTGCTTTTCCGAATGCGCAGGAAATATCCGGAAATACATAGAACGCGCCTTGCGGTTTCGGGCAGATAACACCGGGAATTGCATTCAATGCAGCAATCACGAGATCACGTTTGTTCTGGAATTCGATATTCTTTTCCGTCGGCACTGTTTGCGGGCCGCTCAATGCAGCAACGGCAGCAGCTGTAACAATTTCCGGAATATTGGTGATGTGATTCGAATTCAAAGTAGTGATGGCTTTTGCGACCGATTCAGGCCCGACCATGAAACCGACGCGCCAACCGGGCATGCCATACGTTTTGGAAAGCGAATCGACGAAAATAACACGGTCACGCAATTCCGGTTTTGAATGCAGAAAATTGTGATAACCCAAATTATCAAACACCATGCGGTTGTAGATATCGTCGGTGATGATCCAGGTGTCCGGATATTTCACCAACACTTCTGCCAGTGCTTCAATTTCTTCCTTCGTGTAAACCATGCCGGTCGGATTGGAGGGATTATTGAACAGGAATACTTTTGGCTGATGCTCGGCCATCGCTGCATCCAATTGCGGTGCAGTCAGCTTGTAATTTTGCGAGGCCGGGCAAGGCAGAGTCACGGCTTTTGCATTCACGATATCGGCGATGTCCTGATACGTGGTCCAGTAAGGCGATGGATACACAATGGTATCGCCCTCTTCCAGCAAGGCCTCAGCCAACGAATACAAAATATGCTTGGCACCGATGCCAGTGCTGCAATGTTTGCGTTCGTAACCGGTAAAACCCACTTCGGCGATATGCGCCAAAAATGCATCCAGTAAAGCATCGCTGCCACGATTGGAACCATACTGTCCGGAATCTTTGCTCAATGCTTCACTGGCTGCTGCGTATACATGCGCGCCCGGAAGAAAGTTCGGCACACCAATCGAGAAAGAGATAATGTCGCGACCGGCAGCTTTCAGTGCTTTGGCTTTTTCGGCCACGGCCATAATGGCGCTGGGTTTGGCGCGACCCATGCGTTTGGCGAGTTGGAGCATTGCGATTCCTTAATGGGGTTGAAACGAAAGATTTGCCGCGCCGAATTTTATCACAGCTCCCCGTCGCCGAAGTCAGGCCGAGGTGCTAAATTCGGACCACACCGTCTGGGGAGATAAGCATGCTGAAGTCGCTGATTCGCGGAAAGTTTCAATTTTTTGTTATAGCCGCCCTGTTGTTGCTAACGAGCTTCAACAGCCTTGCCTACACGCAAAGCCGTGTCCTGAAAGGCCCGGACGGCAAGCCAGTCAAGATTGAAGGCAGTGTCGTAATGATCGAACCGGACATCGAATTATCGGAAGTCTTGGCCGGAGGGGTGCAAGAGCCACGCCAGGCCTGGTCAGAAGCAGCACGTCGACTCTACCCGCAAGCAGTAAAGAGCCGGATCAGCAATGGCAGAGTCAAACAACTGCCCGACTTCATGATTCCAAAAGATCTTGAACCGGACTCGCGCTTGGGACAGGTGATTCGCCTGAATTATGCGGTTGCCTCCAGCATTCTCATTTCGACAGCACCCGGAGGGCAACTGGCAACAAAAAAAGGAAAGCAACTGGATTGGTCGTTTGGGCCTGGCGTGGAAGAAATCAGAAAACAGACCGGTGCCGATTACGCACTATTTACTTATGTGCGCGACAGCTACACCAGCGGCGGCCAGGCAGCTTTGCGAGTCATTGGTTTTTTATTACTGGGTGGTGACATCGGCGGGGGCCAGCAAATCGGCGTAACCACGCTTGTTGATCTTCGGACCGGCCAGGTCGTCTGGTTTAATTTTCTGGCGAAACAGTCGGGTGACTTGCGCGATGAACAGGGTGCAGCCAATAC
>JBOHYH010000194.1:0-2281 GCA_050737775.1 Arenimonas sp.
GCGATCTTCCCAACACTTCATGCGCCAAGCGATTGGCCCACGCAATATCGTCCAAGCTCACTTCGATGTACTCGATGATTTTTTCACCGAGCGTCACCGTCTGCAGTACCCGCTGGTGCTGATGCAAAAACGCAATCGCCTCGATCAAGGTTAAATACTTCGCATGATCGCGCCGCATTCGCGTCGATTCACTGCGGAAGGTCAAGTGTTCGGCATACGGATTGACCACGGCCACTTGGCGCAAGACGCTGTGCGCCGCCTGATGCCGCGCTCTTACCTGCGCAGCGGCTTGCGTGCCTAACAGGCCGTTCAAGGTCCGCGCACTGCGTTGCCGCGCATGAATCGCTTCGGTCTGCTCGCGGCTCTCATTGATCGTCAACACCAAACACCGGTTCAATAACTCTTCATCAATATCAATCGCGGTCGTGGTCAAGAACAACATCACCGGGCCTTCGACTCGATATTCTTCGGTCACCAGTTTTCCCGTCACCGGGTCTTTGCCGGTGCTGGCCATCGTCAATTCCCCTTGCGACTGCAATAGCTTCAAGGCATACGCCGCTTGCCTTACGCCTTCTTCTTCGGCAATGGCTAAAATTTTATGTTTGAGATCGCCTTCGCCTAAATAAAATAAACTCTGGCCCGTCATCGCGCTGTACTGAACACGTTCGTGTTCTGGCATTAAGGACAAGAGCGCGTCCATCAGCGTGGACTTGCCTGCGGCGGAGGTGCTTTGGATTAATACCGCGAGCGGTTTGTCCAGGTGCCGACTCACGCAGGCTAAATACCCGACCAGTGCATTGGCTTGTTCGCCAATCACGCCAATGGCCGCCATATCCTCGCTAATGCGGTCCAGCAAATGCGGATCGCGCAACCACGTGAGCGCCGCGTCTTCTTGTGCCGGTGTCCAGCTCGGTGTTTGCTCCGGCATGTCTTTGGGCGAGAGTCGTTGCCGAATGAGTTCATCTTGCCGTTGCTCCACGGCTCGCAATAAAGACCCCAGATCGGCCTTTACCGCGTCTTCCGATAAGCCCAACTCAATGGCCGTTTGCTTGGCCCACGCCGCCCGCTGTTTGGCCTGATACAACTCCACCGTATCCACATGCACAAAGTTCCCACGCCGCGCTCGCAGCCACACTTTGAGCTGTTCGTAAGAAAGATTTTTTTCAATCCCGCGCACCGTGTACTCGCGATCACCGAGCGTCAAGCGTAATTCTTTTTGATCAATCTCGACCGCCAATACCGGCACGCTTGGCGGCA
Organism: Arenimonas sp.; assembly: GCA_050737775.1. Taxonomy (GTDB): domain Bacteria; phylum Pseudomonadota; class Gammaproteobacteria; order Xanthomonadales; family Xanthomonadaceae; genus Arenimonas. Next base: position 1,258 of record JBOHYH010000194.1, read on the forward strand.
CTCGATACGCCGGTAAGGCGTCCGGCTTTTTTTCCAGTGCGTTGATTTCTTTTTCAACGATGGCCATCGATTCTTTTGCAACACTTTCATCAAGAGCATCAACAGCGAGCGAAGCGGCGACTAAAGATAAATCGTCTGTCTCTCGTATCGTCACCATCGGCGCACTCAGCACACGCGCCGGTGCCACGCCATTGCCTAACCATTCCGCTTGTCGAATCACCATCGCCAAGGCTTCACTGGCCGAAGGCATACTCAATGCAAACGCATTGGCATCCATCCCGCTCGGGAACTGGCAGCGGTAAGCATCGATGCCATGCGACATTAATTTGCGCGATAACTTCTCGGCTGCTGCATTACCGGCGGCATCATTATCGTAAGCAATCAAGACCCGCTGCACGCCATGCGTGATCAAGGCTTGCAACAACTCCTCGGTAAAGCCTTCCACCCCAAACGCGCTGGTCACATGGCGATACCCCGCACACCAAAACGTCAATGCATCGATCAGCGCTTCACATAAAATAATTTCGGCTTGGCCAATCAATCCCGCTTCGTTAAACACCCCGCCATGCGGGCCCGGTAAATACAGATGCAACGGCGTGCCCGGTCGCAGATTCGGGGTGATCTTGCGACCATAGATTTCTTGTACTAAGCCACTGATACCGATCACCGGAATCACCAGCGAACCATTGAAGTGTTCGTGTCCGCTCGCACGCAATAAGCCCAAGTGCTGCAAGCGTGTGCGCACCTCGGCTCCGGCCTTGCGCGTCATTGCTGGCAAGCGCAAGCCCAAGGTGCGATTGGCAAAGCCGAGTTTAAAATGTTCAATCAGTTCTGGATGAGTCAAGCCGCGTGCTTGCAAATACGCCAGTGCTTCCGGACTGTGCTGCAAGGTCTGCTGGTAGTAATCGATCACCTGTTGCAATAACACCGTATCGTCCGCGTCGGCCACGACCGGCGCGGCCAACTTGCGTACCGTCGAGTTCACCACCCGCAACGGTTTAGCAGAGGCCTCATTGGCAGGAAT
>JBOHYH010000195.1:0-4245 GCA_050737775.1 Arenimonas sp.
GGTTTTCGTGGCGGTGCGCTTGAACAAAACAGCTCGCCCGCCAATGCCACCGTCGTCACGGCCTTTCGATCAGCCAGTGGCAATGATGGTGCCGAAAAGGGTGAAGGCATTGCCGGTTTCGGGGCCGAGTACGATGCATTGAATGGTCGATATGCTCGTGGTGCACCGGCCAATGGCGGTGGTGGCGGTAATGGTCATAATGCTGCTGGTGGCGGCGGCTCGAACGGGAATAACGGTGTTGCCTATACCGGTAACGGCAATCCGAATGCGGCAGCGCAAGGCACTTCGACGGCGGCGCAAACTGCCGCTTGCTGGAACCTGGAAGGTGCGGGTTTTGCGACCAGTACTTCCTCGGGTGGTGGCCGTGGCGGATATACCTATGGTTCTGCGAATGCAGATGCAATCACCGTTGCGCCAGGGAATGCTGCCTGGGGTGGTGATCAACGAGACAATGTTGGTGGTTTCGGTGGTCGTCCGCTTACCAATAACGCATTGAATCGTTTATTTCTTGGTGGTGGTGGTGGTGCAGGTGATACCAACAACTCCACAGGTACTGCAGGCGGCACAGGTGGTGGCTTGGTATTTTTAATGGCCACCACGGTGAATGGCGGCGGTACGATTTTGGCAAATGGCGAGAGCGTTACTCCTGCAACGGGTAACGATGCGCCTGGTGGTGGTGGTGGTGGCGGCAGCATTGTAATTTCTGGCGCCAATAGTGTCACCTTGAATGCCGATGGCGGCGTTGGCGGTAGCCAAAATCTTGCTGGCCCGGAATCCGAAGGCCCTGGCGGCGGTGGCGGTGGCGGATTTATCGCTGCCACTGGCGGAACACAAACCGTACTGGGTGGACTGAATGGTTCAAGCAATTCATCGGCCGTTACCGAATTTATTCATAACGGCGCAACACGCGGTGCCGCTGGTAATGCCACAGGTGGCCCAGCCACAGCAAGTTTGCCGCTTTGCAGAGCCAGCGCAACTTTTCGTTTAGCCAAAGCCTGGGCGGCCAATAGTCTGACCGGCGATGTTGCCAGCATTGGTGCCACCACCGGACTGGCAAATAATACGGTCTTGTTTACATCAACCGCTCCAACAAATACCAACGGTACGGCTGTGAATGTTTCCGTCGGCGAGACGGCAACGCTTCCGGCAGAAACCATGACAACCGGAACGCTGACAAACTACACCACGGTGGTCTCCTGCAGTGCAGGAGCTTTAACCGGTACTAACGGACAAGTTGCTACCAATACACTAGCCGTCAATGCCGCGACACAAGGCGCCGCGATTACTTGTACTTACACTAATACGCGTGCCACTCAGACATTGCAGGTAGTGAAGGCATGGACAAGTGCAGTGGCCGGTCACACGGCGGCAGTCACCACGACCGGCGGCACGAATAATTCGACATTCAGTGCCACGGCACCCGCAACGGGCCTGAATGGTACGACTGTCAATGTGTTCGCTGGCGATGTTGTCACGCTTCCTGCGGAAACTTTCGGCGGCGGTGCAGTGCTTGCCAATTACAACGTTACATTGGTTTGTACGGGTGGTTCGCCATTGGCGAGCGGTGCAGTAGCGCGTAACGTCACCATTACCAACAGTGCGACCGCAACAGTATGTACTTACACCAATGTTCGTCGCATATCAGACTTGGCAATTACCAAGACTAATGGTGTTGGCTCGCGTCAAGCAGGCAGTTCGACTACCTATACCATTCGAGTCACGAATAATGGTCCGGATACAGTGACGGGCGCATTGTTAAGTGATCCTGCTGCGACAGGTCTCACGGTCACTGCAGTAGTCTGTTCGGCAACACCGGGACAATGTACGGGACCCACAACACCGAGCATTCTGCAATTGCAGACAGGTAATTACGCCTTGCCCGTATTGGCAAATGGCCAGTTCTACGAGATAACCGTGACTGCCACGGTGGTGGCTACCGGTTTTTGAGAATTGCTAGCACATCGATTTTCTGTTGCGCTTATGCCAAGCCCCGGTTCATCGGGGCTTTTTAATTGAAGAGGTAACCGTGTAGCGGCGCGTGCTTGCTGCGCCCATGTTGAATTTGATTGCGTATAGAAAATATATCGATGCCATGCATGGCGAAAACCTGCGCGTTCATAAACATGAAGATCGCATATAAGTCTTGGATATTGCGATATATACAGAATTTTGTCGCTCAAACCGCTGTTCTGTAAAAAAAATTAAACGAAATATCCAAAAATAAGACATATGACGAATATGTTGCGTTGCAGCGTGACCGCCGGATTATGCACAAGCTAGCGTCCGTCCGCACCTTGATTTGTGTGATTTAGTTCAAATCATTGTGCCGTCCGGGCAGCGTTTGTTCACACCATGGCAGCTGCTTTTTTCTAGCTGCTGAGTGTTGGGGGGTGTGGGGGAGGCCGGAAGCAAGTTGTAGAAAACACCATGCCGCGCAAGCGGATGTCTTTCAACTTTTCGGGGATACAAATTACGTGACTACCAAAACATTACAATCGATTCGTCGCAATACTCTGGCATTGGCAACAGCTCTGGCACTGACTTCGCCGGGTTTGATGGCCGCCGGAAACAATGACACCTCGGCACGCATCAATATGAGTGCGATAGGATCGGATATACAGTTTGACCGCTTTATCGTGAAATATCGCGAAGGTACACCTGAAGCAAAAAATTCGGCTACTTTGCAGAAAGCATTGAATGATGCTTCCGTACGCACCCAACAGTTGATTCAATCGGCGCGTGCACTGCAAGGCTTGAAATCCACAGCAGCGAAAAAACCACTTGGTGTAGGCCATGTTCGCAGAATGTCGCTTGGTGCCGATGTTATCCAAGCATCGGAAAAACTGGACCGCAATGGTGCTGCTACCTTGATGCGTCAGATTGCAGCGAATCCGAATGTCGAATACGTTGAAATCGATGCCATCCTGCGTCCGTTGCTGACACCCAACGATACCAATTACGCAACACAGTGGGGCTTCCAGGATGCTGATGCCGGTATTCGTGCCAATCAGGCCTGGGATGTTGCCACTGGTTCCGGAATTATCGTGGCAGTTATCGACACCGGAATTACAACTCACAGCGATCTGAGTGCGAACATTGTTGCCGGTTATGACTTTGTCAGTGATGCAACCGCAGCACGCGATGGCAATGGTCGTGACAGCAATCCAGCGGATCAAGGTGACTGGACGACTGCAGGACAATGTTATTCGGGTTCGCCTGCTTCCAATTCGAGCTGGCATGGAACGCACGTTGCCGGTACGGTGGCTGCTGTTACCAATAATGCCAAAGGTGTTGCTGGTACTGCCTTCAATGCGAAGGTGATGCCTGTACGTGTATTGGCTGCTTGCGGTGGTAGCACTTCCGATATTGCCGATGCCATTATCTGGTCATCCGGTGGTACGGTTTCCGGTGTGCCCACCCTGAGTGCCGCCGATGCTGCCGACGTTATCAATATGTCGCTTGGCGGCGGTGGTGCATGTCCAACGACAACGCAAAATGCGGTTAACAGCGCAGTGGGTCGTGGCACGACAGTTGTTGTTGCTGCAGGCAACAGCAATGCCAATGCTTCCGGTTTTACACCGGCTAGTTGTGCGAATGTGGTGACGGTTGCTTCGGTGACGAGTGCAAGTGCGCGTTCGAGTTTTTCCAATTACGGAACACTGATCGATGTCTCTGCACCTGGCTCTTCGATTCTTTCGACACTTAACAGCGGTACGACTACGCCTGGTGCAGAAAGCTATGCAAGCTACAACGGTACTTCGATGGCATCGCCACATGTTGCCGGTGCAGTGGCTTTGGTACAAAGCCGTCGTTTGGCTTTGGGTTCGGCACTGTACACGCCTGCACAGGTCGAAACGCAATTGAAGAGTACGGCTTATGCACTTGCTGGTGCATGCAGTGGTGGTTGTGGTGCCGGTATCGTTAATGCAAAAGCCTTGGTGGATGCTGCGGGCGGCACAACTCCGCCTCCTGGCACGACGTATAGCAATACTGCCGACTACACCATCAGTGACAACGTGACAGTGGATAGTCCGATCACCGTATCCGGCCGTACCGGCAATGCGCCAAGCAATGCCTCGGTTACCGTGGCAATCGTGCATACCTACCAAGGGGACCTGAAAGTGGACCTGGTGGCTCCGGATGGCAGCTTGTACAACATCCATAACCGCACCGGTGCGGGCACCGATAACATCAACAAGACCGTCAGTTTGAATTTGTCGACTGAGGCCTTGAACGGTGCGTGGA
>JBOHYH010000196.1:0-8786 GCA_050737775.1 Arenimonas sp.
AGCGAGCTCTGCTCGCGAAAAAACCTGCGACGAAGCATTTCGCGAGCAGAGCTCGCTCCTGCGTCTAAGGTTATCGCAGGTTTTTCGCGGCTTACACCGCTCCTACTAGCCGCCCGGCTTCAACTGCCCAATGGCTTCCAGCGACGCAATACGCCTTTGTTCGACAGCATTGAATTGCTGCGCGCGAAGTGCGGCAATCGCCTGGGCACGTGCGGTTACCGACAGGCTGCGGTTGGCATCAATGCGCGAACGTGCAAGCAGGTATTGCTCAATGCGTGCATCCCATCGGGCACGTTCCAGGTCCAGCTGGGCAAGGCGTTCTGCGGCTTCCTTACCCCACAAGGTTTCACGCTCGGCAGCGCGTTGTGCTTCCGTCAGATGGGATGCGTCGAGCTGCCGTGTTTGTTCGGTAATCAAGGCCGCGGTATCGGCTTCGGTACGTGCCGAATAATTTTCGGCGGCATCCAGTTCGGCCAGCATTTTGGTCTTCTCGTCAGCACTCCGATTTTTATCGTTGGCAATCGCCATGCGCTTCAAGGTCAGGGCCGCCAATGCTTCTTCATCGGCAAAAAATGCTGTGACCATTTCTTCGCCAAGCATTTTCTGTCGCAATACGGTGACTTGCTTAAGACGCTCTTCGGGTTTTACGGTGTTGCCGATTTTCAGATTCGTCAGCGCATTCAGGTAATCGGTATAGCGATCAAAATATTGCAGCACGATCTCTGCATTTACCGCTCCGTAATTGCCGAGCAAATGTTCCTTGAGCAATACACGAATTTGAATCAGATCACGCTCGCCAATCAGGCTGAGATAATAGTCGAACAATCGCCGCATACCAGGATCAAGTACCACTTCGCCATTGGCATTCAGTAAAATGCCGCCATCGACTTCGGTTCCGCGTAAAGAGCTCTGTTCCAGAGAAAATTCACCCCTGGATATTGCCGATTCTTTACTGGCTGACATTGTCTGTGGTGCCACTCCCGAACTGGTTTCAGTATCGATATTTTCCGGCTCAACAACATGCGGCGAATTGGCTTTCAAAAACCAGATTACACCCAGTGCTGCAATGCCTAGCATCGCAGCACCGAGCCATATCGAACGGGGTTTTCTCACAAGCCCAGTGTTTTCAAACGATTCGCTTGTGCACGCAGGACACTGGATGGGCTGGATGAGAACAATCCACGCAAGCCGAGGAATTGATTCACTTCGTCGAGGTGGTTCCAACCATAATCATCCCGCAATACGGTACCCCAATGCGATGAACAGCGACCGACCAAGCCGTCGTTTTGTTCAAAGCCGAATACCAAGCTACCAGCACCCATCAATGGGTCACTGACGTCGAAAATATTCGTCAACACCGATGTGCCACTCAAGGAGTAATAACGCACACCATTCGCCAGATTCGCGCCGCTGCCGCAGGAACTCGTTGGCTTGCCTTGTGGATGACGGCTATTGAAACTGGCGGAACCCGAGGTGCTCAGCGATGCCAAGGCACCCAGGGCATTTTGTGGATCGGTATTGCCTGACAAGCCACCCAGAAATGCACTCAACGCATTCACAAAACCGGCAACGATGGTTCGGGATACAGAACCCGGCGGTAAAGTGCTGTTCAATAAATCTGCCATCGGTGCGCCGGTATTCGGCGAACCTAGAACAGTGACGGATGACACCAAATCGGGGCGCACCGATGCTACATAACGAATGGTCGGACCACCATGGCTATGACCGATCAAATTGAATTTTTGCTTGCCGGTAACGGCACGCAGATTATCCAGATCACGAATCAATTGTTCGCCACGTACTTCTGAATAATTGCTGGCGGAAACGCTGGCGGTGTAAACCTTGGCACCACCGGATTTCAGTTCGCCACCAATGCCGTACCAATAATCGTAAACACCCAATACCGAATCAAAACCCAGCAATCCGTGAACGAGCACGATGGGGTTTTTTGTTTGCGTATATCCCGTTTGCGCATTCGCGCTGATTGAGCAGAAACACAAGAACAGAACCGCACACAGGCGGCTGAAAAAAGAACGATTCATATGCTCCCTCCCAAGAGTATAGATCCGATGGATTTGTAACTCGCCTATTCAATACGGTGCCGAATGGCGACTTGAATGTAACAGGTTTTAAAGACCCGTCATCTTGCATAGCAGCAATCGTGTGAAATCACACAAGCCGTTGATAATGTTCAACATCGAAACGGCGCGTCTTTTGCCGATAGACGAAGGTAAAGTCGGGCCAGAGCGTGGTATTCAGGCCGTTGCTGGCCAGATACCAACTGGAACAGCCGCCGGTATTCCAGACGGTTTTGGCAAGCCGCTTTTGCAATGCAACGTTGTAGTCGTCTTGCTTTTTTTGCGGGATATCAAAAGCCGTAGCGGGACTTTGATCAAGCATCTGCAAAGCCGACATGACGTAACGGGCCTGCGACTCGATCATGAAGATCATCGAGTTATGACCTAGCGCCGTATTCGGGCCGGTCATGATGAAGAAATTCGGGAAGCCACTGACCGTGGTTCCCAAATAAGCACTGGGTCCATGTTTCCAATGTGCATTCAATTCTTTATCGTCCAGACCATAAACCGGAAATGGTGAGCCTGCTTCTGCTGCAAGAAATCCGGTGCTGGCGATGATGATGTCGAGTTTGTATTCACGGCCATCATGGGTACGAATACCTTCCGGAGTGATGCGCTGGATTGAATCGACAATCAGATCGACATTCGCCTTTTTCAAGGTCGATAAATAATTGTTCGATAACAACACGCGTTTGCAGCCAATAACATAATCGGGTTTCAACTTCTTCCGCAATGCCTTGTCGCGAATATTCAAGGACATGAAAACCCGGGCCAGTAATTGCACGATCTTCAGCATCGCTGGAACCCGCGTGAAGGCAATTGCCCAGCTCTCATGCCAGGAATAGATATAGCTACGATTTATTTTTTGCAATATCGGAAATTTTGCGCGGAGCCGGCGGTGCCAAGATGAGACTGCAAAATCCGGCTTGAAAATAAGCCAAGGCGGCGTGCGTTGGAAAATACTCAATTGCCCGACCTTATCGGCAATCTGGGGCACGATTTGAATCGCGCTGGCACCGGTTCCCACTATCCCCACATGTTTGCCTTCAAGTGAAACCTCATGGCGCCAGCGCGCCGTATGAAAAAGCTCACCTTTGAAACTTTCGATGCCATCAATCGCTGGCATTTTGGGACGACTTAGGCCACCTACTCCCATCACCAAAGTTCGTGCTTCGAAAATTTCGGCGCCATTGTTGACCTCAACCCGCCATAGCTTGCGAGTAATATCAAAGCGGGCATTCGAAACCTGTTTATTCAAAAGAATATTCGTCCGAATCAAAAAACGATCGGCACAATCATTCATGTACTTTTGAATTTCGGCCTGCTGCGGGTATGAACGTGACCAATCAGGATTCGGCGCAAACGAAAAACAATAAAGATTCGAAGGTACGTCGCAGGCTGCACCGGGATAGGTATTGTCACGCCAGGTGCCGCCAATGCCATCGGCCTGTTCCAGCACGACATACGACATTCCTGCCTGCTGCATTTTGATGGCAATGCATAAGCCGGAAAAGCCGGAACCGACAATTACCGCATCCAATGGCGGATTATTGTCGGTTCGGGCATTCGTATTCATTAGCGCCGATAGTAAGCCAAAAGGCAGGCCTTTTTCGGCCCTATTTTATTTCCAGACCGGAATATCCACGTAACTGTTACCGTACCAGCGAATCTGCAACGGTGTTTTGGCATCGGCAAAAGATTCATCACTGACCTCTTTACCGGAACCGTAGTTGATCTGCTGATCGGTCTGTTTATTGATACTCAGCACAATCACCAGACGGCTGCCGGGTTGCAGCAACCTGCTGGCCAAACGTTCACTGGTGAAATGGATTTGCTGGCGCTTGCCCGGCTTCAGAAGTGTTCGCTGAAGCCGGGCATTGGCATAGCTAGCGCGTTGCACCTGATAGGCCAATTGCAGGTACTCGCCCTCTTTCGATAGTTCATACAAGGTGACCGTGAAATCGAAATCCTTTTTGTTCACGACAAAATCCAGTAGCCCGGAAAACACGCCACTAGCTTCCGTCGCTTCAGTGACGGGATCGGCCATGTAGACAATGCCGTTGTGTGCATCCAAGGTTTTATTGACCGACAACTCGGGAACAACCCATGCGACATCGCTGCGATCCTTGAAATCGAGAGTCTGTTCGACAAATTTGTTTTTTTCGGGTTTGCCGGCGATCAGGCGATATGCGTCTTCCGATTTTTCAGTATCTAATTGCAATCGAACGTATGCATTGTGCATCGCACCCAATGAAGCAGCATGCTTCCATTCATTGGCACCCAGCACCTGATAATTGATTTTGTCTTTCAGCAATTCGGGCTTGGCAGCGCCTTTGAAAATATAATCGAACCATCCGTAACGAACCGCCTGCAAATCAATACTGGCGACCGGGTCAATGGCATAGCCCTGCACCTCCCGCGCCACACCCCGATTCATCGAAAGGTGTTCGTATGGCCCGATCAATAAAGTGTGATCGGCATTTTTGTTATAGCGGTTATGCTGGTTCAAATAATAAAGAACACCCACTTGTCCACCGTCGAAATAGCCGGTGGTTTGCAATACCGGAATATTGATCTGGGCGAAGTCTTCCCGATATGGAACCATGTTTTGCCAGTAAGCGTCATAGTCGGGATGCCCCAGCCATTTCGCAAGCCAGGGATTGGGCTGTGCGTCCAACTTTTCCATCTCGCGATAGGACTTCCCCGACGAGTACCAGTTTTTATACAAGTCACTCCAGCGTTTTTCGTCGTTGTAATTCGTTTCATCCAGCATCTTCTCGTTGGTAACGTAAAGCGGCCAGGGATAGAAAAAATTCTGGAAGATGTTGCCCTGCATCGGCACATCGATTCCCGGCGCTGCCGTTGCCGAGGTCATGATGGCCTTCAAAGCTGTCGGCATTTTTTTGGTGGCAGCCCAGGAAGCAAAACCATTGTAACTGCCACCGTACATGCCGACTCGCCCATCGCTCCACGCTTGATGGCTAATCCAATCGATTACTGTACGCGCATCATCACCATCATGCTCGAATGGAATTGCTGTATCCGGGCTGCGGCCTTTGCCTCGTGTATAGGCGACAACGCCGGCATAGCCCAACGAAGCGGTTTTCTTTGCATCGACGTAAGCCCATTCATCATTGGCATACACGGTAAAACCCATCAATGTGGTTTGGACTGCATTGCCACGCGGCCTGACCAGCATGGCAGCCACATGCGCGCCATCGGGCGTGGTAATCAGAATGTTCTTGTCGATGATGTAGCGTGTTGCATCGTCTTCAGCGAACAAGGCTTCCCCCAACGACATGGAATCCTTGAAAGCCTGATACACCTGATACTTGCGAACCAGTTCCAGCGCATCCGCCATGACGATTTCTTTTTTGTCGGAATGTTTCTGCAACAATTTCTCGAGATCTGCCTTCATCAATTGCAGATTACCGCCAAAAGAGAACATCGCCTGCTGCGCTGCCCTGTCGTTTATCGTTGCCAGTGTTTTCTTGAATGCCTGCCTGTAGGCCGCGTCGTAAGACAGGCCATTCTTTGCTTGCAGCAGTCTGGTTTCGGAATATATCTCGTACTGCAGATACAGCGGCGTTTGATCGGGCGTTACATTTCGAATAACGCGCAATTCCCGGATACTGCGCCTTGCGCCTTCATAATCGCCGCTGACCTGCTGCAGGCGAAACAACTGATTCAAATATTGATCGCGATCCTCGTTTTTATATTCGGCAATCAATTGTTTGGCCAGCGATAACACGGCCTTGTCAGACTGCGCCTGATTTATCGGTGTCACCAATGAAATGTTATCGGCGGCAAATGCCGGGCTGCCTGCAACGACTATCATGAAAGCCAACAACACTATTGCTCTAAACATGCCATTTCCCATTAGTGATGATTTGCGATTATCAATTGTATTCGGGCCTGCTGACCGGCAGCAAGGAGAAAAAAGTCACCCCGTCTTTCCGTGGTTCGCCAAAAGAAGATGAAATATCACAGATAAAAAAAATAAATATTTCGTGATATTTTCCGGTTACTCCGCGAATAACACTCCATCAGGCATCAAGCCCTGGCATTGGAGTGAAAAATGAAATTGAATGAATTACTACCTGCAGGTATGGATCGACTACATGGGCTGGATGCCGTGCGGGGCTTTGCCCTATTATTGGGCGTGGCCTTGCATGCCACCATGTCTTATCTGCCGGGTTCTCAATATTGGTGGATTGTCAGCGACAGCGACCCGAGCATGGCCTTGTCGGGTTTGTTTTACTGGGTGCACATGTTTCGCATGCCTTTGTTCTTTCTGATTGCCGGCTTCTTTGCCCATCTGTCGTTTCATCGACTGGGTATGAAAGCGTTTATCAAGGACCGCTTCAAACGCATCGTGATTCCGTTGGTATCGGCGTGGCCGATGGTGTTTACCGGCATTATTCTGGTGGTTATCTGGATCGCGCTGATAAAATTCAATGGCACTTTGCCGAAGGAATCACCGCCTGGCCCGAAATTCACCCCGGATGATTTCCCTCTGACGCACTTGTGGTTTCTGTATGTGCTGAGCCTGCTGTATATCGTGGTGCTTGCGGTCCGGACTTTGCTGGCGAAAATCGATCACAAAGGCCACATACGCATGGCATTGGATGCATTCATGCGTCTGTTGATGAAACCCGGTGCAAGCCTGTTGCTCGCACTACCACTGGCCACCGGCCTTTATTACACGCCGAAATGGGTAATGTGGTTCGGCATTCCCACGCCTGACAGTTCGCTTTATCCGAATCTTGCGGCCTGTCTTGGATTTTCTGTGGCATTTTTAGTGGGCTGGGGTTTACATCGCCAAATTGCATTACTGCAAATACTTAAAAAATATTGGTCGGTGAATTTGTTGCTGGCCATGGTAGCAACTGCCGCAAGCTTGTCGATCACCGGTCTTAGCCCGATGCAATTGCCGGTCACCGACAATGACCAGAAGTGGATGTATGCCTTCACCTATTCTGTCGGTGCCTGGAGCTGGCCATTGGCCTTGGTCGGGATGGGGCTGCGTTTTCTTTCCAACGTCAGCCCGAAGCGTCGCTATCTGGCCGATTCATCGTATTGGGTTTATATCGTGCACCTGCCGATCGTGATGGCCTTGCAGGTCGCCACCTCGCTGGTGAATTGGCCATGGTGGGTAGAATATCCTTTGATGCTGACAACGGGTTTTGCGCTAATGTTGGGCTCGTACCAGCTTTTTGTTCGCCATACTTTCATTGGAGCAAGCCTGAATGGCCGGAAAATACCCAAGGCTTCTAAAGATAAAAAACAAAACCGTGATATTTCAGTCCCGGTCGGCGAATAACAAAGACAGAGGGGCGAAAGCCTACATGTGCGGATAGGAAATGAGCAAAGCATCTGAACACCAACAGTTTCTGGAACAGCTGGAAAAGCACAAGGCCATCCTTTACAAGGTGGCCAATGCCTATTGCAGCCGTCGCGAAGACCGAGGAGATCTGATTCAGGAAATCGTGATCGAGTTATGGCGATCGTTCGAACGTTTCGATGGTCGTGCCGCGTTTTCAACATGGATGCATCGCATTGCCATGAATGTGGCGATTTCGTTTTATCGCGGAGAAAGCCGTCGCATTCGCGATGCTCTGCCAATCGAAGAATTCGGCATGGACCTGACCGCTGCCGACAGCGTGATGGATGCGCAAAGTGAAGATCTTCATGCCTTGCATCAACTGATTTCCAAACTCGATGAAATCAATCGCGCTCTGATACTGCTATACCTAGAAGGTTACCCGCTGGAAGAAATTGCCGACATGGTCGGCATTTCTTCCAGCAATGTGGCTACCCGAATCAATCGAATCAAACAAAAGCTGCAGCAAGATGTCGCGGCAGCGGAGGAAGCATCATGAGTGGCCTGGATCTGGACAAACTGAAATCGCAATGGACGCAGGAAACCCGCAAACTGGACGATAGCCTAACGCTGGATATCGAAGCGGTACGTACAGCGCTGGCGAAAAAAACCGGCACGGCATTTCGTCGTCATTCCTTTTGGCTGACGGCCAGCCTGGTGACCAGCATCGTCGCTTTCGCTGCATTGATGACGTTCATCGTCAAGCATTTGAATGATGTGACTTATCTATTGCTGGCAGCTCCATTGGCAATCTTTGCGCTGGCCGAATGCGTGGTCCAGTTTTTGCAATTACGCAGCTTGAGGAAACTTGATTTAAGCGCACCGATTATTGAAACCCGTGAAGTTCTGGATCGCCTTAGAAACCGCCGCCTGAGCCTGACCAAATGGGTCTTTCTGACTTCGGTCTTGTTGTGGTGGCCGTTGATCTTCGTGTTGATAAAGGGTTTAACCGGATTCGATGTCGTTGCCAAACTTCCTGAAAGCTTCATTGTGATCAATGCGATCATCGGTTTTTCATTTATTCCGACTGCCTATCTGATCGCACGCTATTTCTCGAACCGTTTCAGCAAATCACCGGGCTTCCAGAATTTTCTGGAAGAAGTCGCCGGCAAAAGCTGGAGCCGTGCGCGCCAACAGCTCGATGCCCGCCAACGCTTTGAAGATGATATTACGATGCAAGGTGACGCCAAGGCATTGCAGGGTTTCGAGAAAAAGAATCTGCTCTCGCCTTTGGCCAATCAATTGCTGGCTTCGCTTAAACGTCGCGTATTGCTATCCATTTTCTGCCATGCCTCGTTGATCGTGTTGATTGGCATTTTCAACGC
>JBOHYH010000197.1:0-7200 GCA_050737775.1 Arenimonas sp.
GCTCTACGCAGCCCTGTCGCGCCTAAAGGCGCTCCTTCGGGATTATGTAATTACAGCCAGAAACCTTCTCGGCGCGCCTTCGAAGCCGCCATTGGACATGAATACGACGTGGTCTCCGTCATGCACCAGAGCCTTTAGCTCCGCAATCAGGGCGTCGACTGTCATCGCGGTTTGACCTTGGCCGCGCAAGGCATTGATAACCTTACCGGCATCCCAACTCAGTTCCGGACGATGCAAAAATACGACGGCATCGGCGGCATCCAGTGAAGGTGCTATTTCTGCCGAGTGGGAGCCTAATCGCATGGAATTGCTGCGCGGTTCCATCGCGACCACTATGCGAGCGACTCCGACTCTTGCCCTCAGACCTTCGAGCGTTGTGCGGATCGCGGTTGGATGATGGGCAAAATCGTCATACACGGTAACGCCTTTGGCATTGCCGATATTTTCCAGTCGACGCTTCACACTTTGAAACTCGACCAGACGCGGTAATACCGATGCAACGTCGACACCCACCGCATTCGCCGCTGCAATTGCGGCCAATCCGTTCAGCACGTTGTGCCGACCGAGCAAGGACCATTGCACGACGCCGAGCTCCTTACCTTGATAATTTACGGCGAATTCGGAACCATCGTTTTCGATCAAACGGGCAGTCCATTCGGTATTACCATCGAGCGAGAACTGCTCAACCGGTGACCAGGCACCCATGCTCAATACTTCGGCGAGATATTTGTCTTCGCCATTGACGATCAGTTTTCCGTTGCCCGGAACAATGCGCACCAGATGATGGAACTGTCTCTGGATGGCGGCGACATCATCGAAGATATCAGCGTGGTCAAATTCCAGATTATTCAGAATCGCGACGGTCGGACGGTAATGGACAAACTTGCTGCGCTTGTCGAAAAACGCGGTGTCGTATTCATCGGCTTCAACAACGAACTCCTTGCCTTTGCCCAAGCGCGCGGATACGCCGAAGTTCTCGGGCACGCCACCGACTAAAAAACCAGGGTCACGACCCGCTGCTTCCAACAAGAAGGCGAGAATCGATGTCGTCGTGGTTTTGCCGTGCGTGCCTGCAACAGCCAAAGTCGTCCGTTTCGGCAATACGTTTTCACGTAACCATTCGGCACCGGAAATATAGTTGAGCTGCTGATTCAACACATATTCAACGGCCGGATTACCGCGCGACAAGGCATTGCCGACAATGACTTGCTGTGTATCGCCAGTAATGTTTTCAGCTTTGTAGCCGGATGTGAGGGTGATTCCCAATTGCTCCAGCTGGGTGCTCATCGGCGGATAAACATTCTGATCCGAGCCATCTACTTCGTGACCCAACTCACGCGCAAGCGCGGCGACGCCACCCATGAAGGTGCCGCAAATTCCGAGAATATGTAATTTCATTGTTTCGCTTTGTTTTTAAAATCAGCCCACATCATGCGTGTGGGAAATGGCCGCGATAATGCGATTGAACACGTCATCCAGACCACCTACACCATCAACATGCACCAGCGTGCCGTGATTACGATAGAAGTCCACAACGGGAGCCGTCTGCTCGTTATAGACATTCAAACGATGGCGAACGGCTTCCGGTGTATCGTCGGCACGGCCTTCGGCTTTTGCACGGCCGGCAATACGCTCCACAAGCAAATCGGTATTCACATCGAGCTGCACGGCAACATCGACCGGTTGCTTGATCTTGACCAGTAATTTTTCCAATGCATTGGCTTGGGCGAGATTGCGCGGGTAGCCGTCCAGAATAAAGCCATTGGCAGTGTCGGACTTCAGCAAACGCTCCTCGAGCATGCCCAGCACGATGTCATCCGACACCAGATTGCCGGAAGCCATGACGACTTTGGCCTTCATGCCAAGCTCGGTTCCAGCCGCTACCGCCGCTCGCAGCAAATCACCTGTTGAAATATGCGGCACTTGCAGATGTTCGCGCAGCCGCGCTGCCTGAGTACCTTTGCCCGAGCCGGGCGCCCCTAACAATACCAATCGCATGAAAAACTCCAGAAAAATAAACGCACAGCTGTCGTCGCTCCGATTGGTTATAGTGGAGCCCACGATTCGCCGTGCGGACACCGTCACGCTAACGGCCCGAGGCGATCAAGTCAATAAAACAACAGTAAGAGATTGATTCATGAGCAAAGGAAAGCTGCTTTATGCACAATCCGGCGGAGTTACTGCCGTGATTAATGCCACTGCCAGTGCGGTAATTCAGGCCGCGCGCGCGAAAAAAATTCCGGTTCTCGCGGCAAAAAACGGCATTTTAGGGGTGCTGCGGGATGAATTGATCGACACCGGCCGAATGAGCACCACCGATATCAAAGCACTGGCGCATACGCCAGGTGGCGCCTTTGGCTCCTGTCGCGTCAAACTCAAATCACTCGAACAGGATCGTGAAAAATACGAGCGCCTGCTTGAAGTATTCAAGAAACGCGATATTCGTTACTTTCTTTACAACGGCGGCAATGATTCCGCCGATACCGCTTTGAAAGTGTCGCAATTGGCCAAGGCATCGGGTTACGACCTGGTTTGCATCGGCGTGCCAAAGACCGTCGACAACGACTTGGCTGTCACCGACTGCTGCCCGGGCTTCGGCTCTGCCGCAAAATACACTGCGGTATCCGTGCTTGAAGCTAGCCTGGATGTCGCCGCCATGGCGGAAACATCGACCAAAGTATTCGTCTATGAAGTGATGGGCCGACATGCCGGCTGGTTAGCCGCCGCGGCAGGCTTGGCAGGTGAAGGCAAAAACGATGCGCCGCATATTATTTTGTTCCCGGAAGTGACTTTCGATGAGGCGAAATTTTTGCAAGCGGTCGAAGCAACGGTCAACCGTGTTGGTTACTGCGTTGTCGTGGTGTCCGAAGGTGTGAAAAACGCCGACGGACAATTCCTGGCCGAAACCGAAGGCAGCAAGGATGCTTTCGGACATTCGCAACTCGGTGGTGTCGGGCCGCTGATTGCCGCCTTGGTGAAAGATAAATTGGCGATGAAAGTGCACTGGACAGTACCGGATTATCTGCAACGCTCGGCCCGCCATCTCGCATCAAAGACCGATCTAGAACACGCGCTGGCCGTCGGCAAGGCCGCAGTCGAATATGCATTGAAAGGCATGAATGGCGTAATGCCGGTTATCAAACGGATTTCCAACAAACCCTATCGCTGGAAAATTGAAGCGGCCTCACTTGAAAAAATTGCCAATCACGAAAAGAAAATGCCTGCCGGCTACATCAGAAAAGATGGCTATGGCATTACAGCGGCATGTCGTACTTATCTCGCGCCATTGATTGCGGGTGAAGCGCCGGCACCTTACAAGAAAAACGGTCTTCCCCTCCATGCCACACCACTCAATTTAAACAAGAAATCAAACACCTGATTTCCGTTTCATTGGCTCACACGCACAATCGACCTAAATCAAGGAGTTTCCAAATGCAAAACTCATCCAGCTTTCGACATTGCTTGGCTGTATTGCTCACGACATTCGTCAGCGTTGCAGCGATGGGGCAGGAAACAAAGGCTGAATCCCCGGTAACAACCACGGCAAGCGTTATTGATTGCGTGGAAGTTGATTTATTCAAGGTTTCGGAAGAAAAGGTAGATGGCCAAACCGAGCGCGCTGAAAAAATTCCTGAAAAGAATCTGGAAATTATCCGGGATGCACTGGTAAAGCGTTTACCGAAGTATGCAAAAAATATAAGTAGTGTTGCCTTTGGCCAGGGTTCGTGTCCAAACCCTTCCACGGCGGCTGTACTCAATGGAGACATTCTGGATTTCCGCAAAGGAAATATGGCGCTGCGTTACTTCGTCGGTTTTGGTGCCGGCTCGCAAAAAGTGCGCGTTCGATTAACCCTCTCGGCCAAGACCGGTGGTGCTGTTATTGGCCAAGAAGAAATTGCCGATACCAAATGGGCCGGCGCTTTTGGTGGCACGAACACGAAGGGGCTTGAAGACTTCGCTGAAAAAGCAGCGAAAGCGGCAGGCAGTGCGCTAAAGAAAAACTGATACGCAGTTCACATAATCAGTTAAAAAATGTCTAAAGCCACAGACATGCCCAATACTGTAATCCAGTAATTTCGGGTGTATTCTAAGGATGCTCCAAGCTTGAGTTTTAGCTCTTAAATTAAGTGCCACTCTGATG
Organism: Arenimonas sp.; assembly: GCA_050737775.1. Taxonomy (GTDB): domain Bacteria; phylum Pseudomonadota; class Gammaproteobacteria; order Xanthomonadales; family Xanthomonadaceae; genus Arenimonas. The sequence continues at coordinate 4,142 of JBOHYH010000197.1, forward strand.
GTGCACAGTTCACCGGGGTTCTTCATGTATCGGATTTTCTCGACTTTTATTCTGGCTGCTTTACTGCAGTTGTCAGGCGCAACGGCTTTTGCACAAACCGCAGATACGGCAAATCCGCCAGCAGGTACTGCGAAAGTGATTTTCTACCGTTCCATTCAAGACGGCGGCAAGGCCTATTCCCTGACCAGCCAGAACCAGGAACTGGCCAAGCTCAAAAAGGGCGATAAATACGAGCAAATTCTGGTTCCCGGCACTTACTACTACATGGCCGATCCATCCACGAAACAGGTGTTCAAGATGGAGATCAATGCCGGGCAGACTTACTATGTTCGCGCCAGCAGAAACGATGATTTCTTCAAGGGCCAGCCGACCTTGCAAATGAGTACGGCTCAGGATTACCAGCGGGATTTGGCAAACGCCGATTAAACGAGCAAGTAGCCGCTCGCCTTAGAGCCCCTAGATACATACTCTCCCACCACATTAGCCCCGTCGGCTGGCATTCACCCCATTTCCTCTGCGATACTCGGGATCAGCGGCGTTTAGCCGTTTTTTGTTGACTGCTTAATGTTTAACTTATGGGGAGTAAGAGGCATGTTTGAGCAATACGGTTTCGAGCTGGCGTTGGCCTGTGCGGCCATCGCTATTCTTTATGGCATTTTCACCACCCGCTGGGTTCTGGCTCAACCGGCCGGAAATGAGCGCATGCAGAAAATTGCGATGGCTATCCAGGAGGGCGCCGGCGCCTATTTACGTCGTCAATATATGACGATTGCGATGGTTGGCGTAGTACTGTTCTTCGTTATTGGTTTTGCACTCGGTAATTGGGAAACCGCCATCGGTTTCGCCATCGGTGCGGTTCTGTCTGGCGCTGCAGGATTTATCGGCATGTTCGTATCCGTGCGTGCCAACGTGCGAACCGCACAAGCCGCTACGCAAAATTTAAACGCTGCCTTGAATGTCAGTTTCAAGGGCGGTGCTATTACCGGCATGCTGGTCGTCGGTTTGGGTTTGCTCGGCGTTGCCGGTTTCTTCATGTATGTATTGCATGGCCAAGGCATTACTGCGGAGTCATTGAAGGAAGCACTGGAGCCCATGATTGGCCTGGCTTTCGGTAGCTCCCTGATTTCTATCTTTGCCCGCCTCGGTGGCGGTATCTTCACAAAGGGCGCGGATGTCGGTGCCGATCTCGTGGGTAAAGTCGAAGCAGGCATTCCAGAAGATGATCCACGTAATCCTGCCGTAATTGCCGATAACGTGGGTGACAACGTCGGTGACTGTGCAGGCATGGCAGCTGATTTGTTTGAAACCTACGCGGTCACGATTATTGCCGCCATGCTGGTGGCCGGCATCGCATTCAATACCTATGGCGTTTCAGGCGTGATGTATCCCTTAGCCCTGGGGTCCGTTTCTATTATTGCTTCGATCATCGGCACTTTCTTTGTAAAGGTGCGCGACGGCGGCAAAATCATGAATGCGCTCTATCGTGGCCTGGCTGTTGCAGGCGTGCTGGCAGCCATCGCATTTTATTTCGTTACCGACCAATTGTTCGGCAAAGATCTGGGCATGCCATTGTTCTGGTGCACCCTGATCGGCCTGGGCCTGACGGCAGCCATGGTGGTGATTACCGAGTACTACACCGCGACCGAATATGCGCCGGTGCAAGATGTGGCCAAAGCGTCGGAAACCGGCCATGGCACCAATGTTATCGCAGGCTTGGCGGTATCGATGAAATCCACTGCAGCACCTGTCTTGGCGGTTGTGTTGGCAATCTGGGGCTGCTATGAAATTGCGGATCTCTACGGTGTTGCGATTGCCGCGACGTCGATGCTTTCGATGGCAGGCGTGATTGTTGCACTCGATGCCTACGGCCCGATTACCGATAATGCCGGTGGTATTGCCGAGATGAGCGAACTGGGTCCTGAAATTCGCAAAATTACCGATGCTCTCGATGCCGTGGGCAATACTACCAAAGCAGTGACCAAGGGTTATGCGATTGGTTCCGCCGGTTTGGCGGCATTGGTGTTGTTTGCCGATTACTCGCACAAACTCAATGAAAAATTCGGCGTTGATGCCGTCAATTTCTCACTCGACAACAAAGACGTGGTCATTGGTTTGTTGATCGGCGGGATGATTCCGTATTTGTTTGGTGCTTTCGCCATGCAGGCAGTCGGTCGTGCAGCAAGCGCAGTGGTTGAAGAAGTTCGCCGCCAGTTCCGCGAGATCAAAGGCATCATGGAAGGCACCGGTAAACCGGAATATGACAAAGCCGTCGACTTGCTGACGAAAGCAGCGATTCGCGAAATGATCGTTCCTTCAATGCTGCCATTGTTCATTCCGATTATCGTTGGCCTCACACTGGGCGCCGATGCACTCGGTGGCTTGTTGATGGGTACCATCGTGACCGGTCTTTTCGTGGCCATCTCGATGTGCACAGGCGGCGGTGCATGGGACAACGCAAAGAAATATATCGAAGAAGGTCACCATGGTGGCAAAGGGTCGGAAGCCCATAAAGCAGCCGTCACCGGCGACACTGTTGGCGACCCTTACAAAGACACCGCAGGCCCTGCCATCAACCCGCTGATCAAGATCATCAATATCGTCGCATTACTGCTGGTACCGATGCTCACAATACTCTGATATTTTTCACCGCTAAATAAAAAGCCCCGCTTCGGCGGGGCTTTTTTGTGAACTCGTTGCGCCGGAAATTATTTAACCGGCTTCTGCCATTTCCAGCAATGCAATCATGGCTTCGCGCAGGCGGGCGTGCAAAGGCGTCAGGTGTAAATCCGCATTCGCCTGGAAGATCACCTTTGGATCAAGGTGTTCCAGATCATGGCAAGTGGCTGCCAACTGGCCCGCGCCCAAGGCAAGACAGGCCGAACGCAGATAATGCGCATGCTGGCTTAGCTGACTTGAATCGGCTGCCTTGTAAGCAGCATCGATTTTTTTGACACGCTCCGGCGCTTCCGTCACAAACATGCGCACGAAATCCCTAAACGAGCCCGGTTTTTGTTCATCCAGTGAACGCAACAAGGCAATTGCCTCAGGGTCCAGTACGG
>JBOHYH010000198.1:0-6007 GCA_050737775.1 Arenimonas sp.
TGGGTCCCCGCCTGCGCGGGGATGACATTTTTTATGTTTTACAAGGAATTCGAAATGAGTGATTCGCAATTCACATTGCTGCATGCCGAACACCACAAGCCAATCAAGGCCTGGATCAAAGGCGTGCCTTTGGAAGACGAAGCACGTGCGCAATTGATCAATATCGCCAGCCTGCCTTTCGTCGGGCCCTGGGTAGCGGTAATGCCCGACGTGCATCTGGGTAAAGGTGCAACGGTAGGTTCAGTGGTACCGACACGCGGCGCGATTATTCCGGCAGCGGTGGGTGTCGATATCGGTTGCTGTATGGCGGCGGTGCAAACCACGCTGAAGGCGAAAGATCTGCCGGAAAGTCTGGCGATGTTACGTTCGGATATCGAGCGCAGCGTGCCGGTGGGAAGTGGTCCCGGTGGTGAGCATCGGAATATTCCCGACAGCATCGGAAGCCATCTGCAAAAGTCCGGGCTGCATGCGCGTTTGTTCACTATCCAGAACAAGCATCCGAAAATCCGTTTCGACAAAATCGAACGGCAAACCGGAACCTTGGGTGGCGGAAATCACTTCATCGAAATCTGTCTCGATGAAACCGATACCGTCTGGGTGATGTTGCACTCGGGTTCGCGTGGTACCGGCAACATGATTGGTACGTACTTTATTGAACGTGCCCGTCAGGAACTGGCAAAGCGTGTGCTGGGTTTCCATATGCCTGATAAAGACCTGGCGTTCTTCATGGAAGACGAACCCTTGTTTGCCGAGTATGTGGAAGCGGTTTCCTGGGCGCAGGATTATGCCCGGGTAAATCGTGAAGCCATGATGCAGCGCGTGCTGGCTTCTATGCGTCACCGCTTGCCACCGTTTCAACTAGGGAAAATGGCGGTGAACTGCCATCACAACTACGTGACGCGTGAGCAACATGCCGACGAATCCTTGTTGGTAACGCGTAAAGGTGCCGTGAGCGCACGCGAAGGCGAACTGGGAATTATCCCGGGTAGCATGGGCGCCTGTAGTTTCATTGTTCGCGGTAAAGGTAATGCGGAAAGTTTCCATAGCTGCAGTCACGGTGCCGGGCGTGTTATGAGCCGTACCCGGGCCCGTAAGGAAATCAGCATGGAGCAACATCTGCAAGCCACCGCGCATGTGGAATGCCGTAAAGATAGCGCAGTGATTGACGAATCACCCGCGGCTTACAAGGACATCGATGCCGTGATGGCCGCACAAAGCGATCTGGTCGAAGTGGTACATCGTTTGCGCCAAGTCGTTTGCATCAAAGGTTAGTTTTAAACGAACGCCCCGGTATTGTTTGCCGGGGCGTTTTTTGTCTCGCCTCTTTCGACTTTAGCGGTCACAATATGCGACATGGCGGAACCGATACTCGATTTGCAAAAACCAGTCGGCGACGAGGTCAAACAAACGACCTGCTATATGTGTGCCTGCCGCTGCGGCATCAATGTCCATATCAAAGATGGACAAGTCCGATATATCGAAGGCAACCCGAATCATCCGGTCAATCGCGGCGTACTTTGCGCGAAAGGTTCGGCCGGTATCATGCAACATTATTCCCCGGCCCGGCTTCGCAAACCTTTGCTGCGCACTGGTGAGCGCGGCGCAGGCGATTTCAAAGAAATTGAATGGGAAGAAGCATTAAGCCTAGCAACGAAATGGCTGGGCGATGCGCGCGAAAAAGATCCGAATCGTCTGGCGTTTTTTACTGGCCGCGATCAGTCGCAGGCATTGACCGGTTGGTGGGCGCAGCAATACGGCACGATTAATTACGCTGCGCACGGCGGTTTTTGTTCGGTCAATATGGCGGCCGGTGGTTTGTACACCTTGGGCGGAAGCTTTTGGGAATTCGGCGAACCCGATTGGGATCATGCGCAAATTTTCATGCTCTGGGGCGTCGCGGAAGATCACGATTCCAACCCGATTAAATTAGGCCTCGGAAAACTCAAGGAACGCGGCGCAAAAATCATTGCGGTCAATCCGGTGCGCACTGGCTATGGCGCCGTCGCCGATGAATGGATTGGTATTCGCCCGGGCACCGACGGCCTGTTCGCTTTCGCCCTGATTCACCAATGCCTGAAAAACGATTGGGTCGATCTGGATTACTTGGTGCGCTATACCAACGCGCATTATCTGGTGATTAAAAACCCTGGCGCATCAGATGATGGTTTATTTGCGCGTGATGAAGAAGGTCGCGTTCTATGTGCAAGCGCCGATGGCTTTGCATTGGCTGATGGCACGAAAATCTCGCCACGCATTATCGGTGAATACACATTACCCAATGGTATTAAAGCTACGCCTGTTTTCAATTTACTGGCTGCGCGTTATCTCGATGAGCAGTATTCACCAGAAAATGTTTCCGAGCGCTGCGGTATTCCGGCAGCAACAATAAGACGTATTGCAAAAGAATTGGCCGATGCGGCTTTCAAATCCAATTTCTCTTTGCCGATTACCTGGACCGATGTTCATGGTAACGAGCATAAAGAAATGATTGGCAGACCAGTTGCCATGCATGCGATGCGCGGTATTTCGGCACACAGCAACGGCTTTCATACTTGTCGTGCACTGCATGTATTGCAAATGTTATTGGGCGCCGTTGATACACCAGGCTCGTTCCGTTATCAACCGCCGTTCCCGCGCCCGATTCCACCCGCCAATCGCCCCGGTAAAAATATCGACGCGAACGGAAAACTCGATGCTCCGCCGCTTGGCTTCGTGCATGGCCCTGAAGACTTGGTTGTTGATAAAGAAGGTAACCCGCGTCGCATCGATCACGCTTATTCCTGGGCATACCCCTTGGCCGCACACGGCATGATGCATACCGTGATTCGCAATGCGCATGATGCCAATCCGTATCCGATCGATGTGCTGATGATGTTCATGGCAAACATGAGCTGGAACTCGTCAATGAATACCAAAGAGACGATGGGCTGGCTGACCGCGAAAAATAAAAGCGGCGACTACAAAATTCCAAAAATCATTTATTCCGACGCCTACTCCAGTGAGATGGTGGCCTACGCGGATCTGATTTTGCCCGATACGACTTATCTTGAACGTTTCGATGCGATCTCGATGTTGGACCGTCCGATCTCAGATGCCGATTGCGCTGCCGATGCGATACGTCATCCGGTATTCCAACCCGACCGCGATGTGCGTGGATTCCAATCGGTGCTTATCGATATTGGTGCGCGTTTGAAGCTGCCTGCGCTACTGGATGAATACGGCGAACCGAAATATCGCGATTTCGAAGATTATATTTTGAACCATGAACGTGCACCTGGTGTCGGCTTGCTTGCAGGCTGGCGTGGTGAACACGGCGATCAAAACGGCAAAGGCCAGCCAAACCCGGATCAACTCGAGCAATACAAAAAGCATGGCGGCTTCTGGCATTCGCCAGTACCCGATAACGCCCGCTATTACAAAATGGCGAATAGCGATTATTTGCAATGGGCGACCATGAAAGGTTTTATCGTCAAGCCCGATCAAGTTGTGTTGCAGCTCTATTCCGAAACACTGCAAAAATTCCGATTGGCTGCGCAAGGGCATGGCGAACACCAACCACCAGCTCAACACCGCGAACGCGTCTCAAACTATTTTGACCCGATGCCGATTTGGTACGAACCGTTTGAAGGTGCAGAGTTAGCGGGCAGCAAAGATAACTTTTTTCCTCTTTCGGCCATCACCCAGCGCCCACCTTTCATGTACCACTCATGGGGTTCGCAAAACGCCTGGTTAAGACAAATTACCGCAAGAAACTATCTTTACCTTCATCCCGATACCGCCAACAAATACCAGATAGAGGATCTCGACTGGGTGCATGTCGATTCCCATCAAGGCCGCATCACCGTGCAATGTAAATTTGCCACCAATATGCAGCCCGATACGGTCTGGACCTGGAATGCGATCGGCAAACGCAAAGGTGCCTGGGCGCTGGCGAAAAATGCGCCGGAATCGAGCAAAGGCTTTCTGATCAATCATCTGATTTCCGATATCACCCCGAAAGGCGATTACGCGAATGCTGATCCGGTCACTGGGCAGGCAGCCTGGTTTGATTTGCGGGTACGCATTGAAAAAGCGCTTGATCAAGATCAGGCATCACCGAATTTCGATGCCATCAACAGCAAGCAGCAAGCTAATAATTCGCCGCTGCGTTACGGAAAACAGTTCAGGAATAAATCATGAGCCAGACCTACGATTGGTATTTCGATTTCATTTCACCGTTCGCCTATTTGCAATGGCGACGCTTGCATCGTGATTTCTCCGTGTTTCGCATCCAGCCAAAACCGATTTTGTTTGCCGGTTTGCTGAAACATTGGGGTCAATTAGGCCCTGCCGAAATTCCCGGCAAACGCATTCATACCTATCGCATTGTATTGTGGCAGGCACATTCAGTAGGAATCCCTTTACGCTTTCCGCCGGCACATCCGTTCAATCCCCTGCCCGCTTTACGCCTTGCGCTGGCAGCAAAAGATATTCATCTGGCCTGCGATTTGATTTTCAAACATATTTGGGAACACGGTCTGGCTGCCGATACGCCGGAAGCCCTGCAACCCGTCGCCGATGCACTCGGGATTGAAGATCTGGCAGCATGTCTTGCCGATCCCGAAGTAAAAAACAAACTCGTACAAAATGGCGAGCAAGCACTCGCGCTAAAGATTTTCGGCGTGCCGACCCTGGTCATCCACCATCAACTTTTCTGGGGCAATGATGCCACTGAAATGGCAATGCAATACATTGCAAACCCTTCGATGATGGATGATGACAAGGAAATGAAACGCATCAATGATTTGCCGGAAGCCATTCAGCGGATGACAAAGCAGCCATGACGATGTTGCCGCCGCCTTCGAAAAAGAAACTCGGCCTGGTCATCGATCTGGATACCTGTGTTGGTTGCCATGCTTGTGCGGTGGCTTGCAAGGAATGGAATGCCGGCGGCATGGCAGCGCCATTAACCGATGAAAATCCTTACGGCGCCGATCCGCATGGCGTCTGGTTCAATCGCGTGCACAGTTACACGATTGATGCATTGAATGATCAGCCGGAAACCACCTTGCATTTTCCGCGTTCGTGTTTGCATTGCGAGCAAGCGCCTTGCGTTACCGTCTGCCCAACCGGCGCCAGTTACAAACGCGCCGAAGACGGCATCGTATTGATCGATGAAGACAAATGCATCGGCTGTAAATTATGTTCCTGGGCTTGCCCGTATGGCGCGCGTGAATATTCGCAAGTCGAAGGCGTGATGAAAAAATGCACGCTCTGCGTTGACCGGATCTACAACGAACATATTCCAGAAGAGTCGAGAAAACCGGCCTGTGTGCAAGCCTGCCCGACCCGTGCACGCCATTTTGGTGATTTGGGCGACGAAGAATCCGATATTTTCAAACTGGTGAAAGAACGTGGCGGCGTCGAATTAATGCCGGAACTTGCTTATCAACCAGTCAATCGTTATTTGCCGCAACGCGAACGCCGCACCGGGCAACAGCAAAAAGAGATCAAGGAAGAAACCTTGAATACCGAAAAATTGCCGCCGATGTTGCGTTGGCTTGATCGTGTTTTGAGTCGATAGGGAACACGACATGCATCCGGCTTTCTCCGTTATTTTTTTCACCACACTATCGGGCATAGGTTATGGCCTGTGGTTTTTCATGGCGTGTCAGGCTTTGGTCGCAGGGACTGAATACGCGAAACAAAATTTAATTGGCTTGGTGATCGGATTTATTTTGGTTTCCACCGGCTTGTTAAGTTCGACGATGCATCTTGGAAAACCTTTGCGTGCGTGGCGAGCTTTCAGTCAATGGCGAAGCAGCTGGCTGTCGCGCGAAGGTGTTTTTTCGATAGCCTGTTTTATTCCAGCGCTTATCTGGATGGCACAACTTTTTTTACATATGGATTTCATTCCCTATTCAGCGCTAGCAATACTTCTGATTCTGCTATCGATTGCAACGGTTATTTGCACAGCCATGATTTATGGCAGCCTGAGGCCCATTCCGGCTTGGCAACACACCTATGT
>JBOHYH010000199.1:0-9642 GCA_050737775.1 Arenimonas sp.
CGAGAGCATTGATTCATGCAGCGCCACCCAAAGCTTGCGCTGAGCAGGTAGCTTCATTTCCAGCACTGCTTGGATAGTGAGACCAGAGTTCTGACCAAACAGTGACGCAACTTCATCCTCGCTCATGCAAGGCATTGCGCCCGCGAAAACGCCTCGATCGGATATGTCCTTTGGGCTAAGTAAACGATTGCTCATGATTGCTCCAGATGTAAATTGCAAGCCAAACTTACTGAGGTGAAAAGACGACGTTTTCGCGACTTTTCATGCGAATGATTTAAAGCTTACCTACAACGTTTCAGACTATAGAACTCATCAGGCACACAAAATGAAATTCAAAACAAACCCTTACAGCCGTCGTGGGCACCATCCTTCACCAAAAAACCAGGCTGCACTCATTGGTAGTACGAAGACGAACCCCCATACCGGTCAATCCTGAGGTTATATTTTTCTGAAATAATCGACTGGGTGGGAATGCGCTCGGTGCCTAAGCGTCCGAAATAAAGGTGAAATATCAAAAAAGCATTGGCCGCCTTATCACGATTTAGTCGTTACCCTGAAGTAATGCCTACTACTGCCCCTAAAGAAGAATCGCATGCTTGATCAAGTACCCACTTTTGCGAGCTACGCCGAATACAGTCTTCATACATTGAATGCACCCGACAAGGCGGCCAGGCACAAGGCTCTGATCACCACCTTGGTCCATAGTGAAAATTTGGTGCGGCAATTGATTGCGCAAATGAAGGGCGAGCCGATTCCACCTTTGCCAACCGAGGGCGGGTATCTTGAATATGGGCTGTTGCTGTATTGGCTGGATAATCCGCCGTCATTGCCGCCCGACATGATCGAGGTGCTTGCCGTTTGGGACACCATTGCTGTCATCGCGTCTTTCTATGGTGCCGAAACGAAAATTTCGACCGCCGATTACGAAGAGTTGCTGGCCAAGGGTAGAAGCGAAGGCGTCGCCGGTGCCGACGGCACTCTGTATGGCACAGGCAAATATGAAACCTTCGATGCGCACTGGATTCTGGTGCCGGTGTATTTCTACGCCAATATTGAACTGCCGCATCTGGTTTATCCGTTTGGTACGAACCCGCAAACCATCACGGTGCCCACCAGCCAAACATCCATCAGCATCGCAATTATTGGTGACTGGGGAACCGGTGTTTACGGTTCCGATTTCGGTGGCCAAGGCCCTGCCGTTGCCGTGATCAATGCCGTAAAAAAACTGGCACCCGATTACATGGTGCACCTGGGCGATGTTTACTATGTCGGCTCGGATGACCGCATTCCCGCAAAAGAAGAGCAGACCAATTTTCTGGATCTATTGCCGTCGGCAGCTTCCACCGCAACACAATGCTTCACCCTCAATTCGAATCATGAAATGTATGGCGCGGCGCAAGGCTATTTCAATATCGCCCTGAACGACTCGCGTTTTTCGGCACAATCCAACACCAGCTATATCGCTTTAAGTTATGGCCAGTGGCTGGTGCTGGGCCTGGATTCCGCGTACTACGATCAATCCTCGCTTTATATGGAAGGTGCCCTGGGCGACAACACGCATACCCAGCAGGCCGATTTCATCAAAAGCTTCGGCAATCTCTCACAGAAAAAAGTACTGGCCATGACCCACCACAACGGCCTGAGTTATGACGGTGACTCCAGAATGAGCATCTGGGACGATATGGCAGCCACGTTGGGCAGCTACTCGGGCACGCCGAGAGCACCGGATTACTGGTACTGGGGCCATCTGCACCAAGGCACCGTTTACAACGCCAATTCCGCTGCCGGCAATGATTGCCTTTGCCGCTGCGCCGGCCATGCCGCCTTCCCGTTTGGCGACACCGCAGGCATCGTAAAAAACAATATCGATTACAACGCACAAACACCGATCAAACCCGGCAATGTAAAAGTACAAAATGGTTTTGCCGTACTCACCCTGAAACCAGATGGCAGTTTGATGGAATGTTTTTATGAGGTGGAAGAGGACGGGAGTTTTGTCTTGATGTGGCAATCATAGGGCGCACCCAAGTATGTAATTTGACACAACACAATGTCTACTAGTAGCAAAAAATTCCATTGCAACCTCAACAGTAACTCTGCTCTTCACTAAATAGTGTGCACCTGTTCAAACAAAACCTTTATGAGTCGTGTCGGCAAGTCAATCAACAAGAGCCCGTTTCGTAACATAGTTGCATTCTTCCTCAAATGACTGGTTTGGGTCGCATGCCGACTGTCGTTGTTCGTTCCAGTCCAGCAATTTACTGCGAAAAAAAGCGGTTACCCTGATTCCGCGCTCGGACGAGAACGCATCTGACACTATAGACGGGAACATGATACCGGCAACGGCTTTTGCTTGGGGCCAGGACGCTGCCGTTGCATTTTGGTGCGCCATTGCCTAGCGTGCCGACTAAATTGCCAGCACGCCAAGCAGACGCTCATTAAGCCAACAGGGCGAAAATGATTATCAGGCGTAAGAGTTTGACTATCGTCTTATCTTTTATTTTTAGTTGTAATTTTATTTTCATTTGGATTCATCCTTTCCAGTATTTAGCTGTCGAGAAAGAAAGCGAGCCGGAAATCTTGTAAATTTTTGTTACGTAGGTATCAAAGATTCAGGCAATCATGAGAGGCCTGTTTTATCGGGTTGCCAGGCCATAATCAATTACAATGACAAAAAGAATAAAATTACAGACCCGTTATTCATAACGAAAAAATATGTGTCAAAAAAAGAGGGATTACCGGGTTTGGCCTCACTGAGTGAACAGATACAAACGCCAGCTGGCTGCTGATGCTGCTGTAAAAACTTTACGTCAGGTCAAAGGCGACCGGAATGGCGTTTCAAGTCGGTCGGAATACGCACTCAGCGAAGGTCTTGAAAAGGGACGCCTTGCCTCCCTCTTCTCCACGTCGATTTGAACCAATAAAGAGAATCGAATTACTGCTCCATGGCATTATTTAGCGCATCACGGAGCTTCTGAACGCTGCGATTCAGCGCGATGATGTCATTTACGCTCATTCCCGATTTTTCCAGCAGCGTTGCTGTCAGGCACCCCGTCTTCGCTCGAATATTTTTGCCTTTCTGCGTCAGACGCACTTGAACTTGCCGCTCGTCGGTTGGATTGCGTTGTCGACCGAGCAGGTCGGCGGCTTCCATTCGCTTCACCAGAGGGGTGATCGTACTGGACTCCAGTGCAAGCCGCGTCGCAATGGCGCTGATGGTCTGGCCGTCCTCTTCCCACAGCGTACTGAGTACCAAATATTGGGGGTAGGTCAGCCCAAGGCCATCGAGCAGGGGCTTATAGGTCCGATTGATGGCCATATTGGTGGCATAAAGCGAGAAACAGAGCTGCTCGTTCAACGGGAGTAGAGGGCCAGATTTCATGGATTGTTCCTTAATTTGTGCAAAATCAATTACTTAACAAAGCAAAGTATATCGCGATAATAAATCGCTTGACAAGCATTATTTTGTCTGTAATCTATTACTTATCGCGATAAGTATTGCCGCGATATTAAATTAACCCAATTGATCATCCAAACGACAAACCTTTAGGAGAAATACCATGAACAAAGTAACCGCCCTCGCTGCCTCTGCCATCGCACTGACCTTAGCTGCCGGTGTGTCCGAAGCGAAAGTTGCAAAGCCTGTTGAAAATGTCAAAAACATCGTCCTGGTCCACGGTGGTTTCGTGGATGGTTCCGGTTGGAACCGCGTGTACAAGATCCTCAAGAAAGACGGTTACAATGTCAGTATCGTTCAAAACCCCACCACTTCATTGGCTGACGATGTTGCCGTCACCAAACGCACCATCGCGCAACAAGACGGCTCCGTCATTCTGGTCGGCCATTCCTACGGCGGCGTGGTGATATCCGAAGCCGGTAATGATGAAAAGGTCAAAGGCCTGGTGTTTGTCGCCGCTTTTGCTCCCGACAAAGGCGAATCGGTTTCTTCGATGATTGCCAATCCTGTCCCAGGTGCACCTGTTCCGCCAATTCTGCCCCCGCAAGATGGTTTCCTGTTCCTGGACAAAACCAAATTCGCTGATTCCTTTGCTGCCGATGTTGACGCTGACGAAGCCGCCTTCATGGCAGACTCGCAAGTGCCATGGGGCGTTGAAGCGCTGACCGGTACAGTGACCGCACCTGCCTGGAAAACAAAACAAAGCTGGTATCTCGTCGCGAGCAACGACAAGATGATTCCGCCCGTAGCACAACGCGGCATGGCACAACGTGCCGGCTCGACCGTCGTTGAAACAGCCGGCAGTCACGCCTTCTTCGTATCGAAACCCGAAGTGGTCGCCAAGCTCATTGAACAAGCTGCCCGCGACGCCAAATAATTATTCGATCTGCGCAAAAACCGTAGCATTCGAAAGAGTGCTCCGGTTCTTTTTGCATACGTTTCACACGATAAGTTCCACTTAACGAGCGCCCGACGCCATCGGTGCTTATCTCGACTGGGCCAATGCCACTGCGTCGGCGCCGGCCGGAAATCGAAGCTGACCGGTTGTATCGTTTGCTGCACGCCATACTGCCTCGGCTACGTCGGATTCTTTCGTCGTTGCAGTCGGTTGAGCAAACCCAGCGAAGATAGGACCGGCGAATGGCATGTACGCGTCGGGAATGAGTCCTTCCATACGAGCTCCGCCATTGGCGCCAAAACTTGTGGTCGGTCCATAACCTGGTTCCACCAGTTTGGTTTGAATATCGAAGTGCTCCAGTTCAAAAGCGAGCGATCCGGAGAAACCTTCAATGGCCGCTTTGCTTGCCGCATAGGCTGCTGCTAACGGCATCCGCGCCAAGGTGACGCTCGACGTTACATTCACGACGGTACCGGCTTTACGGGCACGAAATTGCGGAATCACCGCTTGCGTCATCGCCATCACACCAAAGGTATTGGTCTCGAACACTTCGCGTACCGTTGCCATTGGCGTGGCTTCGAAAGCACCGACAACGCCGATACCGGCATTGTTTACCAGAACATCGATCGAACCGCTGGCCTGAATCGCGGCAGCAATGCTTTCAGGTTTCGTGACATCGAGTGCCAAGATACGAAGGCGATCGGATATTGGCAGCAGATCTTGACGGGGGGTTCGCATGGTGGCGATAACGTTCCAGCCTTGTGCGTGGAAGTGACAAGCAATGGCAAGGCCGTAGCCCGATGAGCAGCCGGTAATGAGGACAGTTTTCATGGTGAGTCTCCTGTGGGGTTCGTGTGGTGAACACTATGGCGAAGTTCCGGCAGACGCTCTACCATGTATCGTCCATATTTCATTTGTGAGCGTCCAATATGAAAGATCCGCTGTCAGAGGTCATCTCGTTGATGCAGCCTCGAACCGTCTTATCCAAGCGCATCAGCGGCGCTGGCAAATGGGGAGTCCGCTACTCCGATTTTGGTCAACCGAGCTTTTGTGCGGTGCTGGAAGGGAGCTGTCTGCTTTCGGTAGACGGTCATGCCACCGTTACCTTAGAAGCGGGTGATTTTGTGCTCCTGCCGGCGACGCCAGGCTTTACGATGAAAGGATTTGAGCCCGTCGTTCCGGAGCATATTGATCCAAAGTCGACCCAAGGCAATACAGGTGAAGTGCGCCATGGCAGACGCGGTGGTAAACCCGACGTTCGGTTACTGGGTGGCTACTTCGTGTTCGACTCGCCGGATGCGGCGTTACTGGTTTCGTTGCTGCCATCGCTCGTACATGTACGCGGTGTCGAGCGCCTGTCGACACTGGTGCAGCTCGTCGGCGACGAATCAATCGCTCGTAGATCCGGTAAAGATCTTGTATTGACGCGGCTGGTAGAAATATTGCTCATTGAAGCTTTGCGCTCTACGCCAAGTGATGATGCGCCGCCAGGGCTATTGCGTGGATTGGCCGATGCAAGATTGGCACCGGCGATGCAGCATATGCATGGCCAACTATCACGCTCTTGGACCATGGCGCAACTTGCACAGAAAGCCGCTCTGTCGCGCTCTGCCTTCTTCGAGCGATTCACCCGCACAGTTGGTCTGCCGCCAATGGAATATTTCCTCGCTTGGCGTATGGCCGTTGCTAAAGATTTGCTTCGTCGCAATGACTACGGACTCGATGAAGTGGCCGAGCGCGTCGGTTACAGTTCCGCAAGCACGTTCAGCACAGCGTTCAGTCGCCACGTAGGGCAGCCGCCAAGTCGATATGCCCGTGGACATTAGCGCCTCGGGCCAACCCAATTTTGATGGTCGAGCGTTGCGGCTGCTTCGGGTCGAATGCGGTTGATCAACACCGGCAAGCGAGTCAGAGTTGACCGGTTTGAAGTTCAAGATTGACCAGCGCCTACATGCACTTCCTACAAGTAACTTGAGCTAGATTTTCTATGACCGTTTTCGCTTGTAACATGTCGATTCACACGCTGGGCGAATCCATATCCATCAGGAACAATGTCAGGCGCTAGGAGACGCCCATGTCCATCTACATCATCAACAATATGACGATTCATAACCGTGCAGAGTATGTGTCGTATGTTAGCGCTTTTATGTTTGTCTTTCGAAAATTTAAAGGCCAGGTTTTGGCTGCACAAGACGCGCCGATCCCAGTGGAAGGTAGTTGGCCTTTCGACCGAACAATCATGTTGAATTTCCCTAGTCGTGAGGAAGCGCTTCACTGGTACGAGTCTCCTGAATACAAGTCGATTGTAGTGAACCGCCATAAGGGCACAATCAGCAATGTTGTCTTTCTTGATGCCCTGCCTTAATGAAATGCAGAGCATTAGTAAACATATATTCGCATGTCCACCCAGACGTGATTGCTCGGCGACTCGTGCGAAAGACGGTAGGCTTAGTCCGAGTCATTTTCGGTCTAGGTACGAAGTAGCTTAACCCGCCTGACCTGTTCGCGAGATACACTAATGCCGACTCAACTTCGCCTTAGCCACTTTTTACTTGCCTTGGCTGTGGTTGCCGTTTGGGGCACCAACTTTGTTGTCATCAAGCTCGCACTTGGACAGTTCCCCCCACTGCTTTTCGCAGCCTTGCGCTTCAGCGTGGCGTTTATACCCGCCGCTTTTTTTCTGCCACGCCCAGCTGCGTCATGGCGCAACTTGTCACTGTATGGCCTGTTGATTGGCGTTGGCCAATTTGGCGTTCTCTATCTGGCAATGCGCGGACGAATATCGCCTGGCTTGGCTTCGTTGGTAATTCAAACCCAGGTCTTTTTCACCATTGGCATTGCCATGTGGCTTATCAAGGAGCGAATGCATGGCTTTCAGTGGCTGGCATTGTTACTTGCCGCGAGCGGAATCGTTTTGATTGCGGTTCACACTGACGGTACGACCACCGTAGCCGGATTACTGATGGTGCTGTTAGCAGCGATGTCATGGGCAGGTGGCAACATTGCATCGATGCGCGCCGGCAATGTGAATATGTTGGCTTATGTAGTCTGGTCGAGTGCGATTTCCGCACCGACCCTACTGCTGTTGTCGCTGTTTTTCGAAGGTTGGGATGCAATAAGGCTCAGTGTAAGTCAAGCCAATTTGGCAGCTTGGTTGGCCGTGGCATGGCAAGGTTGGGGCAATACGCTATTTGGATTCGCCGCATGGGCATGGTTGCTTGGTCGCTACCCAGCCGCCACCATTTCGCCCGTAGCATTCTTGGTGCCTGTGTTTGGTATGGCGGCATCGGCATTGTTACTGGATGAGGCGCTCCCAGCCTGGAAATTGACGGCGTGCGCTTTGGTAATGAGTGGCTTGGGGCTGAATTTATTTTGGCCGTTGGTACGAGCCAAGTCAGTCAATGGGGGCAGACTCTCGGAGAGCTAGGTGAATTCCGTAAGCTCGTTTTTTTAGGTGCATATTCCGGAGACTCATACAATTCAGCAGCCACTTCTTTGGAAGGAAAATGAATGATCGCTATGAAATTTCCGATTGTCTGACCCTCATTGGCCTGAACATCACGCGATGCCGCAAGAAACAGGCCATCAAGTTTTCCCACTATTGCAATGAACAGTGAAGCTTAGTGCTCAAAGTACTTCGGAAAATCCTTTACGTTGAATTGCACGCGGACGAACTTGGGCTGCGACATTCATATCTCCTTTAGTGGGCAAGATAAATGTGGTTGCGGCTCCCTCCAACTCCGTAAGTTTAGATAAGGGATAATCAAAGCTCCAGCGTTCTAGTGGCCGCGATCATGTCCAGGTCCTGCCAACCGGTTGCTTCGGCGGATCGGTATAGCTCGACGCAACATTCCATCAAAGGAGCACGAGCGCCAGCTGCCAGAGTTTGTGCAAATACTAAGCGAGCAATTTTTCCTGCGTCTTGGACGCTGGCCTGAGGCGAGAAGTCACCGCCGATAAGCTTCCCGAGCTTGAGGCGAGAAACATCGCTTGCCATAGGGCCTGCATCTAGCACTTCCTGCAACACAGACAAGTCAATTCCGGCCGCTTTGGCGGATGTTACCGTTTCGCCAAGTGCTGCCACCATCGAGATGAGGAAATGGTTCACCGCTAGCTTGGTTCGCACAGCGCATGGCACCAGCCCGCAGTTGAAAACTTTTGAGCAAAGGGGGTTGAGCAGGGGCCTTACCAACTCTACTGAACGAGCATGTCCGGCCATCATGCCGACTAATTCCCCGCGTTCGGCTGGTACGCTTGAGCCGGATACCGGTGCCTCGACGTAGTAGCCTGAGGCGCTCAGGACATCCTGCTCAAGACCTTTGGAATACTCTGCTGAAGTTGTTCCGAGATTGACGAGTGTTTTGCCAGCCACGAGTGCATTGAATCCGAGAGTTCCCCTCTCGAGCACTGTGTCGATTGCCTGCTCGTTGAGGAGCATCACTAAGATGATTGAGGTGCTGGCGAAGAGCTCTGCAATGGAAGTAGAGATTTGTGCGCCGTTAGCTTCCAGGGCTTTACACTTCTGGACGGATCGGTTCCAAACAATCAATGGAATGCCGGCACGAAGTAGGTTCGTCGCCATAGGCATTCCCATCTTGCCTAGGCCAATGAAACCGACACTCAAGTGTTCATCAAGCTTGCTGTTGTCCATCGCCAATCACGAGTAGAGGAGTGATCGAAGTATCGCGTGGGTTTGGTGAAGCACGATAGCGTCTACAATGACATCTTTCACGCTTTTTAAGACATATTTGCGTTCATGAAATTCTGAATAACAAAGCGATGCGGTCATGTCACACCTCATGTTGTATCTTCACTACAATGTTTCAACATGGCTGTTCATTTTCCACCCGCTACATCAACGAACGCGCCTGTGATGTAGGACGCTTCATCGCTCAGTAGATATGCAATGGCAGACGCTACTTCATCTGGCTCGCCGCCTCTTTTCAGTGGGATTGTATTTTTCAGTCTGTCGACACGATTGGCTTCGCCGCCATCAGCATGAATTTTCGTGTTGATAAAGCCAGGGCGAACGCCGTTGACGCGAATGCCTTCTTCGGCTAACTCCAATGACATTCCTACGGTAAGCGTATCGATAGCACCCTTTGACGCGGCATAATCTACGTACTCGCCGGGCGAACCCAATCTGGCAGCGACGGACGACACATTGACGATAGCACCGCCTTGGCCGCCATGTTTTCTTGACATGCGCTTAATCGCTTCCCGGCTACACAAGAAATAGCTCGTCACATTGGTTGCCAGGATGAAGTTAATGCGTTCTGCCGTAAGA
>JBOHYH010000200.1:0-1205 GCA_050737775.1 Arenimonas sp.
CCTCAGCGCTCACCAAGACACCATCTCGACCGAAAAGCGATGGCATATACACGCTGAATCCGGCATCGCGCACCCATCGACTGAAGCGTGCGACGTGTGGACTAATGCCGGGCATTTCGGTCATGACGATAACGGCAGGTCCAGTACCCGCCACGTATACCTGTTTGGCGATGCCATCGAATGCAATCTTGCGACGGGAAAAATCTTCCAGGGCATCATCTTCTTTCACGCTGCGTTTTGTCATCGGATGATCTCCAGTTTTTTCCATCCATCAAACTTCAATAATCGGATGCCAATAGTGCAGCAGACGATCGATACTTTTATCAACCCATCAGATGAAACTAGTACCATTGCTTCAAGCCAAAGTTGTTCCTTAATACTCACGCAGATCTGGGTACGAGTGGCACCCAATAGGTATGAATTGCAAGCATGGCCATGACTCCGATGGCGATAGGCACTATCGCAAACAAGGACGGCAACAATGCCAACGCTGCCAAGCCCCCTAAAAAGAATGGAATAAGCATTAGCAAGCCAGCCCAATGCACTGAGACTGCTTTGCCGCAGGATTGGCAGGGTAGTGTTTTGGCTGGCCCGAGAACGGATTTGTTCCGCTGAGTAAGTGCCTGCTTTTGACAATGAGGACATGTGAGCATTTCTTGATTCCTATCAAATACATTTTTGCGAGGTGGGGTTTGCTTCAAAGCAGCCTTTTGCTTTTTCCTGCCCGTCAATCAGCAACCACCAAGTGTTGAAGATGTTCATAGCCGGCGGCTTTTGCGAGCTCGGTTAGTGACCAGATGCTGCCGTTACCACCCCACATGCCATTGGCGACTTCATTAAGAATCACGGAAGTGACCAACTGCCGTTTTTCATCGCTGGGTAATGCCTGTTGAAAGGCGCTGTGTACCAGCTTGACGTAAAGCGCCTTCGAAGCGTCATCCAGCACGCCCACGGGAACATGGATAACAGCGATACACGGCAACACATGCGCCGACATGTTGGTACCTCCGCAGGTCCACATGCCAGGCTCAATTTCTTCCAATACCACCCAGGAAGTGAATCGTTTCTTGGGGTCGGCGGGTATTCGCTCTGCCGTGGCAGCAGCTTCGGTAATGCTGCGCATTAGACGTGAACGCATAATGCCTGGGAATGCGTCTTTCGGTACTTTGACAAGGATATTGGGCATGTCAGCTTCCTGTTTGAAG
>JBOHYH010000201.1:0-7468 GCA_050737775.1 Arenimonas sp.
GAGTTGTACATGAAGGTCAATCGTCTGCTGCCAAAATTAAGCCGCCAGGAAAAAGAAGAAGGCGATGGCGATTTCTGGGTAGATGAAAAACAGAAGCAGGTCCATTTGTCCGAATCGGGCATGGAACACGCTGAAAAATTATTACGTGAAGCAGGCATCATCAGCGAAGAAGACAGTTTGTATTCCGGCCAAAATCTGACGGTTGTACATCACCTCAACGCCGGGTTGCGTGCACATGCTCTTTATCAGCGCGACGTCGATTACATAGTACGTGATGGTGAAGTCATTATCGTTGATGAATTTACCGGACGCACACTCGCGGGCCGTCGCTGGTCCGATGGTTTGCATCAAGCCGTTGAAGCGAAGGAAGGCGTGCCAATCCAGCGCGAAAACCAGACACTCGCGTCGATCACGTTCCAGAACTATTTCCGCATGTACAGCAAGCTTTCCGGCATGACCGGTACTGCAGATACCGAAGCATACGAATTCCAGACCATTTACAATCTTGAAGTTGTCGTGATTCCGACCCATCGTCCAATGGTGCGTAAAGACCACGCCGATCTCGTTTATCTGACGCGTGATGCGAAGTTCAATGCAGTCAGCGTAGACATCAAGGAATGCTATAGCCGCGGACAGCCTGTGTTGGTGGGTACAACATCGATTGAAACTTCCGAGTTGCTTTCGAGCCATCTGACGAAAGCGGGTATTCCGCATGAAGTATTGAATGCGAAACAGCATGAGCGTGAGGCACAAATTGTTGCACAGGCTGGCAGCAAAAAAGCGGTGACGATTGCCACCAATATGGCCGGTCGCGGTACCGATATCGTGCTGGGCGGCAGCCTCGAAGCGCAGTTGCATGCGCTTGGTGAAGACGCCAGCGAGCTCGACAAGTCTCGCGTAAAGTCGGAATGGCAAAAGCACCACGACGAAGTGCTGGAGTTGGGCGGCTTGCATATCATCGGTACTGAACGTCATGAATCACGTCGAATCGACAATCAGCTGCGTGGCCGTTCCGGCCGTCAAGGCGATAATGGTTCTTCGCGTTTCTATCTGTCGCTAGAAGACAACCTCATGCGCATCTTTGCCGCCGACTGGGTGCAGAACGCAATGCGTCGCATCGGCATGAAGGAAGACGAAGTGATCGAAAGCGGTATGGTCACCAAGCAAATCCAGAATGCACAGAAAAAAGTCGAGGCGCACAACTTCGATATCCGTAAAAACCTGCTCGATTACGACGATGTCGCCAACGACCAGCGTAAAGTTATCTATCAGCAACGCAACGAATTGCTGGAATCCGATTCCGTGCAGGATGCGATCGATGCCATTCGCGACGACGTCATATCCATGACGGTGCGTCGCTATGTACCGGTCAATTCGATTGACCAGCAATGGGATATCGAAGGCCTTGAGCGTAACTTGACCGATGAATTCGGCATGTCGCTCGATCTGAAGAATCTAATCGAGAAAACCGAAGAGCTCGACGATAACGCCTTGCTTGATCAAGTGCTCAAAGCGGCATCGAAAATGTTTGCCGACAAGGAAGAGCAGATCACGCCTGACATGATGCGTCATCTGGAAAAACATTTGATGTTAAATGTGCTCGACCAGAGCTGGAAGGAGCATCTGGCCCGCATGGATTACATGCGCCAGGGTATTCATCTGCGGGGTTATGCCCAAAAGCAACCCAAACAGGAATACAAGCGCGAGTCCTTCGAGCTGTTTTCTGAAATGCTCGACAAGGTGAAGCAGGATGTCATTACCTTGCTTGCGCGCGTACGTATTCGTGATGAAGAAGAAGTGACGGCGATGGAAAATGCTGAGCGTCAGCGTCTCGAAGCCCAAGCGAAAAATATGCAATTCCAGCATCCAGAAACCGGTGATTTCGGTGTCGATGATGAAATGGAACAGGCGATGGCTTTTGCATCGCAAGATGATGTACAGCCGAAAACGATGACACGCGATGCCGACAAGATTGGTCGCAACGATCCTTGTCCCTGCGGTAGCGGCAAGAAATACAAGCAGTGCCACGGTCAGTTGACCTGATTGCGAATGCCATCAGGGCGTAACGCTCCGATTCATGTGGTGGCGGGTGTACTGCGTGACACCCGCGGCAGGATTTTATTAACCAGACGTACCGAAGGCCGTGATCTTGCCGGTGCCTGGGAGTTTCCGGGCGGCAAGGTTGAGCCCGGAGAGTCGGCCGCGATCGCCTTGCACAGGGAGCTCTTTGAAGAGCTTGGAATTGAAGTCGGCGCTATCGAACCTCTGATTTCGGTACCCCAGCGATACCCAGATAAAAGCATTGTGCTCGATGTTTATACGGTACTTTCTTATTCCGGAAAACCGAAGGGCCGCGAAAAACAGGCCCTAGCCTGGTCACCGATGGAAAAACTGATTTCCTATCCGATGCCGCCCGCAGACAAACCGGTCGTTGCAGCATTAATTCAGCCCCCAGTATTGGCGATAACCCCCGAGTTTTACGGTGATAAACAACATTATTTGTCCTGCATCAAACAACAGCTGTCGTCCGGCATTCGCTTTATTCAACTTCGTTGTAAATCCCTGACGCCCAAAAAACTGAACGAGCTCGCGGTCGATATTCGTACATTGTGCCAAGAGGAAAACGGTACTTTATTTATCAACGAAGACATCGGCTTGGCAAAAGCACTCGATTGCCCCGTGCACCTGAAGTCGACACAGTTGCTGTTGCCGGACACCGCATTGCAATTGGCTGGCCACCCATTTTCGGCGGCATGTCACAACATTGATGATCTTGAAAAAGCCGAAGCATTGGGCGCGACCCATGCAGTGCTCGGTCCGGTATTGAAAACAAATTCGCACCCTGGAATCGATGGTATTGGCTGGGCTGAATTTGCGAGGATGCGAAATGAAGTGTCACTACCCATTTTCGCACTGGGCGGATTGGGCTTGCACAATATTTCCGAAGCCAGGCAATACGGGGCTCAAGGTGTCGCTGGGATCAGCCGGTTATGGCCGGAAGTATTGTAGGAGCGAGCTCTGCTCGCGAATAAACTTTATCGAGTTGCTTTTTGCGAGCAGAGCTCACCCTTACATGACGATTGCCAGCTTGCGATAACGTGTATCGAGACGTTGCACGCTTTCTTTCAGTGAATGCCTGTCGTGAACATTGCTTATTACATCATGCGCAATTGCCAATCTCTGGCTCCGTGATGCCTGTGCATCCAGCATTTTATCGGCAAGTTCTTCCGGAATTTTGTCGCGTGACAGCAAGCGGAATTTTTGTATTTGACGGGGTGTGTCTATCACAATAGTTCGATTGATCCAGCCATAGTGTGACTGGTTACCTTCTGCGAGCAGAGGTATCGCGACTATGGCATAGGGCGATGTTGCCGATTTGCATTGTTTAATCAGCAGCTCGCGAATGCGGGGGTGTGTAATGGATTCCAGCTTTATTTTTGCATCTGCATTATCGAAAATCAGTTCACGCAACGCCTGACGATTCAATTGCCCTTCAACAATAAAGTGCGAACCAAAACAATCTGCAATTTCCTCCAGGGCAGGTTGCCCGGGTTCTACTATGGTGCGGGCAGCAAGATCGGCATCGGCGACAGCAATGCCGATGTCGGAAAATAATTCGGTTACTGCCGACTTTCCCGATGCAATGCCCCCCGTGACAGCCACGATAAACCTGGCCACTGTCAACCCGGAACAGCCCAATTCATGTAGGCCGCCAGCAGGTCAACACCAAGAATAAATTGAACCCAGCCTGCGGCAGCAAGATAAGGTCCGAAGGGAATCGGCGTGCTGTTATCGCGGCCTTTGATTGCCAGATAAATGGAGCCAATAATGGCGCCGATAAACGATGACAGCAATATGATCGTAAGAATCGATTCCGGACCACACCATGCACCCAGAGCTGCGAGCAATTTGAAATCACCGTAACCCATGCCTTCTTTTCCCGTGACCAGCTTGAATAGCTTGTAGACACTCCACAAACTTACATAACCTATGGCAGCACCCAAAATGGCATGCCAGGGATCCTGGAATAAAGCTAACAGGCTAAGCAGCAGACCCAGCCATAACAAGGGAAGGGTAATGTCATCGGGAAGGTACTGAGTGCGAATATCAATTCCGGACAACGAGATCAAAGCTGCCGTGAAGGACAACGCTGCGACGGCTTCCCAGGTAGCGCCGAATTTCCAGATACAGATGGCAAAAAGTACGCCAGTCAAAAATTCGACAGCCGGGTATTGCCAGGAAATGCCGACTTTGCAATGACGGCAGCGACCTCCTAAAACGAGATAACTGATCAGCGGAATATTTTCAAAGGCGGAAAGTGGGTGTTGGCAATGCGGGCAATGCGAACCCTTTACAACAATGTCTGGTGGCGCTGGTTCGTAGACTTCCGGCAGCTCCAGCAACTCGCGACTGTCATGGCGAGATTGCCACAGTAAACGATTTGGCAGCCGCAGGATTACAACATTCAGAAAACTGCCAATAAGCAGCCCGAAAAAGAACGCCACTGTGATTAACAGTGGCGTATTACTCATCAAAATTTCCATTGTAATTACATGGCCGCAGCGAGTTTGAAGATTGGCAGGTACATGCCGATTACCATGCTGCCCACGATGCCACCGATCACCATCATCACCATAGGTTCAATGAGTGTCGACAAAGTATCGACAGCGTTATTGACTTCCTGCTCGTAGAATTCAGCCACCTTGTAAAGCATGGTATCCAGTGCGCCGGCTTCTTCACCGATCGCGGTCATTTGCACAACCATGTTCGGAAACAGATTAACCTGCTTCATCGCCATGTTTACCTGATAACCAACGGCGACGTCATCGCGAATACGCAAGACGGCATTTTCGTAAACCACGTTGCCGGTGGCGCCAGCCACTGTTTCGAGAGCTTCTACCAACGGAACACCCGCCTTGAAGGTGACGGCCAGGGTACGGGCGAAGCGTGCAATTGCAGAGTTGTGCATGACTTGGCCAATGACTGGCACCTTGAGAATCAGGCGATCCAGGAACATCGCAAATGCCTTCGAGCGTTTCTTGGCCTGGAAGAAAGCAAAAAATGCACCGGCAACCGCAGCAATGATCAGCCACCAATAGGCAATCACGAAGTCGGAACAGGCAAGAATGAAAAGTGTGAAGGCAGGAAGGTCTGCACCAAAACTTTTAAATACATTACGGAAGGAAGGTACTACGAAAATCAGCAACACCGCACTGACCAGTACAGCCACGGCAATCACCATGGCAGGGTAAAACAAGGCTTTCTTGATTTTACCTTTGAGGGTTTCGATATTTTCCTTGTAGTTGGCAATCGTGTTCAGAACCACGTCCAGAACACCGGCACCTTCACCAGCTCTTACCAGATTGATATAGAGGCTATCGAAATAAAGCGGATACTTGCCCAGTGCTTCTGACAGTGAGGATCCACCTTCAACTTCTCCCTTAACGCCCATCAGAAGATCTTTCATTCTCGGATTTTTTTGTCCACCCGCGATAATTTCAAAGCTCTGCACCATCGGAACGCCCGATTGCATCATGGTGGCGATTTGCCGACTGAAAATGGCAATATCCTGCGGCTTGATGCTGGAGCCGGCAGAGCCAAAGAGCGGTTTCGTCTTGGGCTTTACCACAGTGGGGTTGATACCTTGCTTGCGAAGCTCGGCCCGCAATAAATTGGCATTCTTGGCGTTTGACTCGCCTTTCATTTTTATGCCGCGCTTGTCGGTTCCTTCCCAAACGAATTCACCCATCGCGGAAGTGGCTGCGCGAGATTTGACGACTGCTGCTTTAGAGGCTGCCATGGCTTAGTCCTTTGTTACGCGGTTGATTTCGGCAAGACTGGTCATGCCAATACTTGCTTTTATTAGAGCGGATCGCCTGAGATCGTTGACACCCGACTTGATCGCGGCTTCGCCGATTTGAATAACATTGCCGCCCTGCAAAATGATTTTCTGGATTTCTTCGCTCATGGGCATGACTTGGTAGATACCGACGCGGCCTTTGTAGCCTTCATTGCAATCGGAACAGCCTACCGCTTCAAACAGGCGAATGCCAGCCTTGATGTCTTCTGCGGTAAAGCCTTCCGCAAGCAAGGCGGCATCGGGTAAAACCATTTCGCGCTTGCAGTCGTGCAGGCGCCGTGCGAGACGTTGTGCGATAACCAGGGTAACCGACGAGGTAATGTTGTAAGGCGCGATGCCCATATTCATCAAACGTGAAATGGTCTGCGGTGCATCGTTGGTATGCAATGTCGACAATACCATGTGACCTGTCTGTGCCGCCTTGATGGCGATCTCTGCCGTTTCCAGATCACGAATTTCGCCGACCATGATGATGTCGGGATCTTGTCGAAGAAAGGATCGGAGTGCTACCGCGAATGTCATGCCGCGCTTGACGTTCATCTGGACCTGGTTGATGCCCGGGACCCGAATTTCGACGGGATCTTCCGCCGTGGAGATATTTCTTTCTTCGGTATTGAGAATGTTCAATCCTGTATAAAGCGATACGGTTTTACCGGAGCCGGTCGGACCGGTCACCAGAATCATGCCGTAGGGTTTTGAAAGCGCGTCGAGATAAAGCTGTTTTTGTGCATCGTCATAACCGAGCTTGTCGATACCCAGTTTGGCCGCGTTGCCGTCGAGTAAACGCAGTACTACTTTTTCTCCAAACAATGTGGGGCAGGTACTTACCCGGAAATCCATCTGTTTGGTTTTCGATATGTTGAGTTTGATGCGACCATCTTGCGGTACGCGTTTTTCCGCGATGTCGAGCTGTGCCATGACTTTCAGGCGGGCCGAAATACGAGGCTGCAATTTGACGGGTGCCTTGGCGATATTCTTCAAAACACCGTCAAGCCGCAGGCGAACACGAAACTCGGTTTCGTAGGGTTCAAAATGGATATCCGACGCCCCCTTCTTGATGGCATCCAGCAATACCTTGTTGACGAATTTTACAACGGGGGTGTCATCGCCCTTGGCTTCAACACCGGTATCGGGACCGTCGTCTTCACCACCGGTAGACTCGAGGTTTTCCAGACCTTCGTCATCATCACCGCCTGAATCAAGCGTGTCGCCAGCAGTGAGTGCCAGGTCGAGGGATTTTTTCAGTACCTCTTCGCTGACAAGAATGGGCTCCACCGTCATGTTGGCGGCGAATTTAATTTCATCGAGTGCGCGCGTATTGGTAGGGTCGGAAATGCCTACGTAAAGTCGATTACCCCGTTTGAACAATGGCAGTACGTGATGCTTCTGAAGTAACTCTTCACCGATAATCTTGACGGCTGACTGGGACAGATCGAGCGCGTTGGTGTCGAATAGCGGCATGCCGAATTCGACCGCGTTTGCCGCTGCTATCTGGGTTTGTGTAACGAGGCGTTGCTCGAGCAAGTAAAGCGTTACTTGTTTTTTTTGCTTGCTCGATTCATCCAAGGCTTTTCTGGCATCGGCCTCGTTTAACGCACCATCGAGTAC
>JBOHYH010000202.1:0-4747 GCA_050737775.1 Arenimonas sp.
TTGTGTCGGGCCAAGGCCCGACCTACGGCCAATATGTCAGTTTGATTGCAGGCAAAGCGAAGTCTTGTGGGTGTGGTCAGAACCCCAGCTGCGGTAGCCGAGCGTGTCCAGATGAATGCGGGTAGGCGTATAAAACCCCAGGCCGAGCTTTAATTCCTGGCCCGATGTTTTCCAGGCATTGCAAAGAGTTTCAAGTGATTTCGGTGTTGCATCAATATCGAAATCGATGGCATTCAATTGCATGTGTTTGCTTTTCGGGCTGCCGCCGGCGCAGACATTCAAGATGGGATCCCGATAAACCGATGCCGCCATCGGATTTATCAACACGCCTTCAGTCTTGAATTTCTTGACGACCCGTAAAGTCGGCACGATATTCGGCCAAAGCTCCCTGGGCGGCATCGTGAAAGGCTCTGCCTTGCATTTCTTCCAGTCGCGAGCTGATTTCAATAATTGCGATAGCGGCACAATATCGCCAACGGCATTTTCATCCAGAAAGTTTTGATAGGCGAGAATTTCATCGCCGTGTTTTCGTGACCAGGCGGCATAGCGTTCTGCATCGGTCGGTTTTCTGAAGACAACACAGCCGGACAAATAAATCGCAAGCAAAAATAAAGTCAGTAGAATTTTAAAATCGACGCGAGTGTGTTTTTCGCGCATCAGACAATGAAACCGGCGACAACTTTGCGGCCTTCAGTCGCCAACACATTGAATGTGCGTGCGGCGGCAGCGTTGTCCATCACTTCAATACCGATGCCGCGTGTCAGGCAGGCGGCCATCACGGCGGCAGAGGGAAATTGCTGGCGGGTGCCGGTTCCCAGAATCACTAATACCGGGTTGAGATCGATCAGCGCCTGCATATCGTCTGCGACGAGATCCTGGCTGGAAGCTGGGCGCCAATCTTCATGCAATTCGTGTGGTGTAAGAATAAAACTGCGATTCACTGTTTTATCGTTGACCAGAACACCATCGGCGCTGACGCCACGCAATAAATAACGAAAATCCGGGTTTTCCAGTGTCAACTGCATGACGATTAGGCTTTGGGTAGAATCACGAAAGGCTTGTTCTTGCTGCGGCGAAACAACACGGCGATATTGCCAATACGCGCTACCAGGCCAGACTGGCTGGTTTGAACCATCGAATCGATCCAGGCATCGCGTGTTTCGCGATCCTCGGCAGAGACTTTTACCTTGATGAGCTCGTGCTGCTCCAAAACGGCGTCCAATTCCGCCAAAAGCGAAGGCGTTACACCCTTGGCTCCTACCAGAATAGTAGGTCGCAAATCATGGGCTAAGCCTTTCAAATAACGTTTTTGGGGATTGCTGAGTGCATTCGACATAAAAATCTGGCGGGTTTTCAAGGGTGTACAGGTTATCATGGCGGCGTAGATAAGGTTTCCGTATTCACTTGGTTGATGCCCCATGGCCCGCAGTAAAAGTAGCCAGCAATGGCTAAAAGAACATTTTGCCGACCCTTTCGTGAAAAAAGCACAGGCCGAAGGCATGCGTTCGCGGGCGGCCTACAAGCTTGAGGAGTTGATCGAGCGCGACAAATTACTCAGGCCGGGTATGGTGGTGGTGGATTTAGGGGCAGCCCCGGGTGGTTGGTCGCAGGTCATCAGGCGTGACCTGGGCTCAAAGGGCCGCGTTATCGCGATGGATATCCTGGAAATGCCCGGGATTGCCGGGGTGGATTTCATTCACGGCGATTTCAGAGAAGATGAGGCAGTCTTACGTCTGGAAGCCTTGATAGATGGCGCCAGCGTGGACCTTGTGCTTTCCGATATGGCCCCCAATATGAGTGGTGTGGACTCCGTCGATCAGGCCCGGGCAATGTACTTGTCGGAACTGGCGGTGGAATTCGCGGATAAGCACTTGAAGAAAGGCGGTAATTTTTTAATCAAATTGTTCATGGGCGAAGGCTTCGACGTCTACATGAAAGATTTAAAAACCCGCTATGCCAAAGTGATTACCCGCAAACCGGCGGCATCGCGTCGTCGCTCTAATGAAGTTTATGCGTTGGCCACCGGCAAACGTTAAGGAAAAAAGAATGAATGATCTCGTAAAAAATTTATTGCTCGCACTGGTTATCGGCCTAGTCATGATGACGGTGTATCAAAGCTTCTCGGGCAAGATGGGCGCCGGTGCGTCCGTGGAAGAGGTCAAATACTCCAAATTCGTTGACGATATCTACAATAATAATGTCAAAAGTGTTGAGTTTTCCGGAGAGAGCAACGGGGCGGCGACGATCCTCAAGTTCACCAGAAATGATGGTACGACGAGTACTACAACAGGTCCTTATGATCGTGAACTGGTCAATTCGCTTGTGAAAAGAGAAATTGAAATCGTTCAGCAAAAACCTTCGGGCGGCCCTTCGTTCTGGTCGATCGTGCTGAATCTTTTACCTATTCTGTTTTTTGTCGGCATCTTTATTTACTTCATGCGCCAGATGCAGGGCGGTGGTAAGGGCGGCGCAATGAGCTTCGGTCGTTCGCGCGCAAAAATGCAGGGCGAAGACCAAGTCAAAGTTACTTTTGAAGACGTTGCCGGTTGCGATGAAGCCAAAGAAGAAGTCGGCGAATTGGTAGAATTTTTGCGTGATCCGGGCCGCTTCCAGAAACTCGGCGGCCGCATTCCTCGCGGCATCCTGATGGTGGGTAATCCCGGTACCGGTAAAACTTTATTGGCGCGCGCGATTGCCGGCGAAGCAAAAGTGCCGTTCTTCAGTATTTCCGGTTCCGACTTTGTTGAAATGTTTGTCGGTGTCGGCGCCAGCCGTGTGCGCGACATGTTTGACCAAGCCAAGAAGCATGCGCCTTGCATTATCTTCATCGACGAAATTGATGCGGTCGGTCGTCATCGTGGTGCCGGTTTGGGCGGTGGTCATGACGAGCGCGAACAAACCTTGAATGCCTTGCTGGTCGAAATGGATGGCTTCGAAGGCGGCGAAGGCGTGATCGTGATTGCTGCTACCAACCGTCCTGACGTGCTGGACCCTGCCTTGTTGCGCCCAGGTCGTTTTGATCGCCAGGTGGTTGTTGGTTTGCCGGACGTACGTGGCCGCGAACAAATTCTTAAAGTGCATATGCGCAAAGTGCCACTCGATATCGATGTGGAACCAATGACAATTGCGCGCGGAACTCCGGGTTTCAGCGGTGCCGACCTTGCCAATCTGGTGAATGAGGCCGCCTTGTTTGCCGCACGCGAGAATGCGAAGGAAGTTCGCATGGAACATTTCGATAAAGCGCGCGATAAAATTTTAATGGGTGCCGAACGCCGCTCGCTGGTGATGAGTGAAGACGAGAAAAAACTGACGGCTTATCACGAAGCCGGTCATGCCATTGTTGGCCGCATGGTTCCAGAGCATGATCCGGTTTACAAAGTGACTATCATTCCTCGTGGCCGCGCACTGGGTGTGACCATGTACTTGCCGGAAGGCGATAAATACAGCATCAACCGTGTCGCGATTCAGTCGCAACTATGTTCGCTTTACGGCGGACGCGTTGCTGAAGAATTGATTTTCGGTGCCGATAAAGTAACCACCGGTGCTTCGAACGATATCGAACGCGCGACCAAGATGGCTCGTAATATGGTCACCAAGTGGGGCTTGTCGGAAGAGCTCGGCCCGATTGCCTATGCCGAAGAAGAAGGCGAAGTGTTTTTGGGCCGTTCGGTTTCACAAACTAAAAACGTGTCGGATGACACTGCGAAAAAAATCGATGAAGTCGTTCGCAATATTCTGGACGTTGCGTATGCCAAGACCTCACAAATCCTGAAAGACAATATCGACAAGTTGCATGTGATGGCTGAAGCATTGCTGACCTATGAAACCATTGATGTCAGCCAGATCGATGCTGTCATGGAAGGTCGTATTCCCGGCCCTCCACTGGATTGGGCAAAAACGGGCAAGACGTCGAAAGATGGTATTGGTCCGGTAGCCGGAAACTTTGGTGGCGCCGCGCCGCAGACCTGATATTGCTTGTCGCTGAATCACGAAAAGGCCAGAATGCG
Organism: Arenimonas sp.; assembly: GCA_050737775.1. Classification (GTDB taxonomy): domain Bacteria; phylum Pseudomonadota; class Gammaproteobacteria; order Xanthomonadales; family Xanthomonadaceae; genus Arenimonas. Next base: position 4,008 of record JBOHYH010000202.1, read on the forward strand.
TTCTGGCCTTTTTGTTTGCGAATGGTAGGAGTCCTTTAGGCGCGATAAATCACGCCGGATTTAACGCGCCTAAAGGACGCTCCCACGGCTTGCATTTTAGATTCCACCTCTCAAGGTAAAAAAATGTTCGACACAACTCCGCAACTCAACTGCGCCGGAAAAATTCTCAGTTTCGATATCGCCCGCATCATGGGTATCGTGAATGTTACGCCGGACTCTTTTTCCGATGGCGGACAGCACGGTACGGCCGAATCCGCGATTGCTCATGGTTTGCGTCTTGTGAATGAAGGCGCCGATGTGCTGGATATCGGCGGCGAATCTACGCGTCCCGGCGCAGCGGAAATTTCGGAAGAAGAAGAGTTGAGACGTGTGATTCCGGTGATTGAAGCGCTGGTCAGTCAAGTGAATATTCCGATTGCCATCGATACTTCAAAACCCGGTGTGATGCGCGCTGCCGTCAAGGCCGGTGCCGGCATTATCAACGACGTGTATGCCTTGCGACGCGATGATGCACTCGATGTTGCTGCTGGGTTGAAAGTGCCGGTTATCCTGATGCATATGCAAGGCGAGCCCGGCTCGATGCAGTCAGCTCCACATTACGATGATGCCGTGGCTGAAGTGCATAGTTTTTTGACACAACGCATTTTTGCTTGCGAGATGGCAGGGATTTCGAAGAAAAATATCGTGATTGATCCTGGATTCGGTTTCGGGAAATCACTGGAACATAACCTCGCCTTGCT
>JBOHYH010000203.1:0-4871 GCA_050737775.1 Arenimonas sp.
GTGCTGCGCCCTGCTGCTTTGGCAGAATAAAGCGCATCATCGGCACGTTTGAGAACGCTGTCGGCATCATCATCAATTTCGGCCAGTGCTATTCCGATACTGGTCGAGAAATTCAATATGGTATCGCCGAAAGACATTGGCGCTTTCATATTATCGAGAATGGTATTGGCAATTTGTTCGGCTTCGGCCGATGAGTTCAAGTCTTCCAGCAGAATAACGAATTCATCGCCGGCAATTCTTGCCACGGTATCGGTCTGTCGAACACTGGCCTTCAGCCGATTGGCAAATTCGCAGAGCGCGGCATCACCGCCGGCATGACCAAGACTGTCGTTGATCGATTTGAATTTATCCAGATCCAGATAAAGTACTGCCAGCTCTTTGCCATGCCTTTTCCCGCGCGCCAGTGCTTCACCGAGTTTGTCGTATAGACGATTGCGATTTGCCAAGGCGGTGAGCGAATCGAATTGTGCGAGTCGCACCAGTTTTTCTTGGGCGCGTTTCAATTTTGTCGAATCCTGCATCATGACGTAAATCCCGACTACCACGCCGCTTGCATCGAAGTCGGGAACGGCATTGCCACGTACATAACGATTGTCACCGCTGTTTTCCACGTTTAGTTCAAAGTCCACGGGTTTTCCCTCAAAGGCCTGTGCCATTTTAGGTTCAAGCACCAAAAATGCTGCTTCACCACTGACTTCACGCACCGGACGATTGATGATTTCTTCAACTTGTTTGCCCAGCCAGCGTGCATGGGTCGCGTTGTTGTAGCGATAAATGCGTTCACGGTCGATATAACAGATTGCGGCAGGCATATTATCGGCAATTAAATTCAAACGATGCTCGCTGGCCTGTAGTTTCAGTTCGGCCTGTTTCTGCTCGGTCATATCGAAGGTCATCGAATAGAAACCACGAACATGATTGTTCTGGTCAATATCGGGAACATTATGCGTCCGGTAATAATATCTGCGCCCAGCAGCAACGGTACTGCCTTCAAAAATGACATCTTCGCCACGAAGTGCCGCTTCAATTTGCGGCCGTATTGCATTATATAAAGCTTCACCACGTACTTCGCGCACACTGCGACCAAGAATGTTGTCCACATCCATGCCAAATGTAGTGGCGGCCCTGGTATTGCAAAAACGGTAATGCTGGTCATTGCCGACATAGGAAATCATTGCCGGTAAGCTATCGGTGATGGCGCGGATCTTTTCTTCGTTTTCCAGCAGGGCATTTTCAATTTCACGCGTTTGTTTATGGGCTTCGAACAAACGCATTACCACGACCGATAATTCCCTCAATGCATTCTTCTGATCTTCATTCAATTGCTTGGGTTTGCGATCAATAACGCATAGCGTGCCAAGTTTGTAACCGGTGTCGGTCTCAAGCGGATAGCCAGCATAAAAGCGGATATTGGGATCGCTTTGTACTAGCGGATTATCGAAAAAACGCCCGTCCTTGAATGTGTCCGGTATTTCAAAAAGATCAGCCGAATGAATGGCGTGTGAGCAGAAGGCAATATCACGCGGGGTTTCGCGAGCTTCAAGACCCCAATTGGCTTTGAACCATTGCCGCTCTTTGTCGACTAGGCTGATCAGCGCGATCGGAGAGCCCGTGATGGTGGCAGCCAAGTGCGTGATGGCCTGGAATACCGGTTCGTGAGGTGTATCGAGCACGTCGTAAGCCAGCAAGGCTTCCATGCGCTCGGTTTCATCTAGTGTCAAAGCGGCAACAATGGGCATCTAAACGGTCCCCGGCGTTTATCGACCTTATGGTCGCGCAAACATCATTGCATGCCCGCGGTCATTGAAGATGAACAACAGCCTGAGCCGGAGCATGTGTAGGTCATGTCAAAATGGCGTCAAATCCGTGGCTCTGTGAGCAGCCATGCCATTGCTTGCTGCATGTCAGTGAAGTGCCGCAAATTATTGATGCCCATGCTCAGCGAGCGCACCTGGTAAAAAGCGAAATCTTCCTTCCTCGCCGAATTTTCGGAGTACACCACGGCAGTTTTCAACTTGTCGTTAATGCCCAATTCCCGATTGATGCCGGGCAAGTCATAAATGTCGTGCGTGGCAATATCCGGAATCATTTTACGATGGTCCACCAAGAAGCGCTTGACCTTGTGTTCGCGGGCAAACAGTAGTGCTTCTTGCGCTAGCTGGATGATGTCTTGCATGGTCATCACGCCGCTGGTGTGAACGAAAACGTAATTTTCGCTTTCATGATATTCAAACGAGAATGCCATGATGACCTCGCCTTGCCTTAGTCGAACAAGGCTACTTTACCTTAATTGCCTGAGCTTCAATGCCGTGACTGGACAAAGCCTGTTTGGCCGATGAAAGCGAACTCGCCGTGTTGTAAGGCCCCAGGCGGACGCGGTAAACGGTGGTGCCATTGATTTCGGCACTTTCGATGCGTGCTACCTCGCCGGTCAAGGCGATGGTCGCTTTCAGGTTTTCAGCTTCATCCTGATTCTTGAAGGCGCCAGCCTGAATCAAGAAACGTGATTCCGTGGCAGGCAGAGCTTCAGGTGTTGCCGTTACCAGATCGGGCGTGGCGGGGTTAACAGGCGCCGCATTTTTCTTTGCCTCGGCTTCGGCCTGTGCTTGTAACTCGGCATCGGGAATAACGACTTCCTTTTCCGGCAGCAAGGTATAGAAATCGTATTTCGGTTTTGGTTTTTCTGTGGGCTCTTGTGCCACCGCGTCCTCGCTGTGCGAAACCGGTGCTTCGGCAGCAGGGTTGGGGGTAGGCTCGTTGGTATTGCGGTTTTTCCAGTAGTCGCCAAGAAAGAAATAGGCAGCAATCACCAAACCCAGCGCCAAGCCGATCAACGCCCATAGCCATGCCGGCATGCCGCCATTGCCATTACCGCGTTTCGCCTGATTTTTTCGAGCCATTACATTGTCTCCGGAGCGGATACGCCAAGAAGATTCAAGCCGTTCACCAGGACTTGCTGGGTGGCTTTGCACAGGCCCAGACGGGCATGACGCAATTCTTCGTCGGCATTCAAAATGGGTTCTGCGTTATAGAAAGCATGGAAAGCGGCGGCCAATTCGCGTAAATAATTCGCGAGAATTTGCGGCCCGCGATGCAATGCGGCTGCTTCTATGATTTCCGGGTAGCGCATTAGTTCACCCAGCAGTTCATCTTCCTGCGGAGTAGTCAGTAATTTGCGTGCCGCGAGTGCGGCACTATCGTTATAGCTGAGATTTTTTTCTTTCAGCTGGCGGAACAGCGCACACACGCGGGCAAACGCGTATTGGATGTAATACACCGGATTGTCGTTGCTGCGGCTCTTCGCCAACTCGAGATCGAAATCCAGGTGCTGATCATTGCTACGCATGATGTAGAAGAAACGTGCGGCATCGGTGCTGACTTCATGGCGCAATTCACGCAGGGTCACGAAGCTGCCCGCGCGAGTGCTCATTTGTACGCGTTCGGCGCCACGGAACAAAATGGCAAACTGCACCAACTGAATTTCGATTTTAGCCGGATCTAAACCCAGGCCCTGCGCGGCGGCTTTCAGGCGTGCGATGTAACCATGGTGGTCGGCGCCAAGAATATATAGCGAACGCTCAAAACCGCGTTCGAATTTCGATAACAAATAGCCCAGATCGGAAGCAAAGTAGGTGGTCGCTCCGTTTTCACGCACGACGACGCGGTCTTTGTCGTCACCGAAAGCCGTTGCCTTGAACCAGGTAGCTCCGCCTTCTTCAAACAGATGTCCGTTGGCTTGCAAGGTATCAATCGCGCGCTTGACGTAACCGTCGGTCATTAACGAGCGTTCGGAAAAGAAACTGTCGTGATGTACGCCGAACTCGGCCAGGTCGCCGCGAATATCATTCAGGCACCAATCCAGTCCTGAGTTGAACAAGATCCTGTAATCGGCCTCGCCCAGTAATTGTTTGGCGCGGACAATCAAGGCATCGACATGCAACTCCTTGTCGCCGCCCTGACTTTCGTCGGCCGGCAAACCGTCGGTAATTTCAATCGCGCTGTGACGCAGGCGATCACCTTCGCGCGCGCGCAAGGAGCGTGCGATATCAACGACGTAATCGCCTTTGTAGCCGTTATCGGGGAAGCGCATATTGACGCCACCCAGTTCGTGATAACGCAGAAACACGCTGACCGCGAGGATGTCCATCTGGCGGCCGGCATCATTGACATAATATTCGCGCTGCACGGTATGCCCGTGCGCTTCGAGTAAATTGGCAACGGTGGCACCATAAGCCGCGCCGCGCCCGTGGCCGACATGCAAAGGACCGTTTGGATTGGCCGATACAAATTCGACCGTGACCGATTCGCGTGATTGCGCAATACCACGTCCGTAATCGGTACCTTGTTCCAGCACGCGACGCACGGTGGCAAAACGGCAAGCTTTTGAAATCGTGAAATTGATGAAACCAGGTCCGGCGATTTCGACTTTTTCGACATGTTGCGAATCGCAAAAAGTGGCGACGATAGCCTCAGCGATATCGCGTGGCTTCATGCCGGCCGGTTTGGCCAACAACAAGGCAATATTGGTCGCATAGTCGCCATGTTCGCGCGACTTGGTACGTTCAATCACGTAATCAGGCGTGGCTACGTCTTGCGGCAATTTGCCGTGGCGACGTAGATCCAATATGGCTTGGGCGACGAGTTCGCGTAGATGGTCTTTCACTGCATCAGTCTTTTGAGGTAGAACCGCATATTGTAGCGGTTACAGGCCTGCTTGCGCTGTCATTGGCTTGTCATGTTTACTCTTTATTGTGTCGGCCAAGGATTAGACATCCTCTCTTTTCAGCATCCATCCCCGGAGCTAGAGCATGCCGATTCCTTGTGGATCGGCTTTTTTTTTGCGTAGGGGCGCCGCTTGCCGCGCCCTGATT